>NZ_JAZAQF010000090.1:0-83929 GCF_043235035.1 Limnothrix redekei LRLZ20PSL1 | reverse complement strand
GGAACGACTAAAGCCACAGGCACGGCGGAACTGTGATGGGGGTAGCGAGGCGAGGCTTTCGTAGAGCATCTCCCGAGGGTGGTGACAGCGACTTTCTACACCGCTATTCTATTCGTGCAAGAGGTCTCTTGATTCCACCGTTAGTAGATCGTGGGGGACAAGATGCTCAAGCCCCTTGTTACGACGACTGGGACATGGAAAATCAATCGTTTCCGCCTGATCCTAGGAAATGACGACAGGCCCTAGCGCGTGGCTTCCGGCGGAGCAATGAAAGAATCCAGGGTTTGGGCCTCGGTGGCGGGAGCCGATTGGGGCTGGTCGGCCTTGGTGGGCGGAGACACCACCGCTTCACGATCGAGAATCACCGGCTTGAGCGGTTGCGAACTGGCACCAGGAGCCGCGTGGGAAACCCAAGCCAACCCACTGGCCACCATCACCCCATAGCCCGCGTAGAGATGCCAAGGCTTCAGTTCCAAAGCAGGGTTGGTGCTGCGATCGCGCTGCGACCAATCGGGAACCACCGCCACCGATTCCGTGCGGGGCAACGCGGCCGCCAATGCCTTGCCATCCAGGCCCAACGCTTCCGCCATGCGCTGCACAAAGCCACGCACATAAATCTGCTCCGGTAAGCGGCTCAGGTCGCCGGACTCGATCGCCTGTAAATGGCGCAAAGGAATATGGGTGCGCACATGGATTTGTTCCAAGTTGAAGCCCAACTGTTGCCGAACCTCGGCCAAGGTGCGACCCATGGCCCGCAAACTCTCATCCCAATCCATTGGATCCATCTCCGGTAGAGTAATGGCGACGACCGATCGGGGATTGCTCAGGGGACTGCTCAAGGGTCTGGGCGCTGCATCGTTGAGCGGTGAATGATTCAGCCTTGACCCGTTTAACCCTGCCTTCCGGGGCGCTTGGCCCTGGGGTGTGGTATCAATCATCGGCTGCTGGGTAGCGGTGTTCTGGTAATCCGGCGTAGCCCAAGTTCCTTCAAACACATTCATCAACAACTCGGGCAAGTCAAAAGGGTTGTCAGTGGGGGCCGGCACCATGGCAGGATCCGGCCAAAGACCAATCGCCCCAGCCTGTTGGCGGGCGATCGCTAAACCGGCGGCCGGAGTCATTGGCTCTTGCAGGGCGATCGGCACAGCGATCGACTGGCCACGGTGCAAAGCAAGCCGCGCCGCCTCTCGGCCCACCATCACCAACGCTCGCCGCACCGCCTCCGCCGATTCACCCAACAAATCCTGCAAGGAGGCGATCGCCTGCTGATAAACCAAACTGCGCGTTAGTTCCGCTTCAATTTGCCCCAACAAAACATCCGTTGGTTGGGTATCTGGTAACCCTGGCGGTGTGGCTTGAGCAAGCATGAAATCCCCTCCTGGCTGGCTGATCTACTGCTTCCAGTCAGTGGGGCCAGTTTCAGGAGAATTTCCAGGCGAGCAGGTTAAATAACGGCAATTGCGAACGGAATTCATCAAGGTTGATGTAGCAACCGCTACTGTTTTTCCGCATCTCTGCGCCGCTGTGATGCTTCAAACCGCCGAAACGGCCGTCAGCGGGTGGGGGCCAGTCAACCGGATCGGGGCTATTCAACGGTTGCCGATGTATCGCAAGCTGGCCGATCGATTCGCAATAGTGGCCTGTGGATCCTGTGTTTCGAGTTTGTTGTTTTGAGTTTGTTGTTTTGAGCTTGTTGTTTTGAGCTTGTTGTTTTGAGTTGGTTTTTTCGAGTTTGTCTTGATTTCTCAGGCTGCCACTTTTAAGTTGTGCCCCGAAACAGACCTTGCGGCCGCACCAGCAGCACCAAAACCATCATCACCAAGGCCACAGCCATCTTGTATTCCGTAGGCAGCCAATAGGTGCTGACTTCTTGGGCAATCCCGATCGCCAGGCCCCCCACGATCGCCCCGTAGGGATTGCCAATGCCGCCCAAAATCACCGAGGCAAACATCGGCACAATCAAAAACCAGCCCATGTTGGGGCGCACGGCCGTTAGCAGCCCATACATGCCGCCACCCAAAGCCGTCAGGCCAGCGGCAATGATCCAAGTCCACAGCACCACCCAATCCACGTTGATGCCGGTCACCCGTGCCAAGTCCACGTCATCGGCCACAGCCCGCATGGCTTTGCCGACCTTGGTATTTTGCAGGAGGTAATGCAAACCGGTGATCGCCAGGGCCGCCAAACCCACCACCACAATGTTGTAAAACTTGACCTTCAGCCCCCACAGGTCAAAGGCAGCGGCCACGGGCAGGTCATAGTTTTGGTTGTTGCCGCCCCAAATCAGGACGATCGCGTTACGAAGGAACAAGGCCACCCCGATCGAGATGATGATCAAGGTGGTGGAGTTGGCCCGGCGTTGGCGCATGGGTTGCCAAATCGCCACTTCGCTCAACAGGGACACGCCAATGGTTCCCAAGGCTCCGAGGGCGATCGCCAGCCAAATATTCACCCCCGCGCTGTTGGCGACCCAAGCCAAATAGGCTCCGAGGGTCATCAAGTCCCCATGGGCGAAGTTTGACAAGCGCAAAATGCCGTAGGTGAGGGTTAAACCCACGGAGGCAAGGGCAATGATGCAGCCGACGGCGACCCCATTAATTAGAAACTGAACCAGTTGCAGATCCATGAGCGATCGAGGGCGATAATGCTAGGCTGGGCGACGGTTGCCAGTGTACCGCTTGGCCAAGCGTCTGGAAATTAGCTTGCGCCCCGGCCGCGCTCTTGGAGCGTGATTGTTCAATGTGGTTTCAAGGTCATTTCAACGTCATTTTCAAGATTTTCAAGAGTCTATGACACTGCAATTTACGGTTCCTAGCATGGCCTGTGCTTCCTGTGCGGCGGCCATTACCCGCGCGGTGCAGGAGGTGGATCCCCAGGCGACGGTGCAGGGCGATCCGGCTACCAAGCAGGTGATTGTGGAAACCCAGTCGGCAGAAGGCACGATTCGCGAGGCGATCGAGGCGGCAGGCTTCCCAGTGGGCTAATCAATGGCTCATTGCTGACGGATGCGGCGAGCAGTGCGGGGCGATCGGGCGATCAGGATCGATCAATTAGCAATCAGTGGCAATCAGTGGCAATCAGTAGACTGGCGGGCAGTAATTTGCAGTCATGGCAGGAATTGGGGTGACAACGGTGCAGAGCAAGCAAGCACACAGTCGATCGAGCCGGCGTGGCTACGGGCGATCGGGTCAGCAATCCAACCCCACAGGCTCGGGCCGCTGGTGGCTGGGCGTGGGTGGGGCGATCGTCCTGGGGTGGGGGGCAATGCCTGGCCTGGCCCAAACGGCTCCCCAACCCCGAATACAAACCGCTAGCCTGAAGTCCGTTGCACCGATCGCCTTACCCAGTGCAGCATCTGGGCCCATGGGTTCTGAGTCCGCCAATTCTGACAATTCTGAATTAGCCGCTGAATTAGCAAAAGCATCTGAAAAATCAGCAAATTTTGGATCGATGGGTTCTGTGTCAAACGGTTCTGTGTCAAACGGTTCTGAATTCAACGGTTCCGAGTCCTTGAGCGAGGCCGATTCCCTGCTGCCACTGTCGGTGATTGCCCAAGTGGCGGCCGGGGCGGAAACCAGCACCCAAATCACGGTGAATGGTCGATCGATTCCCAACAGTTGGGCCAGTTGGGCCCGCTGGAGCGAGAACGGCCAAACCCGCATTGGCCTATCCGACGGGGCGATCGCCCAGTTAGTGGGGGCTGATTTGCTGGATACTAATGCGCCCGATCGCCAGCCAATTCAATGGTTTTCGCCCATGCCCGTGACCTTGGCGGCTCGGCAAGTTGGTGCTTTTCGCTATTTGGACATTACCGATTGGGCCCGCGATCGGGGGTGGCAGTTGCGGCCCAACGGTAGCACCCTGGAAATCACCGCCGCCGTTTCCACCCTCAGAGCCTTGCGCCAGGGAAATCAGGCTTGGGGCCCGCGCTATGTGCTGGACTTCGATCGGCCCACGGCGGTGCAACTGGAAGAAGACGGCAACACCCTGATTGTGGCCCTCGATGCCCGATCGGCCCTGCCGCCCAACAGCAGCACCCTCAACATCACCGCCGCCGGGAACCGTACCATCGTCCGCATTCCCATTCCTAGCGGATCGCGGCCCAGGGCGTTCACCCTGGTGCAGCCCGATCGACTGGTGATTGATTTGCGGCCCGATTGGCTTCCCAGTCGTTCGATCGCTTGGGCCAATGGCCTCACCTGGCGGCAGCAATACCTCAGCCTTGGGTCTGCCCGGTTTCCGGTGCAGTGGCTAGAGCTGAACCCGCGCCAACCGGGTCTGCGGCTGCGGCCCTTGCCGCCCAATGCGGCCGGCCAAACGGGCATTGCCCCCCTTGTGCAAACCATCCGCCAGTGGGAAGCGCCCGCTGGCATCAATGGCGGTTACTTCAACCGCAATACCCAACTGCCCTTGGGGGCCCTGCGGCGCGATGGCCGGTGGCTGTCGGGCCCCATCTTGGGTCGTGGGGCCGTGGGCTGGAATGATGCGGGGCAATTTTTGTTCGATCGCCTGCAACTGCGGGAGCAAATCAGCGCTGGCAGCCAAAATTGGACACTCACCACCCTCAACAGTGGCTACATTCAAGGGGGCATTGCTCGCTACACCAGCGATTGGGGCAGCAGCTACAAAACCCTCAGCGATGGGGAATTAGGCATTTTGGTGCAGGGCGCTCGGGTGGCGCAACAGCTCACGGGGGGCCCGGCCGGCAGCAGCAATTTTCCGATTCCGGTCAATGGCTATCTGCTCGTGGCGCGATCGCTCTCCAGCGTGGCGGCGGCCTTGCCTGTGGGAACCACTGTGCGGTTGCAAAGCAGCAGCACCCCTAGCGGTTTTGACGGCCTACCCCAGATCGTTGCCGCTGGCCCTCTGATGCTGCAAAACGGGCAAATTGTCTTGGATGCCAAACGCGAAGGCTTCAGCGATGCCTTCATTGTGGAGTTGGCGGCGCGCAGTGGCTTTGGACAAACGGCCGATGGTCGGTTGTTGGTGGTGGCTGTGCAAAATCGCGTGGGCGGTCGCGGCCCGTCGCTCTCGGAAATGGCGCAATTAATGCGGCAAATGGGGATTGTGAACGGGGTAAACCTCGATGGCGGCAGTTCCACCACGTTGGTTGTGGGTGGGCGGATTGTCGATCGCCCGTCCCGCAGCGCGGCCCGAGTGCATGGTGCGCTGGGCATTTTCCTCAACAGCCCCTAGGCGATCGGCGTTTTTTGCCCCTAGGCATCGGTTTCCCCGATCGCCTCCAAAACCGCCTTGGGAGCCAACCGATCCTTGAACCAAATCACCTTGGCGGGTAGTTGGCGCGCATCGAGACCCGCCTTTTCTAGGTTTAAGCGTTCGGAAATGGCCAAAACCCAATCGGGGCGATCGGCCTTGATCACCTGGGCAAACTTTTTGCGCAGATAGTCCGGTCGCCAATAGCCAACGATTTCTAAGATCCACGATCGCCCATCGGGATGCACCAACCGAAAATCCGGAATGGCCACGCTGCCAGGAATGGGAATCAGGTTCACTTCGCGTTCCAGCTTCCAATCGGTTTTGGTGCTTTTCCAGCGCTTGGCAAAAGATTCTTCAATTAAGCTGTCAAAGGGTTTACCGGCTGGATAGTGACTGACTAAACCGCAATCTGCCGTCAGTTCATAGAACCGTTCTTGGGGCGATCGGGTGAGGGGATCGGGATCCTGCAAGGTGGCCATTGCCCGCCATTTCGTCACATGCAACAGGGCCGGGATCGCCTTTGCCAGTGATAAACCATAGCGCGTGCTGGCTTTGAACAAACTGGCGGGCCCATCCACACTAATCGTAAATCCTGTGTCTTCATCACCCTCAATATAGGTCATTAACTGAAAGAGTTTTAAATAACGAAAGAGCAATTTATATTCGCCGGGATCATTGCGATAGGCATCAATTTTTAGGTGACTTGCGCGATAGAAAATTCCCTGAACTTGGGACAGGTTATAGCGATGAATCAGGGCTTCGGGGGTGGGAGGATCAAATTGCGTCAAAATTCGGTTTTGGGGCAAATCAGCGTATAAAGATTGCTGTAATTCCGAGGGCAAAACTTCCCGATCGCCCTCCGTGGACAACTCCCGGGCCACCTGTTCCCAAACGGCCAAAGCGCGATCGCGGCTGGGAGGCTGACCATTGGCCAAGGCAAAGACCCGCTGGCGAAGGGCCAACGGCTCGATCGGGCTGACCACTTCAAAGGTCGAAAATCCCGATTCCAACAAATGCGCAAATCCTCGCTGCACTTTGAAATCTGGGCTAGTGCCTTCTAGTTCAGCCAAGGCGCGATCGAGTTGCAATTTGGGCTGACCCACAGCCGCTTGAAATTGGGCGATTGTGGCCTGGGCTTGGCTGAGGTGCTCTGGGCCCAAAGGCAAGCGCTTCGGGATAATTTGTTCACCGCGTCGTCGATGAATTAATAGCTCCGATGGCAGCATCCGTTGTGATTCACCCCAATCGACTATAATTTTTCGTCAATAATTTTTCGTTAATTTGTGCGATTCGATGCAGTTTTGTGCACCTTTGAATCGGCCACCATCTAGACCGCAAGCGGCCCAAATTTTAACCAGCGATCAACCGGCATTTGACCACCAATCGCTCAAGTTTTGATCAGATTGAGCAAATTAATCAGATTGATCAGATTGATCAGCTTGATCGCCTTGATCAGATTCTGATCAGCTTTGAATCGGCCGCTGATCAGTGGATCCCGTCAATTTGGGTTCATCCATGTCAATTGAAACGGAAAATTGCGGACTTTAACGATTTTCGTAACGAGGTGCAACCGGTCGTGAACTCTTTTGTCAGTTCCTGGCCGCCTTTGCGAAAGCGCGTTTCAATCGAAATACGGTTATTGGCTCCTAATCCCCAGCCACCAAAGGTGATGCCTATGGGAATCGCCACCGACCATCATTAGTGTGATGAGGGCGATCGCCCGTTTCGATCGCGGGAGGATAGACTATGAATTTCAACCTCGACTTTGGGCGCGTCATTTTGGATTTTACCGCGAAGATCCTGACCTGAACCGCCGCTTACAAATTTTGCGCCAATGTCGAATTCGGCGGCGGTGGCGAACCTTGGAAATTCACTGTCCCAATCGATCGGTTGCTGAAAAATTGTTGGGTCTTTATGGGGCTTTGGTAGAACCAATCACAGCCTTGAATGTGGCCCGCCATCTTTCAGTTTTTGCCAATGGTATTCCCTTCATGACGTTGCCTTTGGGTGATGGCAACGGTAGCGGTTTTCCCTGGCAAGAAGCTATTTAGGCGGGCACAAAATTCAGGAGCAACTGCCTTAGCAGTTTAGATCACCCATCTCAATCGCTCATCTAGGTCATCCAGTTGAATCGCCAAATTGAATTGCCAAGTTGAATCAGCAATTGAGCTAGATCATCTACATCGGCAACCGCTCAATTCCTTCGTTGGAACCAATCACAATGAGCACCATTCCCTTATGCAATCGATCGTAGGGATTGGGGTTGACTTGGATATTTTCCACACCGCCCCTTGTGCATTGTTGAGCCACAGCCAAAACATTCACACCATAGCGCGATCGCAGTTGCAGTTCTTGCAGTGTTTTCCCTTCAAATTCCTCAGGAATCACCAGCTCAACCACGCTATTGTTGGCATCCAAATCTAGTCGTTCCAGCACGTTGGGCCGGGTGAGCATTCGTGCCACTTGGCAGCCCATCTCGCGCTCAGGAAAAATGACTAAATTTGCTCCCACCTTATCCAGCAATTGCCCATGAATTTCGGTGGATGCCTTGGCGACCACGTAATTCACGCCGCCATCTTTGAGGTTTAGGGTGGTGATGGTGCTGGCTTCAATGTAATTCCCGATCGCCACAATTGCTGTTTCAAATTCAAAGACTCCAGCTTCTGCAAGGGCCTGGCGATCGGTTGTATCTAATTGCAATGCGTGGGACACAATATTATCATTCAGCGCCTGAGTTACCTGTTTCTCACCCGAGTCAATTCCCATCACTTCATAGCCCATTTGGTGCAGCGTTGAGCAAACAGCACGGCCAAAACGACCCAAGCCCAGCACCACGTATTGTTTGTTGGTGCTGCGAAAATTGCGCCAAAAACCAAGGGAACCAAACTGCATTTGAGATCTCCATCAATAACAGAATCAAGATGATTTAAAGCGAGCCTATGAGGCGAATCAAGCAAACTGATTTAATCGAGCCGATCGAGCTAGCCAATCAATTTCTTTAATTCAGTGAATTAATCAGGCCGATCGCATCAAATCAGCTCATCGAAAAATGGGCTAATCGGAAAAGAAAATTGCGCCAGAGCCAAATTATCCCACTAGCAATTCCTCTTCGGGATAGCGGATCACACTGCGAGCATTTTCACTAATTAAAGTACTCATGAGCATCAAAATGCCAACCCGACCAATGTACATCGTGCCAATGAGAACTAATTTGCCACCAACGGAGAGCTGCGCTGTAATACCTGTGGATAGGCCAACGGTTGCAAAAGCAGAAACTACTTCAAAAAACAACTGAACAAACGGAATCGTTGGGTCAAATAGTGTTAACAAAATGGTAGAAACCACAACCACGCTGAGGGATCCCAAAAAAACCGCGATCGCCTTCATAATCAACGCCATTGGAATTTGGCGATTAAACAAAATGACGGAGCTTTGACCTTGCAGAACTGCTCGAGTCACGCCGGTTAAAATTCGGATGGTGGTGGTTTTGATGCCGCCGCCAGTACTGCCAGGACTGGCTCCCACAAACATCAGGGCAATAGTCACAAACAGCGCAGCCGATCCCAATTTTCCATTATCAATTGTGTTGAAACCAGCCGTGCGGGTGGTAACCGACTGGAACCAGGCAGCCAGAAGTTTGCCATTCCAACTGAGGTTACCGAGTGTGTCCAAATTATTAAACTCGGTAATCAAAATGGCAACTGTTCCAATCACCAGGAGGGCCAAGGTTGTGGTGGTGACAATTTTGAAGTTGAGCGAAAACATGAAGCGATCGGGACGCAGGCTAGCGGCGTGATTACGACCTAAGCGCGATCGCCCCCAAAAGAACAGCTCCATAATTGCCTGATAACCAATTCCTCCAAAAATAATCAAGCCTGTGATGGTGAAGTTCAGCAAAGGAGATTCTACAAACTTCACGAAGCTATCGGCATATAGCCCAAAGCCGGCATTATTAAAGGCGCTGACGCTGTGGAATACCGAGAACCAAATTGCTTGCAAATTCCAACCCAATTGAGGGACAAAAACCCCCAGCAGTAAAAATGCACCGGTTAGCTCAAACAGGAGGGTTGCGCCAATAATGGATTTCACCAATTGCAAAACGCCTGAAATGCCGGGCATATCCAGCGATTGTTGCAAGGCAAGTTTATCCTTTAAGCCAAAACGACGACCTAAAATCAGCAACAGAAAAGTTGTGGCGGTCATATAGCCCAATCCACCAATTTGGGCTAGGAGAGCAACCACAAACTCACCAAAGAATGAGTAATATTTCCCCACATCAACTACCGAAAGTCCGGTCACACAAACAGCCGAAGTGGAAATAAAAAGCGCGGTAATCGGATCGCTCCACTGATGATTAGTCAGGGAAATAGGCAACATGAGGAGAATTGCGCCTACCGTGATCACCATTAAAAAGCCCAGGCAAATGGTTCTGGCTGGGGTCATAAATTGGGCATTGCCATCAGCGAGTTTTTAGTTTTTGCAGAATACCTGAGGTTTGGGATTGTTGGATCAGTTGCGAAAGAATCAGTTGCGAAAGACTCGGCCGAGTCTGACTGCGATCGCATAAAAACCCAGCCCCGCAAGGATCAGGAACCAACGGTCAATCAGCGCGTTCGTCGCCCAAAAATCCGCAGTGCTCAGGATCGATCGCGATTTTTTTCCAAGTCAGTCACACCAGAATCAGTCGCGATTTTCTCCGAGTAAGTCATCCATTGCAAAGGCCCGCTTGTCAAACAAGGTCATGGCGGCGGGCATGTGAACGGAAACACGATCGGTGAGTCGCAGTTTGGTCACGGCATCCATGAAGGTTTCGCTGTTCATCATCCGTCGGGCGATCGCCTCCACATCTGACCAGGTGAGACTGCTTTCAATGAAGGCCTGGGTGAGGGTAATCAGCAGGGAGGCGTAGCGGTTGCCTTCCTCTTGGGTCATCATCGTGTGTGGAATATCGAGCACACGGTTAAACACCAGTTGCCAGGTAATGGGTTGGCGTTTGCGGGTGTCTTCCCAAAGGGCACGATGATCCCAAATGCCAACGGCTTGGTCGCTTTGGCTGGAGATCACAAACAGGGGGGCGCTGGGCTGGCGATGGGCCCGATCGAGCACCTGTTGACCCATTTTCAGCATGGTGGCCAAGGCGGGCACTGCAAAACCTGGATAACCGGGGCGATCGAAACTGCTGCTTTCGGCCCCTTTGCCCCAAGAAAAGTAGCCTTGGGTTTTGGAAACGAACAAGTCAACCACTTTGCTGCTGCTGCTGAGGTAGGGCGCAAACAGAAGGGCGCGGTGAATATCCTGGGGGCGTTCTTGCGCTAACCAAGCAGCCAATGTGCCGCCGCCGGAAAGCCCCCCGATCGAGACCTGTTGACCAAAGGTGCGTGCCTTGGCCACCCATTCCAACCCAAAGTTCTGATACACCTTGGGGTCGATCGGGAGGGGAGGCGGGGTTTGGCTGTTCCATTTTCCCGCTTGCCCGTGACCCGGCATGAGGGGAGCCAGCACGTTGTAACCGGCACGATAGAGCGCTTCCCCGATCGGGACAAATTGATAGGGCGCAGCGGTAAACCCGTGAAATAGCAGACAGACACGCTGTACTGGGCGATCATGTAACCAAAAGCGCGATCGACAGTCCGGATGCTTCAGGGGTAGCTTAGCCTCCAGGGTTTGTACCTGTTGGGTCATGCTACCGATCGCTTGCCGATAGTTGCTAATTGGAAGATTCGTACTCAAAATTCCCCCCCTCCTGGGCCCTCGCGGGGCCACCTGATGCCCCCCGATTCTAGCTAGGCGATCGAGAATGCTCTATAGGTAATGCCCTATGGGTAATGAGTCCGTCCTTTGGGAACCCCATTCAACGGCATTTCGGCGGCATTTCGGCCATGGCCAAACAGCACCGGGGAAGCTTGTCCGGCCAATCCGTGCAACCAAGCCACCGGAACCAACCCATCGTGCTAGTATATTAAGTCGGTCAACCCTGGTTGCTGGAGTTCGTCCCACGCCGTCTCTGTAGGCGAATCTAGACCAGTGACTAGCATTCGCAGCTTGCCATAGCCCATCGTCGTGTTCGCTAGTAGACGGCCTAGCATTCGAGTAACCGGCGAACCTGTGAGCAGACTGCACTCAAACCATCACGTTAGCATGCCCACCCAAGAAATCTCAGCCATCAACAGCATTGACGTTGGCTTCGGCCACGACGATTTTGCCGCCCTGCTTGATAAATACGACTATCACTTTAGCCCTGGTGACATCGTGGCAGGGACGGTGTTCAGCATCGAACCGCGCGGCGCATTGATTGACATCGGTGCCAAGACCTCTGCTTATATCCCCATCCAGGAGATGTCCATCAACCGGATCGAAAATCCGGATGAGGTATTGCAGCCCAACGAAACGCGCGAATTCTTCATCTTGGCTGATGAGAATGAGGATGGGCAATTAACCCTTTCAATCCGCCGCATTGAATACATGCGGGCCTGGGAACGGGTGCGCCAACTGCAAGCGGAAGATGCCACCGTGCGATCGGCCGTGTTTGCCACCAACCGAGGTGGTGCACTGGTACGGATTGAAGGCCTGCGTGGCTTCATCCCCGGTTCCCACATCAGCACCCGCAAGCCCAAGGAAGAACTGGTGGGCGAAGAGCTGCCCCTCAAGTTCCTGGAAGTGGACGAAGATCGCAACCGCCTGGTCTTGAGCCACCGCCGTGCATTGGTGGAGCGCAAGATGAACCGCCTGGAAGTGGGCGAAGTGGTGATCGGTACCGTCCGTGGCATCAAGCCCTACGGTGCGTTCATCGACATCGGCGGCGTGAGCGGTCTGCTGCACATCTCCGAAATTTCGCACGAGCACATCGATACGCCCCACAGCATCTTCAACGTCAACGACGAAGTGAAGGTGATGATTATCGATTTGGATGCCGAGCGTGGCCGGATCTCGCTTTCGACCAAGCAGCTTGAGCCGGAACCCGGTGACATGCTCAAGAACCGCCAATTGGTCTATGACAAGGCGGAAGAAATGGCGGCGAAATACCGCGAGCAAATGAAGCTGCAACAGCAAGGAAGCAGTGCTAGTGCTGCCCCTGAGCCGGTTGCAGAAGCAGCTCCGGAAGAGGTGGAAGAAAGCGCAGACGAAGCCGCTTACGCCACCGCAGCAGACGAGTAAGATTGATGAGACCCGACAGGCAAGGAGCGAAAAACCCTTGCCTGTTGTGTTTTTGGATTTTGAATTCTGGATTTTGAATTCTGTCTGAAATCTTGCTTGCCCTTGGTGTGGGAATTGGTTGGTTGAACCCCAAGTTCAGACCACGTCAACATTTAGGGGGGTAGTCTTTATGGGCGATCGCCCTTGGGAAAACCACTCGTGTTAACAGTTTGGGTAGATGGTCATCCCCTAGAGGGAATTGAGGCGGTTCTGTTCGATAAGGATGGAACGTTGGCCGATACAAGCGGCTTTTTACGGCTGTTGGCCCAAGCGAGGGTCAAGGCTATTCAGTCCCGTATTCCCGAGGTGGACGATCGCCTGCTGTTGGCCATGGGGGCCAGTGCCGATCGCTGGAATCCGGCCGGGCTGATGGCGGTGGGAACTCGTGAGCAAAACTGTGTGGCGGCAGCGGCCTACGTGGCGGAAACCGGTTGTAGCTGGTCTACGGCGATCGCCCTGGTGCAACAGGCCTTTGCCGAGGCCGATCGCATCTGTGGGGACAAGGCGTTGCAAACTTGGCCCTATGAGGAGACGGAATTTTGCCTGGAGCGCTTGGCGCGATCGGGCTTGGAATTAGGGATTTTGACGGGGGATACGCTGGAACATACCCAAGCGTTTCTGACGCGGTATGACCTGGGCCAATGGATTCAGGTGATTGGCGCGGCGAACACAGGGCCCGCCAAGCCAGACCCAGCTAGTGTTTGGCGCTTGTGCGAGCAGTTGGGAGTTGCGCCCGATCGGGTCTTGCTCGTGGGCGACTCTGCAATTGACATGCAGGCAGCGAGGGCTGCGGGTTTGGCCGCCGCGATCGGAATTGACCGTACCTACGCAATCCCCAACACGATTGTTTCGCGCACCATTCCCCCCAAGGCGATTGATGTTCAAGAGATGCGCAACCAGGCCCTGTCAGAACTACAGGCCGATTTTCTGATTCAGAGTTTGGATGCACTTCAGGTTTCGATCGCTTAGCTTTCGATCGCTTAGCTTTCGATCACATAAATTTTGATTACACAAGTTTCGATCGCATAAATTAACAAGTCAATTCTCGAACGAATTTCAAATTTATTAATAAACGAATTTTTCAGATTTATTTCTCAATTAACTGTCCAGCCAAGCAATAGATCACTCCATTGATTTAACCGTTAATTAACCAGTTCAAGAATGAGTCTCATCAATTAAGCCCACATGAGTTCCATGAATCAACCCAAGCAACTCATTGAACTCACTCGTGAATAATAGTCCTCAGAGTTTTCATGAAAAAGCACAAGTACTAATGGTTACCTAAGGCAAATAGAGACCAGTGATATAATCGCTTCGCTTATCAGCAATCAGTCTGTCTCGCTGTTGGAGGGCCAGTGTCCTTGTCTCGTCGCTCCCTATTTACGTCTGAGTCGGTCACGGAAGGTCACCCCGACAAAATTTGTGACCAAATTTCCGATGCCATTTTGGATGCGCTGCTCACCGTTGACCCGAAGGCGCGGGTGGCGGCTGAAGTGGTGGTTAACACGGGCTTAGTGTTGATCACAGGGGAAATTTCCTCCAAGGCCCATGTGAACTTTGTTGAGATTGCTCGGCGCAAAATTGCCGAAATTGGCTACACCGATTCCAGCAATGGGTTCGCGGCCGAGAGCTGCTCTGTGATTGTGGCATTGGATGAACAGTCGCCGGACATTGCCCAAGGGGTGAATGCGGCCCAGGAAACTCGGGAGGCGATGAGTGATGAGGCCCTTGATGCGATCGGGGCAGGCGACCAAGGTTTGATGTTTGGTTATGCCTGTAACGAAACGCCAGAATTGATGCCCTTGCCGATTAGCATTGCCCATCGGTTGGCGCGACGATTGGCGGCGGTTCGCAAAACGGGTCAATTGGCTTACCTGCGGCCCGATGGCAAAACTCAAGTATCGGTGGTCTATGAAGATGGCCGGCCGGTGGCGATCGATACGATTCTGATTTCGACGCAACACACCGCTTCGATCGGGGATCTTTCCGAAGAAGCGGCTGTGCAAGCCAAAATTCGGGAGGATCTCTGGTCGGCGGTGGTGGAGCCGGTGTTCACGGACTTGATCGTGAAGCCTTCGAGCGAAACCCGTTTTCTGGTAAACCCGACGGGTAAGTTTGTGATCGGTGGACCCCAAGGGGACTCGGGCTTAACGGGTCGCAAGATCATTGTGGATACCTATGGTGGTTATGCTCGCCACGGGGGCGGTGCTTTCTCGGGCAAGGATCCCACCAAGGTCGATCGTAGCGCGGCCTATGCCTGTCGCCATGTGGCCAAAAACGTGGTGGCCGCTGGCTTGGCAGACAAGTGCGAAGTGCAGGTTAGCTACGCGATCGGGGTGGCTCGTCCGGTCAGTATCTCGATCGAAACCTTTGGCACCGCCAAGGTAGACGAAGACCAACTGCTCACGGCCATTCGCAATTGCTTTGAGCTGCGGCCCGCTGGCATCATCCAAACCTACGATCTGCAACGGTTACCGGGCGATCGGGGTGGCCGGTTCTATCAAGAGGTGGCGGCCTACGGGCACTTGGGTCGATCGGACTTGGATTTGCCCTGGGAAGCTCTGGACAAGGTGGAGGCTCTCAAAGCCAACTTGGCGCAATTGTCGAGCGTGTCCTAGACCCGCACTAGGCGATCGTTGCCAAACAACCACTCTTGACAACAAATGGGGAAATGGGGGGTTGCCCTTGCGGCTTCATCCCCCAACACAGTTTTTAGTAGGGGCATACGGTTGTATGCCCCTATCCCTTTATGCTTCCTACGGTGTAACCGTTTGGCCCCTAACGACCCAGAGCATGGAGAGCATGGATCGCATCCGTACAGCGCTGGGTGACGGCTTCCAGTTCAGCACGATTGCTCGATCGGGGGGGATCAATCAGCTCACCAATGCGCACCGTCACCGACACTGGGCAGGGGACTTTCCCCTTCGCAAAAATCTGCTCCGTCCCCCACAAGCTCATGGGCAACAAAGGCGTTTGAGTTTTAGCCGCAATCAGCGCTGCCCCCAGCTTGGGGTTATGAATGCGACCATCGGGCCGGCGCGTGCCGTCAATGAATACACCCGCAGCCCAGCCCGCATCTAAATAATCCATGGCGGCTCGGATGGCTCCCCGATCGCCCGTACCGCGCTTGACCGGATAGGCCCCATAGAGCCGAATCGCGGGAGCCAACAGCGGCACATTAAACAGCTCTTCCTTGGCCATAAAAGCCACCGGACGACCCGTGCAATTAGCCACGATCGGGGGGTCAAAATCGCTTGCATGGTTGCTGGCCACGATCAGCGGTCCAGTCTTCGGCACCCGCTCAGCTCCATAGATGCGCACCCGAAAATAGGAATGCAACACCGGGCTAATCACCGACCACTTCAGGAGATGGTAAAGCGCCCAACTACTGACAGGCTCTCGATCGCGCTTTACGAGTTGCAGGTTCTCAGAAACCAACGCCAATCATCCTTCCACAACAGTTGCTTTCTGGACATTGTTTCATGGACATCCCCTCCCGGCCCACCAGTCAGCAGATTCCCGAGATTTCTCGCCATGCTTTTGCACGATTCTGCCGCTCGTTACATTACTTAACGTCGCGATACACTGAAGAGCGCCTCATGGCCTGAGAAGAACACACCTGAAGAACCGACCTTAATTGTCCTATGGCTCATTCAATTGTGACCCACACCTGTGAAGGCGTGGGCGACTGCGTGGAAGCTTGTCCCGTCGCTTGCATTCACCCCGGCCCCGGCAAAAATAATAAGGGCACCGATTGGTTCTGGATTGATTTTGCCACCTGTATTGATTGCGGCATTTGCCTCCAAGTTTGTCCGGTGGAAGGGGCGATCCTTCCCGAAGAGCGATCGGACTTGCAGCGCACTCCCCAATAGCACAGCACCGGACAGCGGAGCATTAGATTCAACTCCTCAGAGGGTGTCTGAACAGCCTAAATTGCTACCTTGCGGGTCTTACTAACCGATAAAGACAAGGGGCTTAAGCCCCTTGCCCCGACAATCTTGCCCCGACAATCTTGCCCCGACAATCTTGCCCCGACAATCTTGAAGCGATGGCATCTTAAAGCGATGACATCGAAGCGATGACATCAAGGTTGTGGGGATCTGATATCAGCCCCCAGCCCCTTGCCCCGGCAATCTCGTCCCCACAACTATCGGTGCTTTGCTAGTGTCCCAATTGGCCAGCGCCCCCCAATCCTTGCCAGACATCCCCTAAGCACAGGGCAGCAATTCCACCGACAGATCCGCCCGAATTCGGAGAGGCAAACCAGGGCGATCGCCCAAATCTTGAACGGACAACACACAAGTAGAAGGGCCGTCACCCAACCAAGTCCAAGACCCAGCCTCCAGCTCATCCGCCGAGGTTTGGAGCAATCGGCAAGTTTCTTGCCAAGCTTCAGCCAATGCCTCTTTGCCTCCCGCAGTTGGCGTGCCCAAATAGGGATTGTGGTGAATAAAGCGACCAAAGAGCCACTGGCAATCGGCCGCATATTTTTGCGTGTCGAGTAAATGGCAGTGCCACACTTCATCCACGTCCTCGCTGGGTACAAGGGCCATGTAAGGATAGCGATCGATAGCTCGTAAAAATTGTAAATAGCCCTGTAAAGCCGGGATTGCACGCTCCATCGACCAACCCAGGCCATGGGTTGCATCCGTGAGTTTGAACAGGATTGGTCGCCAGTCAATTTGTCGCAAGCGTCCGTGAATTGAGCTAGCCCCGTGGGAATTGTTAGCCAGAGGCTGGGTGGTCATGATTTGATCAGATGGAGCGCTGGATGGATCTGAGGTGAACCGCGGCTGGGCAACAGAGTAATCACTACCAATCCCCTGCATTGTCATGGGTTAGCCTCCCGTAATAATGAGCCAGGAAAAATAAGCTGAAGAAAATGCACCGGCAGTAGTTCGCCAGCAGTAGTTCGCCAGCAGTAGTTCACCGGCAGTAGTTCACCGGCAGTAATCAGCCAAGAAACATGCAACTGTGGCTTCTATTAATCGGCTAAGTCCCAGAAACTTATGCAGACCCGTTAGGGGGGATCACCAAAGCGGCTGCAATCTTGATTCCGTCGTCAATTGTTAATTAGCCCTCTTATTCCACCGATTCCCTCTCGTTCCTAGGAGCGGCAAACGTGGCTCGATCGATCAACTCAAACTCAATAGATTCCCCAGACTCCCCAGATTCCCCCGACCCAGCGGATCCGGCGGATCCTGACTTGGCGCTGATCCGGCTGCTGCGCCAACTTCAGCCCCCCAAGTCCCGGAACCGCAAACGGGCCCTTGAGCAGTTATTGGCCCTAATTCCCAAGCTGCCGGGTCTGCGGAAAGATTCACACCCGGACTATTTGGAAGCTCTGAACCAGGCGTTGGAATATGTCCAAAAGAATATCGCTGCTTTTCGGTGCGACTTAGACCACAGCAGCCCGGAGTTGGTGCGCCGACGATTTGTGACCTGGGTGAATGGTCAGTTGAAGTATCGAATTATTGATCTCTATCGCCGCGCCAAAATGCCGCTCAATGCCCTCAGCTTGGATGCTCCGGTGGGAACCGATCGGGGCGATCGCGCTAGTTCCACATTGGGAGACTGTGTGCCGATCGGGTTGCGCTTAGATGGCATTGAAGCCCTGATTGAACAACAGCAACGTCAAACCGTCCAGCGCCAAGGGTTGTTGGTGGAGCTTTACATTGAGCGAGATCCAGAAGGCCGCCTCAGGGGTTGTTGTGGCATGAAGGATCCACAGCTTAATTGCCAGTTCTTGGCTCAGTCGATTTTGTTGCAGACTCGGGGCGATCGGGTGGAGCGACAACCACCCGAGAAAAAGGTGACTTGGCGTTCTTTAGCTCAGCAGTTGCAAATGAATGAACAAACAATTCATAGTCACTGGAAGCGACGGTGCTATCCCATGTTGCAGGCGATCGCCCAAGAGATTTGCGCCCAGCCGACCCAATTTATGGAATTACTAGGCTTGATCACCCCCAAAACAGGAGCGCCGTAATGGACTGGGATCCACTTATCCTGTCTTTGGATCAGGCCGATCGGCCAAGGGCCTTGGCCCAAGCGGGTCAGGCGGCCAACCCTCATCAAGGACGAGCGGTATTTTTGGAAAGTTTGGCGATGGATGCGTTGGGGCATCTTTGGCAGTGGCTGGCCCTTGAACCGCCGAGTGAGTTACGGCCGGTTTCCAGGCTGCCCGGCGAGGTGGCTTGTTTGGCCGTGCCGCAAGTGGGTTCGATCGCCCTGTTGCCCTTTGTGATGGAGTCCCAGACCGAAGCACCAGGGGCGGCACCAATCCCGAAGGCGCAAGACTCCAGCGTCCTTGAGCATTTGGCAATGCCGCTGGATTGGCCCGATCATGTGGTGGCCTTTGTGCCGGTGGGAATTAATGCGCAACTGACGGAGGCTTGGCTTTGGGGGTGGTTGGCCGTGGGCGATTTGCCCTTGCCACCCCATGCGCCAGAACGATTACCAGTGACATCGCTTCAGGATTGGGAGGCCTTTGAGACCTATTTGGCGCGGGTTCGATCGGGCTTGGTTTGGATTGCGGAAGCTACGGATCCAATCGCGCGTCAAACTCGCCAGGCGATCGCCCCAAAGCAACGGGCTGCTGTTGTGATGTACCTGGAGCGGCTTTACCAATCCACACGGAACCCATCACCTTCAGAGTCGCAAATTCCCGGGAATTTCAATGATCGGGCAGTCGATCGATTAACTGAATGGTTTTCAACGAACTTACCCCCTAACCTGAAGCCCGATCGCACGGAAGGGCCGAGAGCCAGTGCCGATGCCGCCGGAGAACTGCCAGGAGGCACATCACGCCCCCCAATGACCTATGGGCAAAAGTCATCATCCTTAACCCCCCAGGTGCGCGATCGCCGGAGTTCCTATGGATCGCAGCCTGCGACTGGGGAGTCGGAAACGGCGGCAGACTGGGAAACCTTGCCCCTGCGCTTGCTCGATCGGCTGCGACAGTTGTGGGATGAGCAGACTTTTGAAGGGTGAAACGGAAATTAAGGCCATCAAACAAAAATCAAGAGGAAGCGGAATCGCCATAGCGCAATCGTTCAAGCTGCTGACGCACCGCATCATCCAGGCGACTGCTCAGGAAGCGGCCGCTGCTGGTTTGGGTCGATCGCTGCCGACGACGCACCTGTTGTTCCGCTAATTCAATGTCGTGGAGCAATTGCTGAACAGACATCCACTCAGCGCCGTAGCCGATCGTGGTCATCTGTTGGGCGCGATCGGACGTGGCCACAATCACGCGCCGACTGGCTCGATTCACTTCACGGCTGTAGAGTGCGCAGGCCCGTTCAATGTAAGTGTCAGCCGTTTGCCCAAATTCCGTGTAATGCACCGTTAGATGATTTGTGATGGTCTCCACGGAAGCTCGTTCTGCTCGGTATTGGGCATCAAAGACCAGATAAGTTGCAAATGCCCGATAGGCACTATAGTTGCAAAGTTGCTGAATCAACTCCCAACGGGCTGCCTCCAAGTCATCCCGCTCTAGGTGCTGATGCATAGAGCGCTTTCGCATTTGCGACCACTGACCAATGGCGTTGTAGCCATCGACGAAGAGAGTCGCTTCATGCGATCGGGCGGTCACAAGCGTTGCCTACACTTTGCTTACAAGGGTGGTTCGCAAACTATCTTAATACGCAGATTCCCCTTCAACCGTATCGGCCAATGCTTGTCAGATATCGATGATGGGTGGATCATTGCCCGCTTGCTTTTTGTTTTCCACCCATGGCCGCTTCCAATCACTACGAAACCCTTCAGGTCGATCGCACCGCCACCGCCGCTCAGATTAAGCAGGCCTATCGGCGTTTGGTGAAGCAATTTCACCCGGACTGCAATCCTGATTTGCCCAACAATGACCTCATTGCCGCCATTAACGTCGCCTACGAAGTGCTCAGCGATGACCAACGGCGCGCTGACTATGACGTGGCATTACGCTATGGCCAGTTCGATCGCCCCGACAATTGGAACCACCAGCCCTATGCTGCCGATCGGCAACGGGAACAACGTAGCGCCACCGCCACGGAACAGCATCGCCAACAGCGGCGATCACGCCAAACGGGCCGAGCCGCCGATGAAGACTTGGAACAATGGTTACGGCGGGTTCATACACCGGTCGATCGCGTCATTCGCGAAATTGCCCGATCGCTCAAGGGAGCCGTGAACGCCCTCGCCGCCGATCCCTACGACGACGAATTGATGGCAAACTTTGAAGCCTATTTGGAACGGATGACCACGGCGCTCGATCGGGCCAAGGCCACTTTGCAATCCATGCCCAATCCCCGCAGCGCCGCTGGCATTGCCGCCAATTTGTACTACAGCTTGAACCACCTGGGCGATGGGTTGGAAGAGTTAGCCTACTTCCCGCTGAATTATGACGAAACCCGGCTCCACGACGGCCAGGAATTTTTCCGCAATGCCGAAGGGTTGCGCCGAGAAGCGAAGGCCGCTGTTAATCAGTTGGGGCGTTAGGGTCTAAACGTTTGGTATGAGAATTTCGTGTACATTTCATTTATTCAAAAAATTACTATTCAAAAACGAAAGCCCACTATTCAAAGAAGCCACGAATCACCTTGGTTAAATGGGCCAGTTTCACAGGTTTTGAAAGATACTCATTAGCCCCAGCAGCCAAACAACGGGCCCGATCGCCAGCCATGGCAAAAGCCGTCAAAGCAATCATGGGAATATGAGCCGTTTGGGGATTCTCGCGAATTAGTTCTATGGCCTCCAGCCCATTCATTTCTGGCATTTGAATATCCATCAAAATCAAATCGGGCTGATAGTCAATTGCCATTTCAACGGCTTCTCGTCCATTACCAGCTCGCAAGAATCGATAACCCCGATTAGTTAAATATCGAGCAATAGTTTGAGCATTTTCAAAATTATCATCGGCCAGTAAAATAAGCGGCGGAACAATTGGCAAGTGGGGAGAAATCTTCAGCGTTGGAGCCCACAAATTCACTAAATCTTCTCCTCGGGGTGGATCGAGGTGATCCGCCCGATCGCAATCTGATATTGATTCCGATGTTAACCCTGAGTCTGGCTCAGTCTCATCATCCAACTCAACAGGACTCTCAACATCATCCGATACAGAAATCAACAATGTACTGGGAAGGTCAATCGTGAAACAACTGCCAAAGCCCACCCGGCTTGTAACGCCAACTCGTCCACCATGTAATTCAACCAAGCGCTTCACTAAGGACAAGCCCAATCCCGTTCCTTCATATTGGCGATTGAGTGCTTCATCGAGTTGAGTGAAAGGGTGAAACAATCGGTGAAAATCTGCTTCCGCAATCCCAATTCCAGTGTCAATAACAGCAAAGCGGATAAATGGATGATTGGGATCCGGAAGCGACACTTGCAGCGTAATTGAGCCACCTTCCGATGTGAATTTCACCGCATTGCTCAGCAAATTCACAATTGACTGTTGCAGCCGTCGTTCATCTGCCATCAGTTGTAAATTTCTAGGGGTTTGTATCACCAACGGTAGATCAAGGTTGACCGCAATACTTTTCGCGATCGCCTGTTGTTTGACTAGCGTTAAGCAAAACCGACAAAGCAGCTCAATATCCACTGGGGCTAGCTCAATTTCAAACTTGCCTTCTTCAATCTTTGACAAGTCCAAAATATCTGTGATTAGAGCCAACAAGTGGCGACCATTCCGCTCAACAGTTTCTAGGGCATTGCGTTGCTCTTCCGTCACAGGGCCAAACATATCCTCTTTCAAACATTCCGTAAAACCCAGAACGGAATTGAGAGGTGTGCGTAATTCATGGCTCATAATGGCCAAGAAATTACTTTTCGCTCGATTCGCTTTTTCAGCATTACTAGCCGCTTGCAGAGCCGCTTCTTGGCTTTTAGCTAATTCATGAGTTCGCTTTTCTACTAACAGGTTCACCAGAATAGAATTACGAATTTGAGTAATCGAAAAAGCCCCCGTTAAGCCCGTGATAAAAAATCCAGAAAGCAACACCACCATGGGTTCATTGGTACTTAATCCGCGAATATAGGCTTCCGTGGCCCAAAACTGAATTTCCCAAGCTCGTCCCCCAAAGCGAATCATCTGTTCTCGGGTCATGTAGGCATTTTTATTTTGCTGAGTATCCTGAAGATTAGACTGATAAAGCATTTCTGAGAGCGGCTGATCATACAGGGTGAATTCAATTCCCTTGGAAACTAAATTCCGGAAAGAAGTTTCCAGTAAATCTCCCACTCGGAAAACTACAGACAAATAGCCGGACAGAGACTTTTGTCGATCGGCTATGGTGGTTGGCATCGGCAATTCATAAACTGGCAAATAAAGAATTACACCCTGTTGTTGGCCCGTTTCCTGGGCCAGTTTAATTGGCGGTGTGGCCGTTAAACCGCCAGAGTCCCGAGCAAACTCTAAAGTCTGAAGGCGGCGACTTTCTGACCCTAAGTTGAACCCAAAGGCACGCTGATTTCCATTCAGCGGCTCGATGTACAACACGGGGTAATAGGTTTCCCGATCGCGGTCGGGAATGAGCCGATTGTTTGCGTCCCGTTGTTGAAATTGGAAGTTAGCAAAGCCTTCTTCGCGAATGTAGGCTTCATATTTTGCTCGATCGCCCCGTTTTACCACCGGATTCCAGCCAACGGCTTGGATCCCTCGAACTCGCTCAAAATAGGGATCCGTAAAGATTTTAAACTGTTGCCGACTCACCGGAATTAAGCCCCGATCGCGGTCAGCCGTATCAAACAAGCCTTGCAAACTAAACAGAATTTGTGTGGCCTTATCCAAATCTTCGTGCAACCGTTGAGTAATAATTTCCGTGTCATTTTCAAACACAGCATACAGGCGCTGTCGTTCTGCATTTTTTGTGATTTGAAAAGCCAAAATAGTTGAGCTTAAAACCAACAAAGCCGGCAGAATATAGGATGCAAATTGTCGATCGCGACTAGACTTGCGGTGTAGCTTCAAGACAATGCGTTGGCGCTTGAGCATATACACAATGCCAACGGGCAAAACCGCCAAAACTCCCAACGAATCACCAATCCACCAATTCCACCAAGACTCCAAAATCTGAGACCAAGTAATGGAATGGCTGGCGAGCAATACGCCGTTGCCAACCGTTGCTCCCACCATGCAACTGATGGGGCCCGCCAACACCAGTAGTGCCAGAATTCCTAAAAATTCTTCTCGCCAAATGGAATGCTTAAACAGTTTTTGTAATAAAACATTGCCGACATAGGCTTGCAAAATTGCGCCCAGAGCAATGCCAGCTCCCACCAAAACAATGCTGAGATTAATAGTGCCGATCGCCCTTGTGCCAATCAACACATTCAGGACAAAAGACCCTAGCCAAATGCCTAAATAGGAATATTTTTTCCAATACAAGGCAGCCAGCAAGGCAATTCCCGCCGCTGGCCAAACCGGCGAAGCATAGCCCGGTGGAATAGCAAAATAGCCCGACAGTAAGCCGGTTCCACAATAGGCAGCCGCAACTACGGCTGTCTTTTTCCAGAAGTCTCTAACACATCGCCTAATGACATCAGAAAGTCTCATGGGAGATGAACAGTTCAGTGTTGATCGATATCCCCTCTTCCTGATGGCTAAAAACTCTAATGCTTTCGATAACTATTGATAGCGTTGGTAGTGTTGATAGCCGCAGGCTGAATCCCGACGTTTAGAATTTTGACGTTCAGACGTTTATGAGATGCTACTTCCCCTTCAGCATTCACCCGATCAGTTCGCTAGCTAGGAACTAGTGCTATTTGATCGAACGGAGAGCGAGATTGAATGACGATGGTTCCAACTGCCACGATCTTATCAGACTGGTTCAGAAGCTGTTGGAGCACTCAGGATTCCGATTTGCAGTTAATTTGTGCAATTCAGGCTCCTATCTTCGATTTGAGGCGCTTTTTAGCTCAATTGTTGGGGTCATCCTAAATTTTTCAAGGGCTATCCCAAGGAGCGATCCCAAGGAGCGATCGCCCGATTGAACCATCTATCAACGGTTTTCAGGCCTCGATCAAGACGATCAGCTTTACCTATGCATCCACGCAGATCTAGAGATGCAATCCGCAATCATCCAACCAAGCTCAGCATTCCCAAAACACTCCCCAAACCAATCAAAAGGGGAGTAGCAAAACCACTCCCCTTTCCAGCAAGATTCAGTTGTGTTGCAGGCTCGATCGCTTGATCGAGCCAAGGCAGGTTTAGCCGTTGATTGCCGGAGCTTGCAGGGCAACCGGAGCTTCAGCGCCAGCAGCCAGATCCAGCGGGAAGTTGTGAGCATTACGCTCGTGCATCACTTCCATACCCAGGTTGGCGCGGTTGATCACATCAGCCCAGGTGTTGATCACGTGACCTTGCGAATCAACAACCGATTGGTTGAAGTTGAAGCCGTTCAGGTTGAACGCCATCGTCGAGATACCCAGTGCAGTGAACCAGATACCCACAACCGGCCAAGCACCCAAGAAGAAGTGCAGCGAGCGGCTGTTGTTAAACGAAGCGTATTGGAAGATCAAACGACCGAAGTAGCCGTGGGCTGCAACGATGTTGTAGGTTTCTTCCTCTTGACCGAACTTGTAGCCGTAGTTTTGGCTTTCCACTTCCGAGGTTTCACGCACCAGCGAGCTGGTCACCAAGGAACCGTGCATTGCCGAGAACAGCGAGCCACCGAACACACCAGCAACGCCCAACATGTGGAAGGGGTGCATCAGAATGTTGTGCTCAGCTTGGAACACCAACATGAAGTTGAAGGTGCCCGAGATGCCCAAAGGCATACCGTCAGAGAACGAACCTTGACCGATCGGGTAGATCAGGAACACGGAGGTTGCAGCAGCCACAGGAGCGCTGTAAGCCACGCAGATCCAAGGACGCATACCGAGGCGGTAGCTCAGTTCCCACTGACGACCCATGTAGCAGAAGATGCCAATCAGGAAGTGGAACACCACCAACTGATAGGGGCCGCCGTTATACAGCCACTCATCCAAGGAAGCAGCTTCCCAGATGGGGTAGAAGTGCAAACCGATGGCGTTCGACGAGGGGATCACAGCACCAGAGATGATGTTGTTCCCGTACAGCAGCGAACCAGCCACGGGTTCGCGGATGCCGTCGATGTCAACCGGGGGAGCGCCGATGAAGGCGATGATGTAGCAGATGGTTGCGGTCAGCAGGTTGGGGATCATCAACACACCAAACCAACCGACATAGATCCGGTTGTTGGTGCTGGTGATCCAATCGCAGAAGCGATCCCAACTGCTACCACCTTGACGGGTGATCGTTGCAGTCATTTGTAAATGAATCCGTGTTGAAGAATGGAAATGAGGCAATTGGAAATTGATGAATTATGTCAATCCAAATTGCTTTTTAGATCCTAGAGACTTACCTTCCGTAACGTCCACAAAGTTGAATATATTTTTATGAAAAAGATTAATTAAATTTGAAGCAAAGCAAACAAAAATTGAGTTTCGTAAAATAAATAATAAATAGTGTAAGGAATTTTGAAGAAAATGTTACAAAACAATATTGCGCAACGGAAAGAGCCGATCGGGCACAGCTAGTTACACTAAGCCGATCGAGCATGATCGAAGGCGATCGAGCGCGTTTGAACAAGTTTGCTTGATTAAGCGTGTTTGAGTAAGCGCATTTGATCAAACACGATTGAACACAATTGAAATTGAGCAAAACTGAACGATCCGGAAAGCCAGTCCCTCGCCACCGCTCAGCAGTGACCAGCTCAGGCAGGTTGCAAAAACCAAAGCCCCGTATAGGTCATCCCGGAATTATCCGGTTGAATAAGCAGGAAGTGCAGATGGCGCACAGTAGCCTTACGAGACTCAAAAGCGAGGCCAGCTTGGCGTAATTCCGGATCTTGGCTGGTGGCTAAAATCCATCGATCGCACAGGCCGGCTTCCAAGATTACCCCATCCGGCTCGCCGGGCACGAAGCTGAGGGCAACGGGCTGCACACCATTGAGCCATTGGGCCAACGCACGCGATCGCCGCCCACCGTTCACCACAACCCCGGGAATGGGAGCCTTGGCAGACAATCCCAGGCGATCGGGAAATAATTCCGAAGGGCGATCGCCGTAGGGGATTGGCCGCTGGGCTAACTGCCGAGCCAACACCTCCGCCGACAAACTGGCAAACCCCCAAGAATCCCCCCATAGCGAGTCCGCCAGGGGCAAAGGTGGCGGCGAATCGATCGCCAAGGGATCGTAGGGCTGACCGGTGGCCGGGTCGAGCAGGGGGGACTCGATCGCCCGTTTTTGCAACCAATTCTTCAGCGCCTGGGTGCGGCGTGTGGCGGTCACGGGCCAACCCAACCGCGAAGCCGCCGCTTCCACCAAACTCAGGGATTGGGGCCGAAACACACAGAGCCGATCGGGCGGGGTAGCATTGTCACCCATAGCCGCCACCAGCCGCTCCGTTAACCAATTGGTGTCGATCGAGCTTTGGGGGCAAACATCTCGAAACACAAACGTTTGGGCCCGATCGCACAGGACTAATTCCCAAAGGGGTTGCCCTGCGGTGTCGGTCATGGGCCGACGATAAAAATCGACTTCCCAAATTTGTTGATTGATGGGTTGATTGGTCACCGGTTGATTTGTCACTGGTTAATCTGTAATTGGTTGATTAATTGGTTGATTAATCGCTGAAACCGTCGGAAGCACAACAAGTTTGAACTCCAAAGTCTGAAACACACAGAGCAGGCAACTTCCATGGCTCGATCGTTGGTGCTGGTAAATCTTCCCCAAGCGACCCGTAACAGTCGATCGCCCCTGTGGGCCCTCCTGTTGGGCGTTGCGTTAACCGGCTGTGGCGGGGGCAGCATGGCCAACAAAGCCGCAGCACCCATGCCTGAGGCCATGGCTCCCGCAGCGGGCGGCCAAGAGCGCCAGGCACTAGCCCCCAACGATAGCGATTTGGCGGCTAATGCGCAGTCGCCCCCCAGCCCGATCGCCCAACCGCAACTGATCAAAACCGTCACCCTAGCCCTGAAGGCAGATTCGGTTACCAAAGCCCTTGAAGCCACCCAAGCGATCGTCAAGGAAAATCAGGGCGATGTGATTAGCCTCAACGATCGCCGCACCGACACCAGCCGGATCGCAGAATTACAGTTTCGGGTTCCCGCCAATCAACTCGATCGCGCCGTAGCCGCCGTCACCCAATTGGGTTACCTGCAAAACCGAGCCATGCAAGCGGAAGACGTGACCGATCAACTGGTGGATGCTGATGCCCGGTTACGCAACTTGCGCCGCACCGAAGACAGCTTGCTCGCCTTGCTGCAAAAATCTGGCTCCGTGCGCGACATCTTGGCGGTGAATCAACAGGTCAGCCAAACTCGCCAACAGATTGAGCAAATTGAAGCCCAACTGAAGAATCTGCGCACCCGCGTGGCCTATTCCACCGTGAACTTAACGATCGAACAGAGCGTGGCTGGCTTGGCCGATGCCAACCCCATTACGGCCCAGTTGGCAGAAACCTGGGGTAAGGCGACACAATCGGTGGGTCAAGTCACGATCGGCCTCTTGCAAATCACCCTATGGCTGTTGGCCTACACCCCCTATTGGTTACTGTTCGGGCTGGGTATTTGGGCAATGCGCCGCTGGGCCCTTCGACGGGCCCAAAATCAATCCGCCAATCATTAATTCGCGACTCGTTCACAACTCATTCACAGTCCTTAATTCATCAATTCACCGATTATTCACTCACCCATTCATCCATTTATTTGCCAATCAATGCGCTTGTCAATCAATGGGTTTGTCAATCAATGCATTGGTTAATCGCTTGCCCTAAACCCCAACACAGTTCGTCGGCAAAGGAACAGCGGCCAACACCTCTCGCAGGTTGTTGATGACGCGATCCTGTTGCTCTGGGGTCAGCTCTGGGAACATGGGCAAGGACAAGACACAATGGCCCAATTGCTCGGAAACGGGCAAAGATCCCGGCTGATAGCCCAAGTTGGCGTAGACCGCTTGTAGGTGCAGCGGCAGAGGATAGTAAACCGCTGTCCCCACACCGCGATCTTGCAGGGCTTGCCGCAACCGATCGCGCAGTTCTGGGCCGGCGCTGCCCTCGCCCACTTGGATCGTGTATTGATTCCAAACACTGGTTCCGCCAGCGATCGCCTGGGGCAAACGCAGGCCCGGCAAACCGGCGAGACCCTGTTGATAGCGCTGGGCGATCGCGGTGCGCTGTTGGTTCCACCGATCGAGCGATCGCAACTTAATTTGCAGAATCACCGCCTGAATGGCATCGAGGCGACTATTCACCCCGATCACCTCGTGGTAGTAGCGTTGGCGCTGGCCATGCTCCCGCAACATCCGCAAATCCGCCGCCAGTTGAGGATCGTTCACGGTCATGGCCCCGCCATCACCGCAAGCGCCCAAATTTTTGGTGGGATAGAAACTAAAGCAACCCACGTGGCCAATGCTGCCCACCCGTCGATCGCCCCACTTTGCTCCCGTGGCTTGGGCACAATCTTCAATCACCCACAGATTGCTGGCCCGGGCGATCGTCATCAGCCGATCCATATTCACCGGCTGGCCAAACAGGTGTACGGGAATAATCGCTTTGGTGCGCGGCCCGATCGCCCGCTCCACCGCATCCAGATCCAGGTTAAAGGTCTCCGCGTCCACATCCACAAACACCGGAACCGCGCCCACTGCGCTCACGGTTTCCGTGGTGGCAATGAAGGTGAAAGGCGGCACAATCACCTCATCCCCCGGGCCAACGCCCAGGGCCCGCAACGCCAAATACAGAGCATCGGTTCCGGAATTACAGGCCACACAGAATTCCGTACCCACATAGCGGGCAAAATCCTGCTCAAAGGACTCGATCGCCGTGCCGCCAATGTATTTACCGGAAGCCAAAACCTCCAAGACCGCCGCATTCACTTCGTCGCGAATTTGCGGAAATTGCTCCGTTAGATTAAACGCAGGAACGTTACTCACCACGCACACCACACCATCACATTGATTTTAGGGTGACATCCTTCCTGCCTTGAAGCAACGGGGCAAGGGTGAATCAATACCTGAACGAATGCCTGAACTGCTGAATCAATTGCTGGGATGGCAACGGAATTCTGACTATGTTATTTTATTCATAGTCGGTATGAGTTTAGATAAAGCATCCATGACCAGCGCCGCTTCTGCACCCAACACCGTTGAAAATGTCGTGATCATCGGTTCCGGCCCCGCCGGTTACACGGCTGCCATCTATGCCGCTCGTGCCAACTTGAAACCTTTTATGTTTGCGGGCTTCCAGGCGGGCGGCCTGCCCGGTGGTCAACTGATGACCACCACGGAAGTGGAAAATTTCCCCGGCTTTCCGGAGGGCATCACGGGCCCGCAATTGATGGATCGGATGCGCGCCCAGGCGGAACGGTGGGGCACGGAGGTGGTGACGGAAGATGTCACCTTTGTGGACTTGAGCCAGCGGCCCTTTGTGGTGCGATCGACCGATCGGGAATTGCGGGCCCACAGCGTCATCATCGCCACCGGAGCCACGGCCAAGCGGCTGGGGCTGCCCAGCGAAACGGAATTTTGGAACCGGGGCATTTCCGCCTGCGCCATTTGTGATGGAGCCATGCCCATGTTCCAAAACGCCGAGTTGGTGGTGATTGGTGGGGGCGACTCGGCCGCCGAAGAAGCGATGTACCTGACAAAATATGGCTCGCGGGTACATTTGTTGGTGCGATCGGACAAAATGCGGGCCAGCAAGGCCATGCAAGACCGGGTGTTGGCCAACGCTAAGATTACGGTTCATTGGCACACCACCGCGATCGATGTGGTGGGGAACGAAACGGGCATGACCGGCCTACGAGTCCAGCACCAGCAAACCGGCGAAGAATCAACGATCGCCGCCCGTGGTTTGTTCTACGCGATCGGGCACAAACCCAACACCGATCTATTTGTGGGGCAGCTTGACCTAGACGAGGTGGGCTATATCAAAACCCGTCCCCACAGCGTGGAAACCAGCGTGGAAGGTGTGTTTGCGGCCGGTGATGTGCAAGATCATGAATATCGGCAAGCAATCACGGCGGCCGGAACCGGTTGCGCGGCGGCCCTGTTGGCGGAACGGTGGCTTTCGGCTCAGGGCTTGGCCCAGGAGGTGAAACGCGACAGCACCGAGCCAACGGCAGCTTCCGTGGCCGAAGACAAGCCGATCGTGGCGGATACGGAAGAAACTTTCAATCCACAAGCCACACGCCACTTTGGCGGCTACGCGGTTCGCAAGCTTTACCACGAGACCGATCGCCCCTTGGTGGTGAAGTTCGTTGCCCCCGATTGCGGCCCTTGCCACATCCTGAAGCCCATGCTGGATAAGGTGGTGGATGAATTTGAGGGGCAAATCCACTTTGTGGAGGTGGATGTGAAGGATGAGCCGCAAATTGCCGAAGGGGCGGGGGTAACCGGAACACCAACGGTGATGATTTTCCACAACAAGGCAAAGGCAGCGGAGTTTCGCGGCGTGAAGCAAAAGAGTGAGTACCGCCAGGCGATCGCCCAACTCCTGAGCTAAGTTGCCATAAGGCGATCGAACAATCAAGCCCAAGGGGGACTGGTGCGATCGCCCAAGCCCGATTGGGAAATCCAGCGTTTGTTCCCCTGCAACAGCGTGTGACAAGCCCAAGCTGGATCCGCATTGGGGTGATCCACTCGATAGTGGCCGCCGCGACTTTCCGTTCGGAACAGGGCACTCTCCAGCAACGAGGTGGCCACATCCAGCAAGTTGCGTGTTTCCACCCACTGATGTACCGCCGAGATTGCGCGATCGTCCAAAATTTGGCAGGTTTCGCCTGGTCGCAATTGGGTCAACAGTTGTTGAATCGGCAAGTTGCGCAGGGTGGATTGGGCCGCTTGCAACTGGGCGATCGCGTCGATCAGGGTAGATGATTTGCGACAAATGCCCGCCGCACTCCAAACCAGCTTGGGCAAATAATTTCGCCAGTGCGCCAAGTCCGGCGATGGCTCAAAGGCGATGGTCGGCAGCGACAAGCACCGCTCGATCGGCAGTATCGACCCTTTTGCCACGGTCAAGTTTCGGAACTGGGCCCCAAACACAATGCATTCCAGCAAGGAATTACTGGCCAAGCGATTGGCCCCATGCACCCCGGTGCTGGCGGTTTCGCCCACGGCGTATAGCCCCCCTAAGGAGGTGCAATTGGCTCGATCGGTCGCAATGCCCCCCATCCAATAGTGGGCTGCGGGCGAAACGGGAATCGGTTCCCGCAGCGGATCGATGCCCCAATCACGACAGGCCTTCAAGATATTGGGAAACCGGTGCAAAATTCGCGCCTCAGGAATGGGTTGTAAGTCCAACCAGACCCGATCGCCCCCATGCCGTTGCAAGTGGGAATAGACGGCCCGACTGACCGCATCACGCGGGGCCAGTTCTCCCGCCTCATGAAAATCAAAGGTAAACCGCCGCCCTTGGTCATCCACCAAGTGGGCCCCCTCGCCCCGCACCGCTTCGCTGATTAGAAAATGCGGTGCACCAGGAATATCTAAGGCCGTGGGGTGAAACTGCACAAATTCCAAATCGCGCAGCACGACCCCAGCGCGATAGGCCATGGCCACACCGTCGCCCGTGCTAACGCTGGGATTGGTGGTGTGGGCAAAAACCTGGCCGCCGCCGCCCGTGGCCAAAATCGTGGCTCCGGCTGCCAGCCACCGCAATTGCCCTTCCTGCAAGCAGGCAATTCCCTGGCAGCTTTGTCGATCGGGGGTCAGCCACAGGTCAACCGCCAGGGTTTCCGACAGCACCGTAATGTTCGATCGCTCCAACACTCGCGCCACCAAGGCACTCACCACCGCTCGCCCCGTCGCATCCGCCGCATGGAGCACCCGCCGTCGGGAGTGAGCCGCCTCCAGGGTGACGGCCAACTGTCCCTGATCGCGATCGAACGCCACCCCCAGTTCCACCAACTGCGCCACGCAGGCCGGCGCTTCCGCCACCAAAAATTCCACCGCCACCCGATCGCACAGGCCCGCCCCCGCCGCCAGCGTGTCGGCCACATGCAACGCCACCGAATCATCGGGAGCCGTCACCGCCGCCAGCCCCCCTTGGGCCCAATCACTCGCCGATCGCGACACTGTGGCCTTGGTCACCACCGCCACCGACAACTCAGCCGGTAAACAGAGGGCTGAATATAACCCCGCCGCCCCACAACCCACCACGATCACATCAAAGCGATCGACCGTTGGGCGCTCAATTTCCACAGCCGGCAAAGGGTCACTCATCATTGCGCACAGAAAGCTAAAAATCGTGGGGTTGCCAAGCAAAAGCGCCACAGCCAGCGATCACCGCCGCCAAACCGCAACAGACGCTGCATTTCTCGGATCACGGCCCGAGACCTAACGAGATTCAACCAGATTTAAGCAAAAGGCGATCGCGCCGGGAGCTAAACTGCCGCTGCGCAATCGCCTTTAATAATCTAGTTCACGGATTCCGGATACGGGAATTCCGAGTGTGGGGCCCCAGACCCGATGGAGCAATCAAACCGGCAAAGCCGATCATCGGGCGGGGTGAATCACTATCATCGGCTCCAGTGGCAATATTACGATTACCGGAACCCTGGATTAGCCCTTTGATTAGCCATTGAAGCCAATCAAGGGCAATCTAACGTTATTTGTAAACGCCATCGTTAATGCGGTGATCCCCTTCATTGAAGATCGGATCTTGTTCCGTCACCGTGAAGGTGCCCGCATCCAAGTAATCCTGTAAAAGGCTCTGTTGCCGATCGCTCAAGCCGCCAATCTTCAGCACCTCTTCCGGCGCACTGTAGGGCGCATTCGCAATAATCTTTTGCGCCAACGTCGGGTACAAACCCCGGTAAGCCTTGAAGTTGCTGATATTGGTATTGTTCAAATCAATTTTTTTGCCAAATTCCGTCGCCAACTTGGCATCGGCATTGTTTAAAGATGCTTCAGCCCATGCAGCCTGAGGATAGCCCGCGCCAATCCACGTGAGCGCGACCAGGGCGATCGCAAATACCAGGCGAACAAACCGTTTCATGAGAACCGGTACCTCCTTACAAGACACAGCAAATCATGGCGGAACCACCAACGCGATCGCGCTTGACTCTCAGTTACCCATGGGCAACGAGACCGAGCAACGGCCTTCGCTGGTGAAAAAGTCGAATAATATCACCAGTATCTCAAGTTTCGAGCCACCTGCGACCGGGCTGATGGAAGCCCCACCAACCTTTTTCGCTATTGCTCGCAAACAGACAAACGGGCGAGAGCCAGTCGAGAGCTAATTGTTGCATAGATTTTGGGCGTGCGATCGCCCATTCTTGGCTGCCACCCTTAGGCCCAACAGGCTCTCGATCCCTAAACCATCGCTTCCGCCCGTTGACCATTCTTCAGGCGCAATTCCTCCGCCAAAAACTGCTGCACTTGCTCTTCAATTTCCGATCGCACAATTTCGCGATATTCCAAGAAATGTTCAATTTGGGCGCAGACTGATAAATAGCTGCTGATGCCACCGGGGTTATGCCGCCACATGTTCCACAGGTTGCGCCAGAACTGCCAGCGCGTTTTGCGCAGCAGCCCCTGCCGCCAACAAATGGTCAGCAGCGCCCGAACCGTCACCCAGTTAATAGGTTTGCGCGATCCCTTGCCCTTTTTGGGATAGGTCGCTTGCCCCAGCAAGCGGAAGTGGCGATAAACCCGATCTAAAAACCGTTCCGGATCGTAGAGTTCATAGAAAGCTGCCACATATTCCCGCGCAATGTCTTCGAGGGGGCGCGTGGGTACAAAGTTCATCAATGTGGTTTGGTTGATGTTGGCCGACTTGCTGCGCAGCCGCCCCTCCCGCTCCAATCGATGCCAAAGCGCCGTATCCGGCAAGGCTTGCAGCATACTGAACAGGGCGGTGGGAATTGCTGTTTTTTCCACAAATTGCACAATTCTTGCGCCCGCACCGGCTTTTTCGCCATCAAAACCGATGATAAAACCGGCCATCACCCGCAGACCCGATCGGGCAATGGCTATCACCGCCTCACTCAAGGAATCTCGGGTATTTTGATGCTTTTGGGTCAGGGTCAGGCTCTCCTCATCGGGCGTTTCAATGCCCAAGAATACGGCCCCAAAATTGCACTGCACCATCATATCCATCAGTTCTTGATCCTGAGCCAAGTCCACCGAAGCTTCCGTGGCAAAGGAGAAGGGATATTGATGCTCCACCATCCAAGGTAACAACTCTTTTAGGAATAGTTTCACATTGCGTTTGTTGCCAATGAAGTTGTCATCCACCATGAAGATGCTGCGCCGCCATCCCAACTCATACAGGTAGTCCAATTCCCGCAGAAGTTGTTGAGGCGTTTTGGTGCGGGGCTTGCGACCATAGAGCACAATAATGTCGCAGAATTCGCACTGGAACGGGCAGCCTCGCGAAAATTGCACCGACATTTCCGCATAAGCATCAAATTCCAACAGGTCGAAGCGCGGAATGGGCGTTTCGGTTACGTCGGGCTTCACCCCGTTGGAGCGGAAAGTGCCTGCTAGCTCGCCTCGTTCGATCGCCTCCACAAACAGGGGCAGGGTGATTTCCCCTTCGTCCAAAATCAGATAATCGGCCCCCACGTCGCTCACTTCCTGCGGCAGGGCCGTGGCATAGGGGCCACCCACGGCAACTCGTTTGCCCCGTTGTTTTGCGGCTCTGATTCGATCGAGCAAATCATCTTTTTGCACAATCATCGCCGACAAAATCACCAAATCAGCCCAATCCCACTCCGCTTCGGTGATGTCACGGACATTACAATCCACCAACTTAAAATTCCAACTTTGGGGCAAAAGCGCCGCCACCGTCACCAATCCCAAGGGTGGGAGCATTGCCTTGCGATCGAGCAAGGCTAGGGTTTTCTCAAAAGACCAAAAGCTTTTCGGAAAAAGAGGATATAGCAGCAGGACGTTCATCAAAAACTCCAGGAATGATCATTCCCTATGGTTGTTTTTTGGATCGCTGTTTGAAAGAAATCAGTGACTCAAGCCAGTAACAATTGCCAATAGTCGATTCTTTGTCCCATTGCTTGGATGCAAAATCCAACAAAATTTCATTCCACTATAGCAACAGAAGCCTAAAATTATGGTTAGGGTCGTGCTGAGCAATCCCGTTTACGCCCATAGGATTGCACCGACATTCCATCCCCAGGAGTTGACGGAGATTTTCAACCTTTTAAGCTGCTGACAACTGAACAAGTCTCGCCATTGAGCTATCTTAAGCCAAGATTCCAATTCAACCGGATTCAACCTTCAAAAACGGGTGAAATCAAAGTTTTGAATTTTGATCAAGAACGATCGGCCCCAGGATTTTCCACGAGGCCCTTGTCTTCATCTCAATTCGCCAGTTGGACCAAACTTGGGTTAAGGAAGACACTGGGTTGAATTTTAATTTGGATTTTAATCAAGTTAAATTTTAAAAATCCAGTTCCAGGGATCGATGGTGGGCGGTTAAAAACCGATCGAGATTGTCGTAGGTAGCGGCGTAGGTGACGCTTTCGGTGTCATAGCCCTTGAGGTTTACGCGATATTCCTGGAAAACCTCGCAGGCAGAACTATTCAAGGCACAGAGGTACTGATAGGTGGTTTTCCCGATCGCCACGTCCAGTTGCAATTCCTTGGTGCAAGACTCTAGCCGAAAGGCGGCGTTCACCGTGTCGCCCAGGGCGGTGTAATCAGGGCGATCGTTGCTGCCGGTGTTGCCAACCATGGCATAGCCCGTGTTGGCCCCGGTGCCAATTCGCAACGGGAAAGGCAGGGGATAGTGCAAATGCAAGTCTCGGGTCATTTTTTGCAGCGCATTGACCGCCTCAAAAATTTGCAGCACTTCCCGGGGACTCACTTCCTGTTCCCCGTGAATCCACACGGCCATCACAGCATCGCCGATATATTTATCCACCCAACTGCCGGATTCACGGATGATGTTGCCCGCTTGGCGAAACCAAGTCCCGATCGCCTCCGAGAGGACTTTTTCGTCCGTTTGTCGGGTCAGCCCCGTGAAATTTCGAATATCAGCTACCAAAATCGTGATCAGCCGTCGCACATGGAGCGTTGCAGTCACAGAAAATTCAAAGCTATCGCTGGTGCTGTAGTCCCGATCGTGGGCGGGCGCATAAAAATCCAGTTCCGTTTGGCCAAAGGTCAGGCGATCGCCGCTTTGCAGGGTGACGGGAATACTCACCCGGCGACCATTCACGAAGGAGCCATTGCGACTTCCCAGATCAATCAAATAGAACGCGCCATCCTCCATGCACTGGAGCATGGCGTGGTTGCGCGAGATCCAAGGATCGCCCAGCACAAAATCATTGTCTGGGCTACGACCGATCGTCCAGCAAGCGCTACCGACAAGGGGTAAGTACCGGCTGCCGGATTCGGTTCTCAGAATTAAATGCGGACAGGGCTGGAGCGTAACCACGCGCGCACAGGTGAAAGTCCCGGAGGACTAGGTGTTGTTTTAGTCCGGCACAATATACACCGCCATTGACAGCTCCTCCGTACGGCCTGTGCAAATTTTGGGCCACGCCACGGTTGGGGCCAATGGGGCCGATTAGGCAAATTAGGCAAACAGGGCACTCAGCCAGAATAGGCCATCGACAAAGAGAGTGCCCAACAGGGCCGCACTGAACACCATCCAGCCAGCATCCTGGGATCGCTTGGCCCACCAACCCGCGCCCAGACCAGCAAACAGCAACGTACCCGCCAACAACACGGCCCAGCCCAGGCCAAAGGGGGTATGCATTTTGGCCAAGGCTCCGTGCAGGATCGGCGCAACGGTGTGAAGATCGGCACTTTCGGCGGCGATCGCCTCGCGCCAGGCGGGCATCAAATCCACGCAATAGAAGTAGCTATCGGTGATGGCGGTTCCCAACAAGGAGCCGAGATAGAACAGACTGCCAATGCGTCCCCAGCTCGATCGCACGGAGATTAGCGCCAGGGGCAGGGCGATCGCCTCCATGGGCAGGTGGACTGTGGGTTCCCAACGCAACCAGCCCCAATAGAGCGAACCCGCCAGCCAACTCCAGCTAAACCCCACCAACAGGTCGCCCCAAACCCGCCACTTGGGTGACTCCAGCCACCGGGCCCCCAACAAGCTCCAAACCAGGGTGAGGGCAGTGGAAAGGATAGGGAACGATCGCACCAAGGGGGCTTCTACAAACACGGGGCCCGACACCAAGAACAACCCCGCCACAAACATCCAACCCAGGGCAACGGGCGATTGGCTCTCAGTCGGCGGGGCAGGGGGACTTAGGGTTGTCTCATCAGGGCAATCACTAGCCAAGGCATCCGCCGCCAGATTCGCGGACATTAAACGACCGGGGCCAGCCGATCGACGAAACGGCGTAATGGCGCTGGCAGAGGAGGGATAGGCAACCAAAATGAGAAAACCTGCGACTTTGGTTAGGTTTATTAATTTTTATCTTTAGTTTTCTTAACATACCATAGCCCCCACGGTGCATCACCGATAGCGGTTGGTTTTCGGGATGCGGCAAAATCAGCCACAATATCAGCCGCGATTGGGATGATGGCGGAGGAACGCCGTTGGGTAGCATGGCAAGGAAGGCGGATTGCGAATCAAGGACATCGTATTCAGTCCTTAGAATCAGTCCTTAGAAATTCAGAAGAAATTCAGAACAGTGGTTGAAGGTGCTGAGCATTTTCAGGCATGGTTGGGGCCAATCAGGTTTAACGATGGGTAATTCACAGCAAGGGCGATCAAGCAGCAAAGGGCAGAGTCAAATCAAGCGGGTTTACCGCTGGTGGGCCGGGATGGGGCTGGGGGTTTGGCTGGTGGGCTTGGGGGCTGCGGCCCAAGCGGCTGACCCAACGGTTTCGGTGAGTGATGGCGTGAGCTGGCTGGAGGCGATCGGCCTGGGGCTGGTGCAGGGGCTGACGGAGTTTTTACCGATCAGCAGCACGGCCCACTTGAAGGTTGTGCCCGTGGTGCTCGGTTGGGGCGATCCGGGCGTGGCCTACACGGCGGTGATCCAACTGGGGAGCATCGCGGCGGTGCTGACTTATTTTTGGGCAGATTTAACGGCCCTGGCGATCGGGTCAGCCCAAGCCATTTCCCGCAAGGATTGGGGCGATCGGCAGTTTCGGATTGCCCTTGGCATTGGTCTGGGGACGTTGCCCATTGTGGCTGGCGGCTTGGCAATTAAGCAATTCATCCCCGATTTTGACAATTCCCCGCTACGGAGCTTGGGGGCGATCGCGATCGCCTCGATCGTCATGGCCCTGCTGCTGGGTTTGGCGGAAGTGACCGGCAGCCGCCACCGCCACTACAACGCCCTGGGTCTAAACGATGGATTAATTTTAGGGGCAGCCCAAGCCCTGGCCCTGATTCCCGGGGTCTCGCGATCGGGATCAACCCTGACGGCGGGCCTGTTGTCCGGCATCGATCGGGCAGCGGCGGCGCGTTTCTCCTTTCTGCTGGGCATTCCCGCCATTACCCTGGCGGGATTGGTGGAACTGGTGGGTGTTTTGAAAGAAGGGTTGCCGGCCGGCGCGGGGTTGTCACTGACGGTGGGTGTTGTGGTGTCGGCGGTGTCGTCCTATGCGGCGATCGCTTGGTTACTGAAGTTTTTGCAGACCCAAAACACTTGGGTTTTTGTGATCTATCGATTGATCTTTGGGGTGGCGATTTTGGGATCGATCGGGTTTGGGTGGCTGCCCAATCAATAATCGGTTTCCATTTCCAAGGTAGCCTTGACCTGCTTTAGGCGATCGAGCAAGGCCAGGGGCAATTGAAATTGATTTAAGCTGTCGCGGCGTTCAGCCTTGGTACTCGGGGCGGGGCCGTGGTAGTCACTGCCGCCCGTGGCCAACAATCCATAGCGATCGCACAGTTCCAAAAGGCGCTTCTGTTCCGTCAGGCTGTGGTTGGGATGATAAACCTCCAAGCCCAACAGCCCCGCCGCCACCAGTTCCGGCAAGGTGTCTTCCACATTGCCCCCACGAAACAGGTAAGGATGGGCCCAAACGGGCACGGCCCCAGCCGATCGGAGCAGGTTCATGCCCTCCACGATCGAAAATTTGTCGTATTGCACATGGGCCGGGCGATCATCCCCCAAAAATCGGGTAAATGCTTCCTGGGCCGACGTGACATGGCCCGCCGCCACCAGCGCTTGGGCGATGTGCGGTCGGCCAGGAGCCATATTGCCTGGTAATTCTGGCAGCTCGATCGGGTAGCCCAACTCCGCCAGCTTTTCCGCCATTCGTTGGGCCCGCTGGCGACGGCCGGCCAAGCGCACCGCCAGCGGTTCATGAATCCGATCACGATCGGGATAAAACCCCAAGATATGGAGCGATCGCCCGTTGTGAACCACGCTCAGTTCCAACCCCGGCACAATTTCGAGCCGATCGCCCGCCGCCTCGATCGCTTCATCCCAACCAGCGCAGGTGTCGTGATCTGTAATGGCCAGGGCCCGCACCCCCGCCTCGATCGCCGCCGCCACTAACTCCGTCGGAGTTAGCGTGCCATCGGAAAATGTCGTATGACAATGCAATTCCAGCAAAATTTCCTCCCGTCTCTGCTGTCCATTCTTATTTGGTCTGGCCTGAATCTTTCCGATCCTGGCCACTCCTGGCCCAGTCCCTGGCGGTCGTCGCCAAACCTGAAACAGGCTTCAGGGTATCTGTTACAAATCTTCACCAAAGTTGCCACCGATTGACACCCCCGACCAAGGCTTTTTGTGGAGGATCTGGGATCAGCAACAGCCCTTTGAATCGATCGCCGCTAAGTAAACCCAAGCCAACGATTTCCCGATCGGCGAAAACCGACTGGGCCATGGGTTGACCCCATTTTTGCTAAGGAGTCTCGGCTCATTCCAGCCCCGGGCAATCGCCCCAATCAGGGGTCAATTAGCCCGAAGGTTTTGCCGCGAAAAAACTTTGGTAGAGTGGAAACGATATTCCGATACTCTCGATATTATGAGCGTAGTTAGCCAAGTCATTCTGAAAGCCGACGACGAGCTTCGCTACCCTAGCAGTGGCGAGCTTAAGAGCATCTCGGAATTTTTAAAAACCGGCGAGCAGCGTATTCGGATTGCCCAAACGCTGGCCGACAGTGAGAAAAAGATTGTGCAAGAAGCCAGCCGCAAGCTGTGGCAACGTCGTCCGGACTTTATTGCTCCCGGCGGCAATGCCTATGGTCAACGGGAGCGGAACCAGTGCCTTCGGGACTATGGCTGGTATCTGCGACTGGTAACCTACGGCGTGTTGGCGGGCGACAAGGAACCGATCGAAACCATTGGTCTGGTGGGCGCACGCGAAATGTACAACTCCTTGGGTGTCCCGCTGCCGGGGATGGTGGAAGCCTTGCGTTGCCTCAAGGAAGCCTCCTTGGGCCTTCTGAGCACCGAAGATGCTGCCGCCACCGAGCCTTACTTCGACTACATCATTCAGGGAATGGCCGCCTAGGGCCGTTCCTTCAGAGACCAGAAACCCATGAAATTTGGTTTGCGTTCAAGGTCGTTCTCGGGCGATCGCGGTGGGCGCAGGCTGCAATCACAGGGGGTGGAGATGTGGGCTGCATCTCTACCCCTTTGCGTGTCTGAGGCTGGCTGGAACTGCCGCCCTTGGCCCACATCTGGCAAGACAGAACGCTAGCAGCAATCCAGCATTAGCAAGAATTAGAACCAAAAAACCAGAAATTGGAAATCAGGTGTTTGCCCCCTGTAGTGGCGTGACAGGCTGATTTCGATGGGCTAAATCAAAAACTGTTACCGCCACCCAATCGTTAGGCAGCAAGGGGCTTAAGCCCCTTGTTAAGACGATTAGCTCCGCGATTTTGACCCCGCGAATTAAAGCAGGCGCTCTAGTAGGTGCAATTAGGCGATGGTTTGTGGATTTTTGAACTTGTGCAAACCGGCGGGCTTCACATCCCACGATTGCGTAGCCAAAGTACGGCGACTGACGCGGTGCAAACGGACGGGCCATGGGGGCACGTTGGATCCGGCCGCGATCGGGGTGTTGCCGATCGCCCTGGGGCCCGCCACCCGCCTGTTGCAATTTTTGCCGGGGGCCAAATCCTACGCAGCCACGGTGCGCCTTGGCATCACCACCACCACCGACGACCTGGAAGGGAAAGTGCTGACGGCGCGATCGCCCGAGGCCTTAACCAGCCTTACCTTAGAAGCCATTTCCAGCCAAATATCGCAATTCATTGGCCCAATTCGACAAATTCCACCCCAATACAGCGCCATTCAGGTGGATGGGCAGCGGCTCTACGATTTAGCGCGGCAAGGCAAGACCGTGGAAGTGCCGGAGCGACAAGTGCAGGTCGATCGAATCACGATCGAGGCTTGGCGACCGGGAACCGAACCGGAGTTGGACTTAACCATCGACTGTGGCCCCGGAACCTATATCCGCTCGATCGCCCGAGATCTGGGCACGGCCTTGGGCGTGGGGGGCACGTTGGCTCATTTGAAACGAACGGCCAGCGGTGGCTTCACTTTGGAAAACAGCCTGACGCTGGAGCAATTGGAAGCGGCGATCGGGCAAGGGTGGCAACCGATCGACCCAGCCTTGGGCTTGACCCATCTGCCCACGGTGACCTTGGCGGAAGAGGCCGTGAAGCGCTGGTTTTTTGGCCAAGCGATCGCCCTCGCGGAATGTCCCCCAACACCGCAATGCGGCGAATCCCTCAAGCAGGAGCAAACCGACCCGATCGCCCGTGTTTTGGATCAGTCCGGTCGGTTGTTGGGAGTTGGGGCCCTAACAACGGGAGAGGCGGGGCCGCTATTGGCTCCGCGTGTCGTCTTGCCAGCCGATTGAAATGCCACGGGCCCGATGGCGACACAGGCCATGCAGGGCCACTTGCAGAGCATAGCCAAACCACTTCAAAACCAATCAGCTTCGGGATCGGGAAGGCCGGAATCAAGGCCGGCCTGATTAACCGAGGGGAATTGTTTTTCCAGAGCAGCCCAGTCCATTTCGGAAGCCGGCCGATCGGTCGTCAGTTGCCCTTGCGTTAGCACCCAACAGCGGGTGGCGATCGGGGCAGCTCTCAGGCCGGCGATCGTGGTGGCAGTGCAAACAACTGCGGTGGTTTGGGAGCTGAATGCTTGATTTTGCAGCAAGTTTTGCAGGCGATCGCTCTGTTCCGTGGTCAAGCCCTCAAACCCATCGCCCAACAGCAACACCAACGGTTGCAGCAAACTAGCCCGAGCGATCGCCACCCAATGTTGCTCGGCAGCGGTCAGTTGAAAGGCTTGGCGGGTTAACCAACTGGTGGGAATCCCAAAGCGATCGCAGGTTTCCTGAATAGCCGGCTCGATCGCCCGGGAGTCTTGGCCCAGCAACGCCAGAGGATAGGCGAGGGTTGCCGCCACCGTCGGAGCCAGCAAGGTCGATCGAGGAGCCACCCAAGCCACCCGCCGCCGCAGGGCAACGGGATCCAGCGTTTGCACCCGCTGTCCCTGAACCAGCACATCGCCAGCCGTTGGCTCCGACAGCCGCACCCACCAGCGCAAAATCTCCGGGGCCTGTGCCCCCACAATCAACAGTCGCTCTCCGGGTTCGATCGCCCCCGTAATGGGCCCCAAGGGCGATCGACCGCCTTGGGTTGCGCCTTGGCAAGCTAACAGGGGCGATCGAGGGGTGGCTGCATCCATAGCAATTGGGTTGGATCGTTGGTTTTGGATCGTCGGTTTCAGATCGTCGGTTTCAGATCGTCGGTTTCAGATCGTCTATGCCGTTGCAACGGCATTCAGCCCAGGTCTAGCCCATGGCCCATGGATGAGGTCGCTGGTAGAAATATCTGCGGGAAATGCTCACGGGAAATGCCGCCGAAAAATTTTCGCGAGAAATTCTGAGAAACCCAATGCGGGATTGGGCGGGTTTTCTGTCAAAATAAGTGCCAAGAAATATTACAGAACGTTATCAAAATTAGAGAGGTCGGTGATGGCGTTTTTCCGGCAGTATGTGGCTCCATTCCTGGTGGTGTTGATCTTCGCGGTGGCATTGATCGCCGTGAGTGCGCGGATCTTCTTGCCCAATGATTTGGCCGCGCCCGCACCGATCGGGGCGATCGACTTCCCTTCCCCCATTGCTCAACAAACTACGCCCTCTGCACCGTTGCCGCCTTCCCTGTCTGCTTTGGTGCAAGGGTCTGCGCCCGATTTGGATCTTTCTGCCAGTTTGTAGCCTGCAGGTTAGAGTCTGCGGGCTAATGCCGCCATGAATCAGCCATCCGACCCAGGGCCGGAGCCTGGGATGGGGCAACAATCCAATCAGTTACCCACAGGCTATCGATTACGGCGGGGAAGCCGGGCCGATCGCCCCCAATTGTTGGCGGGCTTGGCGGCCACCTACCGGGAGCTAATGCCCCTGAGTCCAGACCCAGAGTCGATCGCCCTGTTGGTCGATCGACTCTGGACGGCCGATGGGCAACTGTGGTGGGTGGAAGCGGCCACGGCTCAAGCCAGCGACGGTCAATCTAGCGGTCAATTTTGGGTTGCGGGTCTGTGGTTGGGCTGGGCGATCGACCCGGAAACTGGCCAACGACGGGCCCAACTGCTTTGGCTCTATGTGCAACCGACGGAACGGCGGCGTGGTTTGGCTCGATCCCTGCTGCATCAAGCGGAACAGCAGGCCAAACAGGCCGGTTGCGATCGCCTGGGGCTGCAAGTGGGAGCCAGTAACCAAGCGGCGATCGCCCTTTATCAATCTTTGGGCTATCAGACCCGATCGCTGGAGCTAGTGAAATCCTGGGATGGGGCGGCGGTCAGGGACGCAGACGCACCGGCCACGCCGTGATAGAGCGCACCCAGGCCCCACAGTTGCCAAAACCAACGCACCCGCATCAACAAAACCAGAGCTAGCCCACAGCCAACCCCCATCGCCCGCCGCCAAACCGATCCCCCATCCCCGATCATGGTTGGCCCACCCGCCAGGGTCATGTGCATCCCGATCGCTACCAGGGCCGGAATGGCCGCCAGGTGTAAGGTGCGCCAGTGGGAGCCTAACCAGCGCATAGCTCGATCGAAACTGGTGAGGGCCAACAACGTTAGCAGCCCGATCGCCCCCACACCGGCCCAAATCCCCACCTGCTGGCGAGGGTGCAAAAAGCCCACCGCCTCCCAATCCCAATCCAGGGAGTGATCGAGCATGTGGCCCGTATGGGCCAGGGCCAACAACCAAGCGCCCACCCCGACCGCCCGACGATAGCGCAGGGGGGCCGCCCACAACCGACTGATGGGCCGGGCGATCAGGGATAAACTCAGCAGCACCAAGGAACCATAGCCCGTCAGATCTTGCATGGCGCTGGTGCGACCCAGGGTTAACAGCCCGATCGCGATCGTCACCCAACCGGCCATCCGAAAGAGTTGGCTGCGTCGATCTTGGCCAATGGAGCCAGCCCAAGCGCCCGTTAAAACCATGGTGGGCAAGGTTCCCAGCCCAAAAACCAACATGGTCAGGCTGCCCCCGATCGCGCTGCCCGTTTCCGCTGCCTTAATCTGGGCCGCATACAAAAATCCACAGGGAATTAGCCCCCAAACCAGCCCCACGGCCAACGGCATCCACCAACAGGTTTGGCCAGCAATGGTGAGCATGGTTTTTTCGAGGCGATCGCGCTGGGGCCCCCGGGCCAGGGGATGCCAGAGAGGCAAGCGGGGCAACCATTGGGGTCGCACTTGGGCAAGGCCAAACCAAATCAACATCAACCCCGTCAGGACGCTCAGGCTTTGGCGCAGGGGGCTATCAATCCCCGTCAGTTGTCCGCCCGCCACCAGCAGAGATCCCAAACTCCCGATCGCCCCGCCCGCCACGGCATAGCTGAAAATTCGCCCCAAATTCAGCAACAGATGGAAGCGGCCCAACTGCCACCAGGTTTTGGCTCCTGCTTGCGGCAGGGTTCGAGGGTCTCCCGACAGGGCAAAGGCCACCGCCAAAGGCCCACACATGCCTGCACAGTGACCAAAACTCCCCAAAAAACCCAGCGCCCAAATCAAGCCCCAGTCAAGCATCTCCCCAGATCCCGTTTTCCTATAGTTTCCCAATGGCCTCCGGTCGATCGCTCCTGGCAACCGAAAACCTGAGGTAGTTCTAGTTCTCCGCAATGGCGCTGTTTTGGTTGAGTCCTGAACTCGATCGCCATCATGCTGATTAGCTCAACCGGCTTGGCACTCAACTCGATCGATGCAAACGGTTGGTTAACCCAATCAAGGTTCCAGCAAGGGGACAAAATTCAGCGCAACGATTACGGTAAACAAGCGGGGCAATGATCCCGTCAGTATTTTTTGAGCTTACCCGCAATTGGTTTCATGCCTGCCCAGTGGTATCACGGTCAATCCCTCGATCAGCGCACCATTACTCTGGATGTCACGGATCCAGGGTTGATATTTGGGGCCACAACCTTCACAACCTTGCGCGTTTACGATCGCGATCTCCACGGGCCTATGACCCAATGGCTGGCTCACCGCGATCGGCTCTACAACACTCGCAGTCAGTTGGGCCTGCCCCAGCCGGATTGGGAACAGGTGGAACAGGGAGCAACCCTGTTGGCGGCTGAATATCCGGTGTTGCGGGTCACTCTTTTTTCCGATGGGCGGGAATGGATTGTGGGGCGCGAATTGCCCTCCAATTTGGCCCAAAAACAAACACAGGGCATTGTGGCTTGGGTGGCCCAGGCAGCCCACTACCGCCGTTCGATCGCCACTCACAAAACGGGCAATTATCTTCCCTGTTGGCTGGCATTGCAAACGGCCCAGCGACAGTTTTTGGGCCCCGAACCGGCATCCGAAGCCATTTTGGTTGATGAGGATGGGCGCTGGCTGGAAACCAGCACGGGCAATCTTTGGGGACTTCGGGATGGGCGTTGGTGGACTCCGCCCCTGGGAGATTGCTTACCGGGCATTGCTCGATCGCACCTAATTCGCCAACTCCAACGTCACGGGCAACCGATCGGCGTTGACCAACCCTGGACTGCCGATTGGGTGGAAGAATTCGAGGCGATCGCCTATTCCAACAGCGTGGTGGAGGTGGTTCCCTTCCATGCGGTGCTGGATGGCCACCGGGTGCATCGATTGGCGATCGAACCGGTGGCCGAACTCCAGGCCCTCTACCACTAGGGCGATCAAGCCGTTCGCGCAGGATCCGTTGGTTCAGGATCCATTAGACCTCTTTCACAAACCAGTTAAAAGCCTTCATCCTTGAACCCTTTCCCTCAAGATGGGCTAATCAACAATCATTTTGTAGGTTGGGTTGAGGTACGAAACCCAACAACAGTAAGGTTCGTAGTGATCGAGTTGGGTTTCGCAAGGTTCAACCCAACCTACTGAAGAACCAGGCGACTGAGCATTTTGTCAGTCAATCGGCAATCTCGGAGAGAGATTTAGGATAGGGATCGTGATTGATGCAAGAGGTCTATTGAGCATTGCTCGGCCGAGCGGCTGCCGAGCGGCTTAGGTACTGGTTAGGCGCTGGTTGGAAATTTAGGCGTTAAGCGTTAGGCATTGGCCGTAATCAGCACCTCACCCCGCAGCATTCGCCGCGCCGCATCCAGGAGAGCTTCTTCCAAGTAGGGCTTGGTGAAGTAACCCTTTGCGCCCAAGTCAACGGCCATTTTTCGGTGCTTGTCAGCTCCCCGAGAGGTGAGCATGGCCACGGGCAACTCACAGAGGGTTTCTTCCGTCTGCAATCGCTGCAAGAGCTGCAAGCCGTCCATGCGGGGCATTTCAATATCACAGAACACCAAGTCGCAGGGCAAGCCCGATCGCAGTTTTTCCCAGGCCTCTTGACCGTCGCGGGCCTGCTCCACCTGATAACCCGCTTTCTGGAAGGTCATCTTCAGCAGCTCGCGCACCGTGATCGAGTCGTCCACAATTAACACCATCGGATCCTTTTGTTCCGTCGGTGGCTCCACGATGTGGATGTTGTCGGATTCCCAACGGCCGCTGACGGTATCGCGCCGGATGCGACCCTTCGCCAGGTCAATTAGCTCCAGCACATCAGCGATCGGCATGACGCGCCCATCACCCAACACCGTCATCCCGGCAATGCCCAGGGGCTTGGGCACGGGGCCTTCCGGTTGCTTGATTACGATTTCTTGCTCGCCCAGTACCCGATCGACCTCGATCGCAATGAACTCACCGGCACTGCGCAACACCACGATCGCCAAGGAGTCATCCTCCTGGTTGCCGCCGTAGATGTTGCCGCGACTCAGGTGGCGGTTGTATTTCAGCAGCTCAGTGAGGGGATGCAGCGTCAAGATCCGATCGCGCCAGGCAATGCAGCGGCGACCTTCCTTATCGGTCTGCACATCCTCCGGGTGAATATCGGGCGGCGTGTCTTCCACCCCGTCCATCGGAAACGCGATCGTGGCGTGATCGCTCAAGCACCGCAGCGCCTTACAAATACTCAGGTTCAGGGGCAACCGAATGGTGAAGGTCGTTCCCCGTCCCAATTCTGAATCAATGCTGATGCTGCCGCGCAGTTCCTGGATTTTGCGCATCACCACATCCATGCCCACGCCGCGTCCGCCAAACTCATCGGCCTGGTCTTTGGTGCTGAAGCCCGGCAGAAACAGCATTTCATAGATTTCTTGACGCACCATATTGCGGGCCTGGTTGGGGTCAATCAAGCCCTTCTCGATCGCCTTTTGTTTCACCCGCTCCGTATTAATCCCCGCCCCATCATCGGACAAGGAAATCACCGTTTGGTTCCCTTGATAAAACGCCCGAATGGTCAGCTTGCCGGTGGGGGGTTTGCCTGCCGCCACCCGCGCTTCAGGTGTTTCAATGCCATGCACCAAGGCGTTATTGATCATGTGGGTAATTGGACTCGATAGCTCCTGGGATAGGAACTCGTCGATCGCCGTTTCTTTGCCCTCAATGATCAGATCCACGTCCTTGCCACAGCGCTCAGAAACCGATCGCACTGCCCGGGGCAACCGTTCCACCGTGCGCGCAAAGGTCACCATGCGCGACTTATTCAAGTTCTCTTGAATCTGGGTGGTGATTTGCCGCAGGTTCCGCACCAGTTGATCGGTTTGTTCGACCACGAAGTCAATGTCAGAGGCAGACTCCCGCACCCGCACAATCAACTCAATAATTTCTTGAGATTGGGTGTGGAAGGGGGTGAAGCGATCCAGCTCCAGTTCTCCCAAGCCCATCCGGCCACCGTGGGTGTCAGACTCACCGCTGTGATGGGTGTCGGAATGTCCGCCGCCACTGCCGCCGCGCCGCCCCGACAGCAGGGACATTTCCAGGAGCGATCGCTCGTAAAAGTCCTGCATCCGTTGCCCCACATCCCCCAACTGCTGCACCCGTTGGGTCAGATTTTCCAAGGACTGGCGCAAGCGCTCTTGGCCCTGTTCCATGCTGTTGCGGTTCACCACCATTTCCCCAACCAGGTTGTTGAGGTTGTCCAAGTTCCGCACCGGCACTTTGATGATTTGCTCGGCCCGTAAATTGCGGCTGGCGGCCGCTTCCATTTCGCGCTGACCGTTCGCCACGGGAGTCGGGGCCGATCGAGTTGGAGACACCGCAGGGCTGGGGCCGGTCGCTGGGGCAGCCTTGGCCGGGGTCTCGAGTATCTCCACCAAAGCGTCAAAGTCTAGATCCAGGCCACCGGTACTGCCAGCGGGCGCAGGGGTTGTGGCTGGGGCCGCCGCATCGCCAAATAGATCCTCAAAGCGATCGGGGCTGTTGGTGGCGGCCGTCGTTGACAGATTCAGATTCTTCAGCAAAGCATCCAGCTCATCGGCATCGCTTGCCGCCTGGCCAGCCAGGGCCGGCGCAGCAGAACCCTCTAGGGCATTGAGCAGGTCATCGAGGGTACTGTCACCGGCCGGCGCAGATCCCAAATCCTGATTCTGATTCAGCAGTTGATCCAGATCGCCCAAATCACCCAAACCGCTGAGGCCGTCCATCATCGGCTCACTGGTGGGGGGCACACCCAAGAGCGCATCCAAATCTTCCAAGTCCGAACCGGCTAGCGGATCAACCGCATCAACGGGTAATCCTAAGTCACCAAAATCACCAAAATCACCCAAAGTCCCCAAGTCTCCTAAGCCACTCAAGTCGTTTAGATCACCCAGTCCCCCGAAGTCAAAGTCATCCGCGCGATCGGCACGGGTCGCCTCCTGTGGCTCACTGAGATCCAAGGGGCGGCTCCAGTCGGCCGTTCCCATCAAGAAGTCAGGGGCTTCACCATCAGCGGTGGTTTCCAGGCTGGTCGCTTCCCCAAAGTCCAAGTCGTCCAAGGCTGCCCAATCGTCATCCAGCGCAGGAGCGGGGGCCGACGCAGCAGCGGGGGCCAACAGGGCATCCAAATCCGAGAGAATGGGCGGCTCAGTGAAGTTTTCCGGAGTCCAGAGGGCGGCTGCATCGTCGTTGGCCCCTGCGAGATCTGCTTCGGCCTCGGCCAGGTCTAGATCTTCTTCCAAACCGCTCAGATCGGTCGTTCGCCGATCGGAGAACAGATCTTCCAGACCTTCGGAGCTGAGGGTGGAGCGATCGATCCGAATGGCTTTGGCTCCATTCACGTCGTAACTGAGGTCAGCCGCCTCATACACCGGCTCGGCCGGCTCCGCAGAGAGCGGCTCGTCTAGCAGGGTATCGATGTCTTGAATAAAGTTCTCGGCGGTTGAGGTTTCCGCATCCGGCAACATCACATCGGGCGACTCTGCCAACAGATCCGCAAAGGGATCCACCTCCTCCAAGGGATTGGCATTCAAGATGCCATCCAAATCGAAGTGATCGAGGGCGGGCAAGTCGTCCAGAGCCGGATCCACCAGGGCCGGCATGGCGGTGGTTGGCGCGAGATCCTCATCGGTCAGATCAACGGCGCTGAAGTTGCTCAGATTATTGAAATCATCGGTCAGGTCAGCGGTGCTGAAGTCACTCAGATTATTGAAATCGTTGAAGTCCAAATCAGGGGCGGAGTCCGACCAGTTATCATCCAGGTCGATCGCGGCCAGGTCGGGCCACTCCCCTGGCGACATATCGCCGAGATCCAACCCATCACCCCAATGATCTGCGGTTGCTTCCGGGGCCGCGGCGGCCGCCACATCTAGATCGGCCAGGCCCGCATTGCCAAGGTCCAGGTCTGCATGGGCCAGATCTACGTTGGCCAAATCTGCGGCCCAAGCGTCCAGATCAGCCATGTCATCGATCGCCCCAATCTCCGGTAGCGAATCGAGGGTCAGCTCTGGAGGCGCAATCTCTCCCGTCAGGCCATCAATCAGATCCAATCCCAGGTCTGAGCCGAAATTGCCATCGAGATCATCCAGGTTCCCCAGCGCCGAATCAATCACCGTCGTCAAATCCGGGTCATCATCTCCCAATTTTTGAAGTTCATCGGGGATCGGTTCGATCGCTGTGGGATTGCTGATCAGCTCCGTGGAGAAGGTCAGGTCGCCGCTGGGCACCACCCGCAGATCGGTGGGTTCCTCTTCCGCGTCCAAATCCAGATCAAACAGATCATCTGAGGCGATCGGGTTGACTTCCGTGGCCGTTTCCACCGCATCCAGCAGCGCATCCAGATCATCATCACCAATGAGATCGATCGCCCCCTCGCTTGGACTCGCATTCACCATCAGTCCGTTGCCGATGGATGATTCGTCCCCAAAGGCCAACAGGTCATCGATGGACTCTAGCCCCATATCTGCCACCGAATCGGTGGTGTCAATCTCATCCAGCAGATCGTAGCCCAGCGCATCCAGGGAGCTGGTCAAGGCATCAGCATCCGCTGACGATTCCTCATGGGTAAACATCAAGTCCGACAGGTCACATTCCGCGGCCGAGTTCAGGGGCGAACCAGCCGCCGACTCCGAACTTTGCCCCGGCAGATCAGCTTCCAAATCCTGGGAACTTTGGCGAAACAAGTCCGCCAACACGTCCAATTCGGCCACGCCCACTTCCGGCCCCGTGCCCGGTTCTGCCCTTGGCCGTTCCATGCGGCTGGTTTGGGTGGGTGATGGGGTGGGGCTTAAATCCAGCTCATCCATCCGGGTTACGACGGTGTTGCTGGTTTCTGTAAACCAATCTTGCTCAAAATCATCGCCCTGGCTGTGGGTGATGTCGGTAATTTCGGGCGCTAATTCGTCGTTGAGTAAGTCGTCGAAGTCAAATAGATCGACATCTAGGCTGCTGGGGCTGGGGGCAACCGGCTGGGGAACCAAGGCCCGTAACTCACTGCCCAAGCAGATTTCCTGGCTGCGATCGTCCAGAACCAGATCTTGAGCCTGCTTCAGGTCGCGAATAATTGTGGGCGCTAGAGTTTTATAGGAGTTGGTGGGGCAACCGATCGCCTGGCTGGCCGCATCCAGTAACTCCACCCAGCCGATAATGCGGCTGCTTTTGCCCAAGTCAGACAAGCGCTGGCACATCCATTGAAGCTGCGCACGCTGCTGAGGACTGTCCCCTTGGCGAAACAGATCCAACATTTCCCGCAACAGTTGGGGCACCTGTTGCTGAAAAACCTGATGGGTGCGATCGGCCGCCCAAGCATCCTCACTTTGGGATGAGAGGGTACGATGCAGCACGCTGGGCATGTCCACTTCATGGACGGCGAGGCCCAAACGTTCTGCCAAGGCATTAAACGCCGGCTCCGAATCCTGAAGCACGCGGTTGCCCACTTCGGTGGTGAGGCCAAAGGGGCCCTGGAGATGGTCGAGCAGTTCCACCAGGGTGTCAAAGGCCCGCAAAAACAGGCTTTCCAACTCCCGATCGATATGGATCGGATGTTCTTTCAGGACTTTGAAAAAGTCTTCAATCCGGTGGGCGGCCTGTTGGATGCTCTCGAACTCCAACATGCCCGCGCCCCCCTTGATCGAGTGGGCCGCCCGAAAAACCTCATCCATCAGCTCCGGGTCTTCGATCGTCCCCTGCAAGTTCATGAGGCCTTGCTCGATGGTTGTGAGGTAGTCCTTGGCTTCCTCGATGAAGTAACCGACGATGCGTTGCTGTTGATCTTGCATGGAACATAGCCTCCGAAGCGTTTGCCCGCATGATCAAGGGCACTGCCAGCCAACTCGATGCGGATTTGGGGCGAATCAAAAGATGGATCGACAAAGGGTTGCTTGCGATTCCAACTCGCTCACAGGGCGAGCCGCTGAGTCTTCCCAGCCATGATCATGACTTCAGAATTCAGCATAGAATCTCCAGCTTGGAATCTACTGTACTCGATCCATTTCGGATCAGCTTCCACGGATACATCCTGAATCGTCTGATCCGCTTGGGTTTGATTCGTTCAAATTGGACTTGTCCAATATTGGACTGACCCAAATTTGGCTTGTCCAAATCTGCCCAAATCTGCCCAAATCTGATTGATCCAAACCCCCGAAGGTGAGGACTCAAGACAACCCAGGAAACGGCAGCATTCAACCTCAAAGATTTTGAGCCGCGATTGGGTGATGAGCCACTGAGCAATTCGCAATTGACCACGATCGCCCCTGATGCCCCCTCCAATGGGGACTCAGGATACCCCGGGACTACTGATTGCTGCTGTCAACACGGAAACGCTCCACGGAGGAGAGCAGATCGCCCGCCACGCGCACCAGAATTTGCAGGGACTCGGACACCCGCTGCGATTCTTGGGAGGTGTCTTGGGCGGTCTTTTCGACCGATCGCACCACTTGGGCCACGGAGCGGGAGGTGTCCGTTTGCTCCACGGTGTCCGCCGTAATCGATCGCACCAGCACATCAATCCGGTTTGACACCTGGATGATGTCATCGAGTGCGCGCTTGGCCTGTTCCGCCAGCTTGGTTCCTTCCAGCACCTGTTGTGTACCGTCTTCCATCGCTCGCATCACCAAGTTGGTTTCACTTTGGATTTGCATCACGATCTTTTCAATTTCCTTAGAAGCCTTGGCGGCGCGATCGGCCAACTGTCGCACTTCATCCGCCACAATTGCAAAGCCCTTGCCCGCTTCGCCAGCCCTGGCCGCTTCGATACTGGCGTTGAGGGCAAGCAGGTTGGTACGGGAGGCGATCGTGGCAATCAAGGCCACAATCTTGGAAATTTCCTGGGTGGATTCCGCCAGTCGTTTCACCTTGCGGGCGGTTTCCGCCACCGTTTCCCGAATCTGCAAAATCCCGGCCACAGTGCGTTCCACCGCTTCGCCCCCCTTCAAAGCGGTCGCGGAGGCGGAACGAGCCACTTCCTCGGCTTCGCGGGCACTTTCGGCCACCCGCTGAATCGAGTCGGTCATCACCTGCACAGAATTGAGGGTCACGGCCAACTCTTCCGCCTGCCGCAATGCATCGGAGGAGAGCGATCGGGCAAAAGACTCGTTTTCCGAGGAGCGCTTGTTCACCTGCAAAGCGGCCGTTTTCACCTGCTGCACAATTTCTCGCAGGTTTTGAATGGTCAGGTTGAACGAGTCGGCCACTGCGCCCAGCACGTCGGCGGTCACTTCCGCCTGTACGGTCAGGTCGCCTCGGGCAGCCCCTTCCACATCGTCCAGCAGCCGAATCACTTGCCGTTGGAGGTCTTCGCGAGCCTGCTCCTGTTCTTGGGCTTTGCGCTGGGCCTCGCCCATGGTGCTCAAAATCACCCGGGTCATTTGGTTAAAGGAGTTGGCCAGTTCCCCAAACTCGTCATCCCCAAAAACCCGAGCCGTGGCATGGAGACTGCCTTGGCAAACGGCATCCAACTGGGCTTGCAAATCACCCGTGGCCCGCTCCACATGCTGGGCAGTGCGACGGCCTAAGAACAGGGCCACCCCGCCTCCGGTGGCTCCCGCCAACAGGGAGGAAACCAGACCGATGGTGCGAATGTCGCCCATCAGTTGCGGACTGATGCCCCGATCGCGCACATGGGTCATGGTTAAGTGCGTGGTGCCCGCCACGGCCAGGAATGACACAATCCCAGCCATCACCGCCGTGACGGTTTGTTTGGTTGTCAGGCGGGCATTGTCGAAGGAAGCCAGCCAACCATCTTCGGATGGGGTGACCGGTTCGGCGGCGCGGCTTTCGGGCTGGTCAAAGCTCAGCAGTTCTTCGTTATTGGAACTGGTGGCGATGTTGAAGACTTCGTTATCCCCCCCGACGAAGTTAGAGAGGGGTTCTCCCATCACGCCCAGGGAGGGTTCTCCGAGGGAAAATTCGTCGCCACCGTCCGATCGCGGCACGAATTCCGAGGAGGTGTTGGTCAAGCTGAAGTCCGGTAGGCTGCCGAGGTCATCGAATTCATCGAAGTCATCCATGAAGTCACTGGCGGCGGCGGCTCCGTCATCCGCGATCGCGGACAGGGCCCCAGAGGCCGGATCATCCACCGATCGAGCAGGGCTAGCGAAAGCCATGCCCGGGGCCCCATTGATCATGTCGAGGGGGAATGCATCATCATCGGACTCCGGCTCCATGACCGGCGGATCATTGAAGATGCCAAAGTCACCTGCTTCGTTGTCCTCCGGTTCGATCGCCCCCAAGGCTGGCTCCGGCTGAGCCTCCCAAGAGCCGCCCCCAAAGGCTGTGGCACTTAAATCTTCCGGGTTGAACTCGTTGAACTCATCCGGGTTGAACTCTGTCCCATTGAAGTTCCCACCGCCGAATTCCGCCAAGTCTTGGGCTGTGGCTCCCTGGAGGGTACTGGGCCCCGCCATCATGAACAGGGTTTCTTCCACCTCATCATCGAGCGGAAAGGATCCCTCGATCGGGGCCGCAAAAGGCAACTCGATTCTGGCCGCTGGCTCCTTGACCGCTGGTTCCTGGGTTCCGGCCGGCGGAGGCATGAAGAGTGTGCGATCGTCGTCGGCACTGTCCCCCACAAACGCGCCAAAGGGTTCATCAAAAGCATTCGCGCCCGCCAGCGGCCCAGCAGCGGCCGGAGCCGCTGGCTCTGAGAAATCGCCAAAGCCGTCCCCAAATGCCTCGGAGCCAAAGGGATTTTCGGCCCCTGCGGCAACCTCAGTGCCACCAAAATCAGCGCCACCAAAATCAGTGCCACCAAAATCAAAGTCAGCCCCGGCGGCCACGGGTTGACCCGCTAACCCGTCCGCATCAAATACACCAAATCCAAAATCTTCAGGGGCGGATGATTCGGAATCTGCCGGTGCTGCCCAGTCTTCCGCAAAGGCCGCCGCGGCCGGAGCCACCGGGGTTCCGAGGTCAAAGCCCTCAAAATCACCGAAGCCATCGGCCGCCAAGTCATTAGTCTCCGTTGAGTCGGCAGAATTGGGCGGCTCAAAGCTAGCTTCAAAGGGCGCTGCGGGAGATGCCACGCCAAAATCACCAAAATCTTCGATGGGATCAGCATCCAAGTCCCCAAAAACCGGAGCTTCAGAGGTGGACGCGGCAAAGTCTGCTGAGCCAGCCTCTCCAAAGCCTGCCGATTCGCCGAAGTCGAGGTCAGCCAACGCGGCTCCAAATTGATCTGTCCCAAATTGATCACCATCGGCCGTGTCGCCGGGCAAGTCGCTCGCGAAGTCATCGGCTCCAAAGGCTGATGCGGCCAGGGGATCCGCCCCACTGGTTGCCCCAAGGTCAGCCTGAGCTAAGTCAAAGGACTGATCACCAAAATCCATACCGGCCCCAAAAGCATCATCACTGGTGGACGATGCCGATGCCGCAAAGGGATCCGCCTCGAAGCGATCGGGCAGCCCCAAATCTGGTGCTGGCGAGGGTGTGGATCCTTCGCTCCCCCCAAAGGGATCGATCAGGAAGGGATCCGCTGCCGGATCGGAGGGAGTGGCTGGTTCCGGAGACCCCAAAGCGGCGAAGGGATCATCGCTTCCTCCGAGGTCAGCACCTAGGGCGATCGCCCCGGAGTCGGCTCCCAAGTCCGTACCAAAGTCAAAGTTATCAAAACTGTTGAGGTCATTGGGATCGCTGCCCGTGGATTCATCCCCGAGATCCAGCGCACTCAAATTGCCTAAATCAGCGCTCCCAAAATCCGCATCTTCAAAGTTGACGCTACCGAAGTCGGCACTGCCAAAGTTCGCGCCCCCAAAATCGCCGCTTTCTAGGTCGGCATTGGCAAAGTCCGCGTCACTTTCCAGGTCGCCCAGGGCTTCGGCCATGGTGCTGTTGCCGGCCAGCAGGCCCGTTTCCGTGCCCTGGGGGTCACTCATCAATTCATCAAAATTGAAGTCCCCATCATCAATCAACGGTTGATCGGCTAGATGGGTGTTGCCGCCGTTGGTGGTGGTTTCTTGATCGCCAAAATCAAATTGGTCAAAGTTGGGGGTTTCGTCATAACCATTACCGGCGCTCAGGGCCTGGCTGGTGGCGGCTAACCCTGAATGGGCGTATTCCACAAAGGTGGGGTCGCTGGTCAGACTGAGCACGGACTGGTATTCCACCTGGGCCGTGTCGTATTGGTTTAGGCCGTAGCAGTAGATGTGGCCTCGGAGTAAGCGAACGCTGGGATCATCGGGATAGGCCTGGGCAAGCCGATCGATCGCGGCGGCAGCTTCGGGGTAATTACCGCTGGTGTAGGCATCATTGGCCCGCTGGTAATCCTGGTTGTAATCCGTGCTGGATGCCATTGACCTTCTCCGGGACGATCGAACTCTGGCGCGTTTAGAAAATTGCGGCTGGGGGCGCGTGGGGCCGCTCGTAACAATTGGACAAACGATTGGGCAAGTCAGGTACGAGCATAGCCGCCCATCGTACTTCGATGCTACTCCTATCCTGCGGATTGACCCAGGCGGTTAGACCGCAAAATGGCCACATGATCCAGTAGTTGCAGAATTCGATTGTTACTCAATCGCCACTCTCCGCGCAAAAATTCCCCGATCGGATCATTCACGCTACTCAGGGCTTCCACATTGTCCGGCTTGAGCCAATACATACCCGCCACCCGGGCCACCGCCAAGCCAAGCATCATATCCCCTTCCTCGATCGCAATCACCGGCACCTCCGCCCGATCAGTATTCAGCGGGATGGTTTCCCCCAAAAATTGCCCCAGATCCACCACCCAAATCACCTGACCCCGAATATTCAAGGTTCCTAACAACAGGGGAGACACGTTCGGCACAGGCGTGATCCGATCGGGAGAGGGTTCACTCACCTCGCGGATAATGACCGCTGGCAATGCCAATTCCCGTCCCGAGGGTAGGTAAAACCGCAGGTGCATCTCACCTTCAGGATTTTCTAGCTCCTGAAGTTCCGGCGACTGATCATCCACACCTCCGCCGGCCAAAAAATCTGGACTTCCGACCACAGCGCTTTCCTCTGGCTCCGTAACAGACTGAAGGGCAACTGCTACCCCACAATTACGTTACGCCATGCATTCGCGATCGCACCCGATCTTTCAGGCAGTCATCACCCCGCTGGGAAGCAAAGAGCCAGATTTTCATCTAGCTAGACTGCGCCATTGCCGTTAAATCACCGTTCAATTGCCGCTAATTTCGCGAAACCACACCCATCCTGTCAGATCGGCGCAAATTTCCTCAATTAGAAGCCAATTTTCTCAACTCCAGATCACCAGATTCAGATCACTGGACTCAGATCACCAGATTCAGATCACCGAACTTAGATCGCCGGATCCCAACCTTTACCAATCAGCCGCGCAATAATTGCTTCACCGTTCCCACCAACTCTTGAGGCTGAAAGGGCTTAGCAATATAGGCATCTGCGCCTTGTCTCAGGCCCCAGTAGCGATCGAACTCTTCCCCTTTCGAGGAACACATCACCACTGGCACATCCTGCGTCGTGGGATCCGACTTCAAGCGACGACAAACTTCGTAGCCATTCATGCGGGGCATCACAATATCCAAAACGACCAGATCCGGACGCTGCTTCTGCAAACTTTCCAGCGCCTCAACACCATCGGATGCCATGTTGACGGTCAGCCCACTGCCCTGCAAGAGCTCGCCGATCATCTCTCGCTGGGCGACGCTGTCTTCGACAACTAACACTACACTCATGGCTATCTTTCTCGTTTCACTCTGCCTGCCAAGGGGGTCAATCGGGGCGCATGGGGTTCATGACGCAGCGGTGGCTCGTCACCCAAACTCTTGCATTACCGGTCATCGGAACGGGCAATGATTTATCCCAGACGCGATCGGCGCTGCTCTTACTTGAACCATCCTGATCCTGCCAGCTTTAGGGTTCCCAAATCCCTGGCAGCCAACGGACTTGGCTACCGGTGAATTGAGGCACGCGAGAATTTAACGACTAGGAGATAGGGAGTGGGTGCGAACCAGCAATCAGGTTATTACCGGCGATCAATGGCTTGGGGGCAATTGCTCTGTTTTCGGCAGGATTGCCGTTGACAAGATCGGCTGATAGAGCTGTGGTGCTGGCGTGTGGGCGGGCATAAACCTCACCCATGTCAAGCAATCACGGCTGGTGTTGACTAGGAACACTCAGACCCTGGCAAAATGCCGCTATGCAAGTGCGATGGCTGGCAATGATTATAGCGTCGCGATGGGCGGGCCACGTCTTTTTGCGGGTGGTTGTCACCCACGAAAATCGCAGACCTGCGCCTGAATGCTAGCAGGAACTGACAGCTCGCGCACCCGATTCTTGAGCCGAGTTGGGGCTAACCCGGTTGCGCAAGCGTAAACGATGGTTGGGTTGTTTTTCAACTTTTCCGGCAATCTTTTGGCAATTTGTGGGCAACACTCTGACTAATTGACATTCTGTTGGGGCTGGGCGATCGCCTGTTTGGGTTTCTCCGAGAAAGGCCCTAGCCCGGTGCTAATTTGAGTCGAATTGGGCGCTTTTGTTAGGATACGGGGAGAGATTCCGCCGTAGACAGTGCTAGATCGCTTATTTCCTCCTCAGGGGCTGGTTCCAGGCGACCAGAGCCGATATATCGCTCAATTAAGGCTTTTAATTCCTGGCGCTTGAAGGGCTTGGTTAGGTAGTCGGTTGCGCCGGCCAAGCGGGCTTGGGTGCGATCGAGAAACCCCTCCCGCCCCGTGATCATGATGATGGGCACATGCCGAAACAATCGAGTCTGTCGCAACATGGCGCATAGCTCATAGCCATCCAGATGGGGCATGGCAATATCGCAGAGGATCAAATCTGGCCGCAGCTCAAACACCTGACTAATCGCTTCTAGGGCACTGAGAAAGCCCACCACGTCATAGCCCAGCAACTGCAACCCCTGCTCGATCGCGCGGCAAACGGCTGGGCTGTCTTCAATGCAAACAATTCTCGGTGCTCGCAGGTTGGGATCCTGAACGGTCATGACCTGATGCCAGCGCGATCGGGCGGCCGAATGCTCCAAAGGCGGCTCAATGAGCTGAACCAACCCCTCCTGGATATAGGGATAAAGCGCCTGGGCCACAGCCAGAAGCGGCCGCTGACGATAGCGAGCAATTTGGCGCAGGGTGATTGACCCGGTGGCCCACTCGCTAAAGGTTTGGAGGGTTTGAGCCGGCAACACTTCTCGCAATCGCTGAACATCCGTCAACACGGGGCACAAATCCGGCGACTGCACGTAGGGATACAGTTGTTTCCAGTCTTGCAATTCCTGGGCCACTTGGGAAATCAGCGGGCTAACGGCCAAGCTGGTTAAATGGGGCGCGATCGCCTCGCCCATGTTGAAAATGAACCGCCCCTCATGCACCGTCAGCAAGTCAAACAGGGCCTCATGCACCATTGCCTGGAGGATGTTGCGGCCCTGCACCGGTTCCAGTTGATGGGTTTCCAGCAATGCCCAAAGATATCCATATTCCGGCTCGCTGATGGAAGCCATTTTGGAAACCGATAGCTCATCAATGGCCGTTTCCAAGGCGTAGCGATGGAGGTAGTCCCGAAGGCGGGTTGTGCCCCCTTCCCCGGAGGTGCAGTAAACGATCGCCCCTTGGCGAAAGAAGACGAACCAACTGCGGCGATCGCCCGGATGAGCACCTTCAACTTCTAAATACAATTCACCCGTGCGCTGGCCTAACTCAATCAGGTGCAGGAGGCTGCGGATATCAATCTCGCTGAGCTGTCCTTGCATAGGGCTGTCCTGGCACGGGGATAGGGGGGAGTGGGGTTGCCCAGTCCTGGCTCCATGCTATCGCGATCGATCAATCCCGAATGGCTCGATCGCAACTTTTTCAAGCCCGATTTTTAAATACATTTTGTCCAATACATTTTGTATAGTAGGGCGGTTGCCCAAGCAACCCGGCGCATCTACTCCAGCAGCGATTCAATCCAGCAGCGATTCAACCCCAAGCTAGTTTTGAATCTCAAAAAGTCCAGCCAACCCACCTTAAGCAACCACAGGGAGCTGGCATCATTCCGCCCTCGGCGGGCTGCTGGCCGGAAAATAGAAGACTGTCCCTCTCCGGTGGCTTCTGGCTGCGTTTGATAAAATCAGCATGGTTTAACCTCTCTGCTCATCTTGCAGCGATCTCTCAGCCCTAGCGCTGTGAAACCGAGTCTGAAGGCCAAGAGCGGGAAAAATCAGCAATCAATGGGCAGTCTGACCAGAAAACAGGCCCCTTTTGCAGCACCGGAGAGTAAAACGCCCAGCTCGCGATCGCGAATCGGTGATTTGAAATCCAATGGGTCAAGCTGACGTGCAGATCACCCCAGTTTCTTTGCCGGTCACGGTCAATGGCTGGTCACGGTCAACGAAGCGTCAACCCGTGGTCTAATCGAGCAAATAGGGTTGCTCGGCTGGGGCCAAAATCCCCTTGCCCCTGGGCAGGGAAAAGTGTCAATCTCACAGTGGCAGCCAAGTCATGTCTTTATAAGTTGCGTCCTTAAAAAAGCTGCATCTTGAAAGACGATGGCCAACGCCATCATCCGTAGCGCGAAGATCTCACTGAACGAACGAGGGGAAGGGCAGCGTGCTGTATCTTGCAGAAGTCGTCCAAAAACGCGGCTTGATGGGATCAAAGTCAGAATTGAAGCTGCTGGCCTGTCAAAAGGGAGAGCAGTGGAGCGCAATTACCAATGAGGATCCCATCCCTTCAGACGATGCCAGCAATTACAAAGACGGGGCATTAGTGCTGGTGGATGCGATCGGGTCAGGGGCCGATCGCAAAGTAAAGAATATTCAAGAAGGGGCCCGGCAGATTGTCAGCCTGCTGCAAAGCTATTCCCGTCAGCAGGAAAAAACCAAGAGCCAGGAAGAAGAAATTCAGCAATGGATGGAATCCCTGACTTACCAAAGTCAGGAGCTGAACCGGCGAGAACAGGAACTCGATGAGCGGCGCGAAAAGCTGGAGCAACTGGAACAGGAGTTGCGGCAGCTCGATCGCCAACGCCAAGAGGTGCAACAGGCCCGGGAATCGGCCGATCGCCTCAATCAGGAAGTGCAACACAAGCGCCAGGAAATTGAGCAGGCTCAACATGCCCTGCGGGCCCAGCAGGAGCAACTCAACCAAGAGCGCCTGGCGATGCAGCAGCAGTTAGCGCAGTCGGCGGGTCTCGATGCCCAACAGGCGGCTCAATTGCAACATTTGCTGCAACAGGCGGCTTCTTCGGTGGTGGCCATGGACTATTTGCAGTCGGCGGTGGAAACTTGCCTGCAAATTACGGCTGCCCAGGAGAGCCTGCTCAGCCACGCCCCAACGGCGGAACCAACCCTTTCCCCGGAGGTGCGGGATTGGATTACGTCAGAAACTCAGACCCTGTCGGCGGCTTGGCAGGATTGGTATGCCCAGCGGGATGATCTGGATCGGGCCCGGGCCGAGTGGCGGGCCCAACAAACGGCGCTCGAACTTCATCAACAGCAGCTTTCGGCCGTTGAAGGGCAACTGGCCACCCAACGCAGCTTGCAGACCCTGTTGGAACAAGCGGCCAATGGGGACGGCCACAGCGATGCAGCCCAACGGGTCGATCGATCAGCCTTGGAAGCCATGCCGATCGGGGAGTTGCAAGAGCTGACGGCCCAGTTGCAGCGGGACTTGGAAAAGCTATCGCGGCTGGTGAGTGATGAGGAAGAGGAGCTGAGTGCCAAGCGCCAGGCAATCGAGGAACTGCAAGGCCAAATCAACAGTGCCAATGAATATGATCGCATTCAGCTAGAGGCAAACCTGGCCGATGAGCGCGACGGTTGCCAGATGCTGGAGGAAACCCTGGTGGGGCAACGGCGCAACCTGCAAGAGCGGGAAGAGGTGCTCCATGCCCACAAAACGGTGCTGAACAAGCGCCAGGGGCTGACTGCTCCCCGGACGGAGGGCGGCGTGGATCTGTCACCGCTGCTCGATCGGGTGACGCAAGACATTCAAGCCCTGGAGGAATTGCAGTCCCAATTGCGCGATCGGGTTTCCACATTGGAATCCACCGTACAAGAGGCGGAAATGACCGTGAACCAGCGCCATGGGGATGTGCAGGCCCAATTGCAAATCCTGCAAGATCGAGAACGTGAATTGCAAAGTAAGCAAATTGAGGCCATCACTCAGGGCAGCCAAGGGGGCGATACCCTGACTCAGCCCATGTCTGAGCAGGTTTCCGGCCTGCGGCAACACCTGGAAGCCCTATTAACCAACCTCACCCAGGCGACGGACACCACCCAAGCCCAGCAGGCGACGATCGGGCAAATGCAGCAAATTGTTGCTTCCCTTAGCAAGTAGCTGTCAGCAAGTAGCCTTCAGCCAACGACGCTTTAAGCAAACGGCATGGTTGCTCCGTCCTGGGCCGCTTGGGCGATCGCCTGCCATTCCTGAAGGCCTTGGCGGGCGGTGGCGGTTGCCTGCTGGGCCGCCGCCTGATCAATCCAAGCCGCGAGCCGATCGGCTCCCTGCTGGGGGTCGATTTGCCGCAGTGCCGCCAACACTTGCAAGGCCAGGGTCGGGGACTGGTCGGGCCGATCGCGCAGCCGGGGCAGCAGTCGATCGAACGCGGCCGCCACTCGCAAATTACCCAGGGCTTCAATTAAGGCCCCCTGAACTGCCCCGTCGGTGAAGGGAGCCAGGGGCCGATCGAGCCAATCGAGCAGCAGATTAGCCACCCGGCGTTGATAGGTTTGATCGGAACTGTGATGCTGGGCGATCGCCACAATCCCCCCCAACAACAGCTCTGTTTCACCTTGGGGCAACCGCTCTCCCAAGGCCGCCAAGGCCGAGGGCAATCCCATCTGAGCCAACAACCGCACCACCAACGCCGGTGGTAACTGTCGCCGCTCCCAGGCCGCCACCAAAGCGGCCCGCGCTGATTCATGGCCCCAGTGGCTGAGGGCCAAGGCGGCCGCCTCTGCCACCGAGGCCGCCGGATCGCTCAACAGTTGGGTGAGGGTTTGGGCGATGGTTTCTTGGGCCACTGGGCTGTGGCCCCAACGCTTGGCCCCCAAGGCCGTCACCGCCACCAGCCGCACCGTGGTCTCCGAGTCTTGAGTTCCTTGCAGCAGGTGGGGCAACAAGGCGGGATGGGGCAAGCTGCCCAGGGCTTCCAAGGCGGCCCGTCGCAGGGGAGGTTGAGGAGAAGCGGCCCCAATCAGGAGACCATTAATTGCGTCGGGGTGGTCAATTTGCCCGATCGCCTTGATCACCAAGGGCCCCCAGTTCGGATCCGTGAGGTAAGGGTTCAGACAATCCAGCGCCACCGTTCGCAATTGGGGCGATCGCTCTGCCAATTTACCCAAGGCCTCGATCGCCGCCGCCTGCACGGAGGGATCCGGCGCGATCGACAGCAAATTCACCAGCGATTGCACCGCCGCTGGGTCGTCAAACTCTCCCAAGGCCCTGGCCACAAACCAGCATTGCTCTAAATCCAGCGCCTCATCGGTCAGCAACGCCACCAGAGCCGGAATCGCAGACTTGCCAATGGTTTTGAGCTGCCCGATCGCCTGCCAGCGTTCATAAAAATCCCCATCCGCCAAAGTCGCCAGCGCCTGATTTAACGCTGGATTGCTCACTGGCTCCAGCACTTGATCTAGCGGTTGACCGGGCAGTTGCCCCAACTCCTGCTCTTGATGGTGATTCAATGGCATAGCCAACCGTTTTTGAATTGAAGTGTCTGGATTGAAGTGTCTGGATTGAGTCTTGAGCAGCAAACTGACTCTCAGCTTAACTGTCTCTATCTAACTGTCTTTCAACTGGAATCGCTGGGGACAATAGACCTCTTTCACGAAAAACCCTTTTCTCAAGATCGGCTGATCAACGATTATTTTGTAGGTTGGTTTGAGGTACGAAACCCAACAACAGCAAGGTTTTTGGTGATCGAGTTGGGTTTCGCAAAGCTCAACCCAACCTACCGGAGAACTACCGAAGAACCAAGCGTTTGAGCGTTTTGTCAGTTAATCAGCAATCTTGAAGAGAGACTTAGGATCAGGAGCGTGATTGATATAAGAGGCCTATTAATTTGAAACGGGTTCGGCCATTCTGACCATGACTAGTACGGTGGAGCATTGGCCCGAGTTGGCAGCTTTGCGCTAGGGTTTGGAGCGGCGCGATCGGGCACTCCAAGGCAAATCTCCCGATGCAGGTCTGGCCCAAACCAGGCACATTGATACAGAAGAGATACAGAAGATGAGATCGCCCGGTCGCTAGGCCTAAGGCATCCATGGCATACAAAACCGTTGAGCAATATTGAGAGCAGTTCTGAACGATGGTAACCCTGCAAGACGCACAACAGCAGATGGGAGCAGTATGGGATCCCGCCGTGGCCGAGGGGCAAGTGCCCGCCCATTTCGGCAACGATCCAGCGGCGATCGCGGCGATCACGACGGGGGTGGCCCTGGTGGATCGATCGCACTGGGCCCTGTTGCAATTAACAGGGGACGATCGAGCCTCGTTTTTACATAACCAAAGCACCGCCAACATCAAAACTCTGCAACCGGGCCAGGGTTGCCAAACCGTGTTGGTGACTTCCACCGCTCGCACCCTGGACTTGGCCATGATGGCGGTAACGGCGGAAGCGCTGGATTTATTAGTGTCGCCGGGGATGGGGCCAACCCTGTTTCGCTGGCTCGATCGCTACATCTTCCCCGCCGATCGGGTCGCCCTCACGGATATCAGCGGTCAATTCGCAACTTTCAGTCTTTTGGGGCCCCAAAGTGACCTTTGTTTGCAACAGTTGGGGGCGGCCCTTGACGAAATTTCAGCCCTGGAACCCTTTGCCCACCAAACCATGATCCTGGCTCAGGATGTGACCGTGCGGGTGCAACGGGGCAGCGGTCTGGCCACCGATGGCTATACCCTTTGGGTGAGCAACGATCAAGCCGGTGACCTGTGGCAGGCGATCGCCCAAGCGGGAGCCGTTCCCCTGGGCGAACAGACCTGGGAACAGTTGCGGATCACCGAAGGGCGACCGGCGGTGGGGCATGAGTTGACGGAAGATTACAACCCTCTAGAAGCAGGGCTATGGACAGCCGTTTCCTTTAACAAAGGCTGCTACATCGGCCAAGAAACGATCGCCCGCCTGAACACCTACAACGGCGTAAAGTTGAACCTTTGGGGATTTCGACTGCCTCGGGTGATCGCCACCCCCTGTCCGATTTTGCAAGCGGATCAGAAAGTGGGAACCCTCACCAGTTGTGTGGCCACCGAAAACGGGGCGATCGGGCTGGGCTATTTGCGCACCAAAGTAGGCGGCGCGGGCTTAAGCGTCATGATTGACCATTGCCCCACCGACGCGATCGACCTGCCCTTCATCACACGCGAGCTGGCCAACACTATCGATCATTAGCGATCGTTACATTGCAATCCGATCATCACATTGCAATCATTGCCACTACTGGCGGGCGATCGGCCCCAAGTAGCGCTGGAGATAGGGGGAAAAAACCTCAAAAATCAGCGTGAGGGGCTGATTTCGATGCCAAAACAGGTAATGTCGCCCCCAGAGCGGCCCTGACTCTCCAAACGCGGCCTCTAGGGCCGCCGATCGTCCGTAACAAATTCCCCGCACATCGCGGTAAAGTTCCGTACGCAACCGAGCCAGACTGGCCCAAATGGGCAGCGATCGATTTTGCAAATACTCATCCACATGGCTGGCTTCCCACCAAGACGTGGCATAGGCCAACCGCTGACCGGAAGCCGTCCGTAACCAAACCTGGCGACGTAATCGCGGCCCCGGAACCATTTCGATCGCCTCTGGGGCCCCGTCTCCCGCCGGCCCCACCACCGACATATCAATCACATCCACCTCGGTTGGTTCTCCCGTCAGCAATTGCAGGTGGCGAGTGGGTGACCCATCTCCCAACAACAACATTTGCCAAGGGGGAGCCAAAAAATGGTGAGGTAAGCCCTGCTGCACAACGGTTTCATCCCCTTGCCAGGTGGGTTTCAGCCGATGCCAATCCCCATGGGATCCCAGCTCGATCGAGGGGCGATCGACGGGGGGCTGAGGTGCAGATAAATCCGCTTGTCGATCAGTAACGCTAGCAGTCAAGGTCTTTGCATTTCTTAACTTTTCTCGATCCTAACACTCACCTAAAGAAAAGGGACTGAAGCGCCGCCCTCGTGATGCGGCTTTCAGCATCTCCCCTGGAATTTCTGGAATTTAAGGACGCGGCGGGTCTCGATCGATTTGAGAGTCCCGTTCATCCTATCGAGAGCCTGAGTCGCAATCCTTGAGTCGCAATCTTGAGCCACAACTCTGAACCTGAGACTATGAAAAACCGGATCACTGAAAATCAATGATCCGGTCGCAGGTTATGAGCTGAGGACGCTCAAGCCAGGTTTCAAAATGCTCTGGATGAAGTCCAATCTAGAATTCGATGCGGATGGCGGGACTCGAACCCGCAAGGCAAAGCCACACGCCCCTCAAACGTGCGCGTATACCAATTCCGCCACATCCGCAGGTGATTCACTGATGATGCTGGTGTGAATTTTTGGAGATATTGCTGAACCCAACTGAGGATGTCGGGGGCAAATCACTGTTACCCGTCAAACCAGCCGTAGCAGTATAGCATTCTTCGATCGTTTTGTTGAGCCTTGGCTGAGGTTCATCAACAGATTCATGCAGATCGGGATACACATCGGGATGCAGATTGGGATGGTGCTGGAGCCAAGATCGAAGAATTGGGCTAGATACTGAATCAAATTCAATCGGGGTCAAATTCAAGCGGTATCGAGCATCGAGCTAAATCTTGAGCCAAATGCCAAATACTGAGCCAAATCCAGATATTGATTGAGCCAAATCTTGAGCCGAGATTGAACGAGATCCCAAAGGATCCAGCACAAGCGCCACCCTCGGCCCGATTTCCCCAGACTCCGCCGCCCGATCGCCCGCAGGCCACCCACGATGATAGGATTGGCTACCGCGCCCCACCTGCGATCGTACGACAATGCGCTTTTCAAAAGTCCTGATTGCCAACCGTGGAGAAATCGCCGTTCGGGTGATCCGAGCCTGCGAAGAACTGGGAATTTCCACCGTGGCTGTTCACTCCACCGCCGATCGACAAGCCCTGCACGTACAGCTTGCCGACGAAGCCGTTTGCATCGGCGACGCAGCCAGCAGCAAAAGCTACCTGAACATTCCCAACATCATCGCTGCCGCTCTGACCCACAACGCCACAGCCATTCACCCGGGTTACGGTTTTTTGGCAGAAAACGCAAAATTTGTCGAGATTTGTAACGATCACCAAATTGCCTTCATTGGCCCCTCGCCGGCCGCGATTCGGGCCATGGGCGACAAGTCCACCGCCAAGGAAACCATGCAACGGGCCGGCGTGCCCACGGTTCCCGGCAGCGAAGGACTGGTGCAGAACGAGGAAGCGGCCCTGGAGTTGGCCAATGAGATTGGCTATCCCGTGATGATTAAGGCCACGGCGGGCGGTGGCGGTCGTGGAATGCGTTTGGTGCGCAGTGCCGAAGAGTTGCCCAAGCTGTTCCAAGCAGCCCAAGGGGAAGCGGAAGCGGCCTTTGGCAACCCGGGCCTCTACATCGAGAAGTTCATTGAACGGCCGCGGCATATTGAGTTCCAAATTTTGGCCGACAGCCATGGCAACGTGATCCACCTGGGTGAGCGGGATTGTTCAATTCAGCGCCGCCACCAAAAGCTCCTGGAAGAAGCGCCTAGCCCTGTGTTGAATCCGGAGTTGCGGGAAAAAATGGGCAGTGCGGCCGTGGCAGCGGCCAAGTCGATCGACTATGTGGGCGCAGGAACGGTGGAGTTTCTGGTGGATCGATCGGGCAATTTCTATTTTATGGAAATGAACACCCGCATTCAGGTTGAACATCCAGTCACGGAAATGGTTTGCGGCCTGGATTTGATCGCTGAACAATTGCGGATTGCCCAAGGGGAAAAACTGCGCCTCACCCAAGATCAGGTTCAGTTGCGCGGCCATGCGATCGAATGTCGAATTAATGCGGAAGATCCCGATCAAAATTTCCGCCCTTGCCCCGGTCGAATTGGGGCCTATTTGCCGCCGGGTGGCCCGGGGGTGCGGATCGATTCCCACGTTTATCCCGATTATGAAATTCCGGCCTACTACGATTCTTTGATTGGCAAATTGATTGTTTGGGGCCCCGATCGCTCCAGCGCGATCGCCCGGATGAAGCGTGCCCTGCGCGAATGTGCCATCACCGGGGTGAACACCACGATCGGTTTTCACCAAAAAATCATGGAATCGCCAGAGTTTATTGGTGGCGAAGTTTATACCAATTTTGTTGAAGAGTGGATGAGCAAAAATAAAAAGCGCTAATCAAGCGTTAATCCTAACCCCTGAATTGCTGACCACCTTCCTAACCTGTTTCGGAGTCAACCATGGGCGACCATTGGATGGATTGGGCCACGGTGATTGGCTATGTGGGATTCACACTATTCATCATGTGGCAAATTTTTAGCCGATCCCAATAAACCCGCTGATTGTGGGGTTGGCACAGAGCATTGGGACAGGGGAAATTGCTGGCTCCGCTGGGCGAATTGTCCCTAGCGATCGGGCAAGGATGCACCAGCATTCCGCAACCTCCAGCTCACCGCCAAGGCCAAGGGAACAGCCAGGGGTGTGAGCCAATCGCCCCAACGGACGTAGGGTGTTTGCTGGGTGCGGCGATAGATTTCGGTGGCATGGAGTTCATAGACGTTGGGGCGCGATCGCCAGTGGGTGACTCCGTGGGGATCGATGAAGGCGGAATAGCCGGTGTTGGCGGCGCGGGCCACCCATCGATCGGTTTCGATCGCCCGCATCACGTCTTGGGCGTGGTGTTGGGCAAACATCGTGGGCCGGTAATGGGCGTTGTTGGCTGCCGAGAGGATGAATTGCCCGCCGCTGGCTGCCTGCGATCGCGCCAATTCCGCATGGGCTGAGTCATAGCAAATCAAGGCGATCGCTTGGCCAAAGGGAGTGTTGAGGCGCTGGTTTGGCTGGCCGAGGGCCAATTTGGTGTCCAGTGGCGATAGGCGATCGATGAAGCCGCCGATCACAGACTCAAAGGGAATATATTCCCCCAGGGGCACAAGGCGCACTTTGTCATAGCGACCCACGGCTTTTCCGGTGCGATCGAGGGAAATGAGGCTGTTGGTGAGGCGATCGGGTTGCTGGCGATCGGGCGCAAACAGGCCCAACCACACGGGCACAGCCCGATCGAGCACTGCCGACAGGAATTCATTACGTCGATCGCGGGTGGCTTCTGCCGTCCAGACCATTGGCAAGGCCGTTTCGGGAATCAGCACGCCGTCAACGCCCGCCGCCGCCAGGGTTTCATAGCCTCGTTGATAGCCCGTGAGGGCCCTGCGCCAACCCTCGGAGCCAAATTTCAGATCGTTGGGAATGTTGCCTTGGATTACCCCGATCGTCAGGGCCGCAGCGGGGCGATCGGCTAAGGGCTGGGCAGCCAAAGCGGCCCCCAAGCCATGGCCCAACAGCAACAGCGCGATCGCCCCGGCCCACCAACGCCGCCGATGGGTCAACCAAGCTTCTGCCCAGGCTCCATTCACCCCCACAATCACCGCCGTTACCAGGGCGGGGCCAGACAGTTGACCCAAGTGCAAAATCGCTAAGTTATGAGGCGCTTGGGTCAGGCCCAATCCCGTCCAAGCCAAGGGAGATTGGTTCCAGAGCCATTCCGTCACCAACCACAGGGCCAGGCCCAGCGCCCAGCGTCCGCCGGCCGATCGCCCCGCCAATCTGCGGTGTAGCAGCCCAAACCCCACCGCCCAGCAGGCGACCTGTGACCCGGCCCAACCGGCCGCCACCAACCAGCACACCAAGGCAATGGTGAGGCTGGTGGCCCAGGAGACTCCCAGCCACATCATGGGATGTAGGCCCGTGAGCCAAAATACCGCCACGAGGTTGTAGCCCAAACCCCAAAGCCAGCCCAAACCAAGTCGATCGCGCCAATTGAGCGTTGGGTTTGCCAGCAACCACCACAGTGGGGCGATCGCCACCCAGGGGAGCGGCCACCAGCCCACCGGCTCCGGCCCCAGCCCCATCACCACCCCAGCCCCCAAGGCCAGAGCCGATCGCTGCCAACGACTCCACAGCGATCGCCTTGGCCCTGGCTCGCCAGCGGTGGGCGCAACGCCGCTGACCCAACGACTCAGAAAATCCGTGCCTTGCTCCCCAGTTTTGCGACCAAACACGCCCTAACGCCCCTGTTCGATCGCCGGTTTGGGGGTTTCGGAGGTGGGTTCGGCGCTGGGGCTGAAGGCCGGGCCAACCCAAGCCAGGGCAATGGCCCCTAGCACGATCCACTGGGTCGCTTGCAGGAGCCGATCGGGCGATCGGGGAGCCGTTGGAGGATTGGAGTTGGGGGGCAAATCCGGTTGCATAGCCAGTTTTAAGATTGTTTTTGAGAGTGTTCTTGGGATTGCTTTTGGGCTTGTTTTTGGGATGATGCTTCGGTTCAATCAGCCAAACGTTGAACCAAAATTAGTGTGACATCATCATCGGTGCGCTGGGCGATTCGATCGGACTCCAAAAACGCCCGCAGCCGATCGATCACGACGGTCAGGTCTTGGTTTTGGGCTAAAAACCGAAACAACGGCTGAAAAAAGGGCTGAAAAGGCGATTGATCGGGTTCTTGCAAGGCCAAGCGCTGCAAACCATCGGAAAATAGCGCGAGAGACTGCCAATCACCGAGCCAAGTGACCAACTGAGGCGATCGGGCGGCCCCTAGCTCCTGCAAAAATCGGGTTTCGTTGGCAAATTCGCCCTGTTCCGGCTGCGTGAGCGTTTGCCAATTACCCTGGGCATCTTGAATCACCACCGCCCCATCGCCAATTTGGGCGATCGCCAATCCCGTTGGTAAGGCCACCGTCACCACCAAGGTGCAAGCCAACTCTCGCAAGGCCAAATCCCGATCGCGTGCTGCCCGATCGACCGCCCACCGAGCCGCCCGCACCACCGCCCGCAACAACGGCAACCAATCCGCCAACGATCGGGGCGATCGCTGCCGCTGCCAACGGGGTAACAGCGTTAAAACCGTTTCCACCGCCACCTGGGCCCCCAGATCGGAGGCACTGGCCGATCCGGCTCCATCGGCCACCACCGCAAATCCTGCCCGATCGCCCAAGGCCCAACCACTGGCATCTTGGCAAGGTTCCGCCGCCCGCCGATGCCGACTACCCGCCACCGACAGGGCGATCGATGCGATCCGCATCGATTCCAGTTGCATCCCAAGTTGCAGCGATGCAACTTCCTGACCAATGACGCTCAATCCTAACTCCTATCTACACAAACCAGCGGCAACTCAATCATAAAGGTTGTGCCCACCCCTAACTGGGACTCCAACCACAATCGACCGCCATGCTTTTCTTCAATCACTTGTCGAGACAGGGTTAAGCCCAAGCCAGTTCCTTTGCCCACCAATTTAGTTGTAAATAAATGCTCAAAAATCTGGCTTTGCAGCTCCTCAGCAATGCCGCGCCCATTGTCCTGGATGGATAGGTGAACCGATTTTTGATCCGCAGCTAGGGCAGTGGTGATGATGATTTGGGGTGGATGTTCGCTTAGTTCCTGGAAGCTGTGATCGCGGCAAGCTTCATCCAGTTCATCGATCGCATTAGCCAGCAAATTCATAAACACCTGATTCAGTTGACCGGCAAAACATTCCACTTCAGGCACATCACCATAATTTTTAATGACCTGAATGGCTGGCCGATGATCATGGGATTTCAGGCGATGTTTTAGTAATAAAATTGTGCTATCCAATCCATCTTGCAAGTCAAAACTAACTGGATATTCACTATCTAAGCGCGAGAAAGTCCTTAAGCTATCACTAATTGTTTTAATGCGATCAATTCCTTGATTCATTGATTCCAAAAGCTTGGGCAAGTCCTGGCGAATAAATTCTAAATCAACTTCTTCAATGAGTTGCTGTACCTGCTGATGGGGATTGGGGTGATGTTCCGCATAGGCATCTAACAGGGCAAACAGATCCTCCAGGTGCTCCAATGCTGGGCGAATATTGCCCTTTAAAAACCCCAAAGGATTATTAATTTCATGGGCGACCCCGGCGACCAAATTCCCCAGGGCTGACATTTTTTCACTTTGCACCAGTTGAATTTGCGCTTGCTGAAGCTGTTCCACCACCTGCTCGAGGGTCGTGGACTTTTCTAAGAGCTGAGCCTCGGATTCTTGCAAACGTCGTTCGGCCGTCACCCGATCGGTCACATTCTGGGCGATCGAGTAAATGGATAGCATCCGGCCTTCGTCATCAAAAACCGGCGTGTTAATCCATTCACAAATAATGGTGCTGCCGTCTTTGCGGAGATTTTCATTTTGATAAACAACCGTTTTGCGCTCCTCTAGCAGGGCCACCATCAAGGGCTTGAGGGTCGTTTGAATGGTTGGCGACACAATCCGGCTAACCGGTTGCAGATAGATTTCTTCCGCAGAATAACCAAAGATTTTTTCGGCAGCCGGGTTCCAACTGATGACACAGAAATCTTGGTTCCATTCAATCAGTGCTAAGGGAGTTTGCTGAATCAGGAAACTGAGTTTTTCAGTGATGCCAAGAAACTGGTTTGACATGACAGTCAGTTGTTGAATGGAAAGAAAATTAGCAATCTTGTTGAGTGGATGTCTGAAAAGCGTCTTGGATTATTTGCCAAGCACCAATCATCACGAAGGCAAGGGGCTTAAGCCCCTTGTTTGCGATGAAACCTGAAAGGAGTAGCTATGGCTTTTCAGACATCTGCTTAGGAATCGCTCTTAGCGAGTTACCCAAACACTAAACATCAAACAATCAGCCCAGGGCAGACCATAACTATGAATATCTGCATCAGATTAAGTATTTATAAAGAGCACCAGAGGATTAGAAATTTAAATTTGAGTTGCAAAATGTGCAAATAGCACCAAGTCTTCTCCAATGTTAACGGATGATCTGAATGGCCGCCGTAAATTTGTGATACTTGTAGTTAAAGTTTCGATAATGCATCATCACAAATTAATCTCCCGCCTTAGCAGCCGATCAATGGTGCGTTAAAGTTCTGAATTGATTTTGCTCAATTTTTCGCCAAAAAGCAGCAGGGATGCGATTAGCGCGAAATTCCGACTCCGTTCGGGTCAAGGCGCGTTCCTTCGCCATGGAGATTTATCTGCTGCGATCGCCCGTTCCAGCGGTTCTAGGCCGATTTTGCCTAGACCAATCGCGCTTGGCGATAGAACTGCACCCGATCGCGCAGGGTATTGACCGGGGTTTCTTGGCTCCAATGTTCCACCAGGGCATGGCCCAAGGCCCAGGCTTCCTGCTCCGGTGGCTGATCGTTGTCGGTCACCAGCGGCCACAGGGACAACCAATCCAAATTGCGCGATCGCGCTTCGCCGTCCAAGCTGGCTGTTGGTTGCAGTAGGCTAAACAGGTCGTAGGCCAGTTGCAATTTACCAACCACCAAGGGCAATTGCTCGATCGGGATGCGCTCGGCCAGCAGATAGGCCAGGGTTGGAGAGCCGGTCATCACCCGCGAAATGAGTTGCAGAACGGGGCTTTTGAGAAACAGGGCCAGCCCTTGGGCGGTGGACATCTGGAACACATATTTATCGATGATGCGAGCGGCGGCCGTGGCGCGGGCTTCCCGATCGCGTAGGAAGCGGGCCAAGCGAAGTTCCTGGGCTGGGCCGATCGCCTCGAGTAACGCCAGGGAAAGGGTTTCCAGCCCCCAAGGCCCCCGCTCTCCCAGCACCACAGGCAAGAATCGATCGCAATGGGCCCCCAGCAACTCGGCGCGATATTGCACAGCTTCCCGCATCGATTGCTCCTTGGGTCGATCGCCCCCCAGCCAGTCGTAGGGCGGTTGCCACTCTCGCAGGGGCCGCAAGCGATCCACCTGGGAAATTACCCCAATCACCGGAGCCGTTACCCCAGCGGTTTGCAAATCTCGCAAACAGTCCAAATCCATCTGTAGTGCCGGATCCAGCGCTGGAGTCACCAACAGGATCAAGTCTGCGGCCCGAGCGGCCGCCCGAGCCTGCTCTCCGGCCGTTGGGTTACCCGCCTGTTCATAGCCCGGTGAGTCCCACAACCGCAACCGATCGCCCGTGGCGGCCACCCACTCATAGCTCACCACCCGATCGGTGTTGGGCAACACATCCGTTTCCGCCAACTCCGCCGCAAACAGCCCATTCACCAGGCTGCTTTTGCCGGCCCCCGTTCGCCCCAACAACAACACATTCACCACGGCGGTGGCGATCGCCTCTTCCGGTTCCGCTTGGGCAATCAAGGCTTGCAGGGTTTGGGTTTGGGCTTTGGGGATGGGTGAGGCGATCGGGGCAAAATTTTCCGGCGGTAACCCGGCCCCACCGTACAGGGCGATCGCCTGGCGCGCCAAATTCCGCAAAGCCGTTTCCCGCAACACTTGCCCCAAATTCGCCAACAGGGCGCGATCGGCTCGATTGCTGGAGCCTTGAGTGGCGGTTCGAGCCGCCGCCGCCACTGGATTCAAAAACCACTGGGCCCACTGCCAGGCCCGAAACGCCTTACGCACGGAAGGCTCCAGCTTTTGATACAGCGTATAGGTCTCGTAGGCTTGGCCCACGGTCACCTGGCCCAAAACCGGCTCCAGTTGCTGCATCCAGCGATCCAAATCATCCACTGTCCCCCGCATTAACCGATAGGCCTGGGGCACATAAATACTGAGTAAGGGATAGCTAGCCTCCGGGTAATAGGCTCGAGCCACCGCCGTCGTTAAGCTCAAACAACGCTGCCAAAACTGATCCCAATCCTCCCAAGGGGCCGGGTCGTTTTGGGAAGCTTGCAGCAGTTCCGTTAAGGCCAATTCCGCCCGCGCCAACGCGCCTTCATTCACCGGCACCGCGACGTGATCGCCCCGCTGTTCCCAGTCCGCCAGCCCCGCCGAAGCGATCGCCGCTTCCACTTGCCCCACCATGGATTTTGTCCAGCGCACCAGCAACCAACGCCAGCCCACCAGCATCAGGGTAAACAGTCCCCAAATCCAACTCAAACCCCAAGCATGCAACTGAGAGCCAGCCGCCCACAGCACCACCCCCACCATCACCACCAACGGCAGCACCAACACCGCCCACTGCCACCGCGCTAATCGCCCCATTGCCGCCAACTCCCAAGGCTACGATTCCCATTCTAGAAACCACCAGGGGCGATCGCCCAAGCTTATTCACAATTAGTGAGAAAACACTGCAAAACAATGTTCAATAATAAGCGTGCGATTAAAAAAGGCGATCGGGGCGATCGGTTCACCAAGTTACAAAATCAGGCGATCGTCATCGCCCTCAGCCCAAACATTAAGATTGGCATCTTACAGAAAGAACTTGCTAAGCTGGATACCTTAGTTGATTGAAAAAACAATCAACCTAAGTTCTAACAAAGCTCAATAACGGATAAATTCAGATGACTTCACTGAACGCTTCTTCAATCAATTCCTTTCCTGAGGTTCCTGGCTATAGAATTGTTGAGCAGATTCACCGTGGGTCACGCACATCCGTTTATCGTGCCGTGCAGCATCAGAATCAGCAAATAGTTATTCTGAAATTCCTACATTCAAGCTATCCCACCTTCGGCGAATTAATTCAATTTCGAAATCAGTACAATATCACTCAAAATCTTGATGTTCCAGGAATTGTGAAGCCTTTAGGTTTAGAGCCGATTGGCAATAGCTATGTCCTGATCATGGAAGACTGTGGCAGCATTTCCCTTCAGCAATATTGTCAGCAACAACAACTCAGCTTAGGTGATGTGCTAACCATTGCCCTGCAATTGACCACTATTCTTCATGGTCTGCATCAACAACGAGTCATTCATAAAGATATTAAGCCAGCCAATATTCTAATTCATCCAGAATCCAAACAAATCAAACTCATTGACTTTAGCATCGCGTCCCTATTGCCCAAAGAGACACAGGAAATTCAGAATCCGAATGTTCTTGAAGGAACCCTTACTTATCTTGCGCCGGAGCAAACCGGACGCATGAACCGAGGGATTGACTACCGTGCTGATTTTTATGCCTTGGGGGTGACCTTATATCAACTATTCAGCGGCCAGTTGCCGTTTGCGTCAGATGACCCAATGGAGCTGGTGCATTGTCATATTGCCAAAGTGCCCGCGCCCCTTGAGCAAATCAATCCAGCCATTCCAGCAATTGTGGGAGCGATCGTTTCTAGATTAATTGCCAAAAATGCTGAGGATCGCTATCAAAGTGCCTTGGGACTAAAACATGACTTACAACAATGCCTGGACCAGTGGCAAGAAACAGGCAAGGTTGCTGATTTTGAATTGGGTCAACGGGATTTAAGCGATCGCTTTCTCATTCCTGAAAAACTCTACGGCCGCGAAACTGAGGTTCAAGCACTCCTGAAAGCCTTTGATCGGGTTGCTCAAGGCAGTTCGGAACTGATGCTAGTAGCTGGGTTTTCTGGAATTGGTAAAACCGCTGTTGTTAATGAAGTTCACAAGCCAATTACCCAGAAAAAAGGCTATTTCATTAAGGGCAAATTTGATCAATTTAATCGCAATATTCCTCTCTTTGCGTTTGTACAAGCACTGCGCGACCTGATGGGACAGCTTTTGTCAGAATCTGATGCGCAATTAGCCCAATGGAAGTCCAACATTCTGGAAGCCGTGGGTAACAATGGTCAGGTTCTGATTGATCTCATTCCTGAGTTGGAACAAGTCATTGGGCCACAGTTACCCGCTCCAGAACTATCTGGCGAAGCGGCCCAAAATCGCTTTAACCGTTTGTTTCAAAGTTTCATTCAAGTGTTTGCAAAATCAGACCATCCCCTTGTCATTTTTATCGATGATTTGCAATGGGCTGATTCAACTTCTTTGGGATTGATGCAAAGTCTGCTAACGGAAGCTCATTCCCATTCCCAATGTCTCTTGGTTTTGGGAGCCTATCGAGATAATGAAGTATTGCCCGGCCATCCCTTTTTAATCACAGTAAAAGCCCTAGAAGAGGCCCATGTTTCCCTGGCAACTCTCACCCTCGGCCCCTTAAGTGCGGAGAGTCTCAACCAGTTAATTGCTGATACTTTCCGAGCCTCAAACAGCAAAGTGCAGCCCTTAACCCATCTGGTTATGCAAAAAACCCAGGGCAACCCATTTTTTGCGACCCAATTCCTAAAGGCACTACACCAAGATAGTCTCATTACCTTCGATCGGGAGGCGGGTCACTGGCAATGTGACTTAGTACAAGTACAGGACGCAGCCTTAACGGATGATGTGGTGGAGTTTATGGCCTTGCAGCTCCAAAAGCTGCCCATGGTCACCCAGGCACAACTGAAGTTTGCCGCTTGTGTTGGGGCTAAGTTTGACCTCAAGACCTTGGCGATTGTTTCAGAACAAAACGAGATTCAAGCGGCTTCAGCCCTATGGCCAGCACTGCAAGAGGGGCTAATTTTGCCGGAGGGCAAGATTTATAAGTTCTATGCGGATCGTGATTCATCCCAGGTTGATCAAGCCTGGGGCGAAGAGATTTCTGGGCAAATTCAATACCGTTTTTTCCACGATCGAGTGCAACAGGCTGCTTATTCCCTGATTCCTGAAGATCAAAAACAGGTTACTCACCTGAAGATGGGTCAGTTACTCCAAAGCCGCTTGTCAGCGGCAGAGCGTGAGGAGAAGCTCTTTGATATTGTTGGTCATTTGAATTTGGGGCATGGGCTATTAAGTCAGCAAAATGAACGAGAGTCATTGATTCGACTCAATCTTGCTGCTATTGAAAAGGCCAAAAAGGCAACGGCTTACGGTGTGGCTCAAGACCTCGTGACGATCGGGCTGGAGCTACTTTCAGAAGAGCCTTGGCAAAACCAGTATGAGTTGAGCTTAAAACTCCATCAAATGGCGGCGGATGTAGCCTGTTTAAAGGCCGATTTTGAGGGAGCGATCGCCCAAGTTCAACAGGTTTTAGATCGGGCCCAGACCGTCCTGGATAAAGTGCCTGTTTATATGGTGCAAGTCAGGGTGTTGACGGCTCAGAATCAATTGGCAAAGGCAATCGCTATTGCTGCCCAAGCTATCACTGAATTGGGAGTTCAGTTTCCCGACGACATCACACCAAGCCTCATCGCCCAAACCTTGCAAACTGTGGAAACTGAGCTAGAAGGAATAGTCATTGAGGATTTGGTTAATTTGCCGGTGATGACCGACCCAAAGACAATTGCCGCCATGGAATTGCTGGGCATGATTATGCCCATGGTGTTTATTGCAAAACTCGCATTTTTGCCCTTTGTTTGCGCAAAGATTGTGAGCTTGTCGCTCCAGTTTGGCAATGCACCTGTTTCAAGTGTTGGCTATGCTACTTACGGCTTGGTTTTGGCCACGGGCTTAGGTCAGGTCGATCGGGGCTATCGCTTGGGAAAAACGTCTTTAACCCTAATCGATCAACTCAATACAAAAGCATACAAGTGCCTGAGCATTCTTTTCTTTGCTGCTTGTGTTCAGCACCAGAAAGAATCAATGACTTCCATGGCTGCTTTGCTCAAGCAGGGATATTTAGCTGGAATAGAAGCCGGTGACTTTTTATATCTAGGCTATTGTTTGACCCACTATTTTTATGCGTGTTTCTATGGCGGCAAGGAATTATCTGGACTGCAAGCAGAGGTTGATCAGTTCTGTTCTGCTATTGCTTCGTCAAAACAAAATAATGCTCTGGCATACTTGCAAATGACGAGCGAGTTTTTGGAACGATTGTTGGTCACACACCGCCAACCCACTCTCTTGATTGGTGATAGTTATGACGAGACAAAAATCTTTCCACAACATCTTCAGAATCAGCAATTGACCGATCTTGGGATTGCTTACACCTACAAATTGATCTTGGCCTATTTATTTGGTGATTATGGGCTTGCCCTTGAATATCTCAATGAAGTCAAGAAGTATCTAGATAACATCGTTGGAATGTTGCATATTCCCGCCATCCATTTTTATGGAGGGTTAACCTGTTTGGCAGTCGCGATCGGCAAGCCCAAAAATGAGCAATTAGAGCTACTCGCCTTGGTGGAACAGCACCACAGCAGCCTATCAACTTGGGCAGAGAATGCCCCGATGAATTACCAGCATAAGCTGGATCTTTTGATAGCAGAAAAACATCGATTTTTGGGCAATTTCTTGGAGGCAATTAATGGCTATGAGCGGGCGATCTCGGGTGCTAAGGCCAATGGATTCATTCAAGAAGAAGCTTTAGCACATGAATTGGCCGCGCAATTTTATCTCGATTGGGGTAAGGAAAAAATTGCCGCCAGCTATATGCAGGAAGCCTACTATGGCTATGCTCGTTGGGGAGCGAAAGCCAAAGTGGTTGATTTAGAGCAACGCTACGCCCAATTACTGCAACCGATTCTGCAAGCGGCTAATCAACCCTTCGCCCTTTTAGAAACCCTAGCGACGATCGCGGATCCGGCTGACTCATCACGCACCACTCCGCATGGGAGTTCTAGCGGCAGCATTAACCAAATGCTTGATTTCACTGCCCTGCTACAGGTTTCTCAAAATCTGGTCAGCACGATCGCCCTGGATGAATTGCTGCAAACCCTAGCTCAGACGATGTTGAAAAACTCGGGAGCCGATCGATGTGCCTTAATCCTTTGGGAGGGCGATCGATGGCAGGTGAGAGTGATGGCAAACCCAGAGCAGGTGACATTGCAATCGACTCCCTTAGACGATAACCCCGACATTCCGATTAAGCTGATTCAATATGTAAAAAACAGGGTAGTGATGGTTGTTATCAATGATCTTGAGACCGATTTACCCGTCATTGGTGATTACCTAAGCTGCTATCAACCCAAGAGCGTTTTGTGTTTGCCAATCCTTAACCAAGGGAATGTGCGGTCTATTTTATACCTGGAAAATCGATCAACCAGTGGCGTGTTTACCAGCGATCGGATCACTATTTTGAAATTCCTTTGCAGCCAAGCCGCCATTTCTTTGGAAAATGCTCGACTTTACCAACAATCTCAAACCTATGCTCAGCAATTGGAACAGTCCCAATTGCAGATGGTGCAGAATGAGAAAATGGCTTCTCTCGGAAACCTGGTAGCAGGGGTGGCTCACGAAGTTAACAACCCGATCGGCTTTCTCAATGGCAGCATTAACAATGGCAAGGATCACGTCAAAGACTTGTTGGCACATTTGGCGCTTTATCAGCAGCATTATCCCAATCCAGTTGTTCCCATTCAAGATCACGCTGAAGACATTGACTTGGAATATATCTGCGAAGATTTACCTCAGTTGCTGAACTCAATGCAGGGAGCAACCGATCGAATCAAATCGATCAGCACCAGCCTTCGCATTTTCTCTCGTGCCGACACAGAATATAAGGTCAGCGCTAATTTGCATGAGGGTATTGACAGCACAGTGCTGATTTTGAAATACCGGCTCAAGGCAAATCCGTTTCGGCCTGCCATCGAAGTCAAAACTGACTACGGAGACATACCAGAAGTTGAGTGTTTTCCAGGACAAATCAACCAGGTATTTATGAATATCCTGGCCAACGCGATCGATGTGTTTGATGAAATGGTGCAGGGTCGATCGTTCAAGGAATTAGAAGCGCATTCCCAAATCATCACAATCAGTACAACTGTTGTTGATGATCAAGTGCAGATTTCAATTCGGGATAATGGCAAGGGCATTAGCGAAGAGGTGCAAGCCAAGATCTTTGACCATTTGTTTACCACAAAGGGCGTGGGCAAGGGGACGGGATTGGGGCTAACGATCGCCCGCCAAATTGTCGAGAAAAAACATGGCGGCAGTTTGACAGTCCAGTCAGAATTAGGACAGGGAACTGAGTTTTTGATTCAACTGCCAATCAAGGGCTAGACAAGGCTGCAAAACATTGCTCAACGGCAATAATTCGATCGGGAAAGGTGATCGGGGCGATCGTCTCACCAGGTTGCAAAATCAGCCGATCGCCATAGCCATCAGCACGGGGCGATCAATAAACTTCCAAGTGGCGCTGCTCCAAGTCTACTAACCAATAGTCCCCGATCGCCTCGCGGGCATAGAGTGCGCCTTTGACCTGGCGATCGTACCGAGCGGTGCTGTCAGCAACTTCAATGAGCAACTGAACATCAGCGGAAGTTGGATAGCCATCTTCATAGAAGTTCGATCGCCATCGCAGCACTGCAATATCCGGCTGGAGAAATGAGTCGGTCATCTGCACCGAATTTTGCACACTGACGATCGCTTGTCCCTGAATGTTGTACCGTCAACAAGTGCACTAACCGATTTACGCAAGCTGCATGGCGCTTTTCGGCAGGTGGCATTTCAACAATATTTCCTGCAATCAATTCTGTCCTTAGTCAGATTCTTCGATGGCCCAGTCACTATCACGGAGTCCAGCAGTTTCTAGGAAACGTCGGCAAATTTCCAAACAACGACGCGCACTGTTTTTGTTATAAATCCATGATCCATTTGACAGCTTAGACCAACTTTTGGGATCAGTATTGTTATCAAGATTGTTGACAATAAAACTTGATGAATTCTTGACCTTCTCAAAGACTTCTGGGTGCTTAGTGATAATCCACTCGGAAACTTGAATTAGAGCCTGTCTCCATGTCTTACGAGGAATATTTATAATTTCTCCTCGAATTACAATAGACTTTGGCTTTCCATGAAATTCTTTTATCGTGGTAGTAGGGGTTCCAAGAGATGGCCAAATTCTTAAAAATGCTTGACTTAGAAAATGTGCGCGCTCATTGATCGCAGCAGCGTCCCATTTTTCAATTGATCGCGAAAAGTAGTTACTATTCAACTTCAAAGCATGATCTGCTAACGGTAGCTTTTTGAACTCAAATGGCAGATTGGATTGCTCAATATTCCACCTACCAGTTACTAAAGTTAAATTACCAAGTGTATGTAAATATTGACTATGGGTTTCATCAAATTCTAATCCCAGCTCCTCTTTCCATTCACGACTTGGGTTTTGAGGCAGAATATGCTCGATACTGGGTTTATCCTCAAGTACTGTAAATCCATCAGTTCCAGAGGACAGATATCGATTGATACTTTCCAAGACAAGGCAGATACGTTCTCGATATGATGATTTATAGATACTACGAGTCCTAATTGATTCTACAACTTTATTGTCATCAGGATATTTTCGCTCTACAAGCGAATTTTTCAGGGAATTTTCCAGGGAATTACCCTCATGAACTCGTCGCTCAATATCTCGCCATAGGATAGGAAACATAGTAGTTTGATAGTTGGATGGTTCTCCAACAATAAAGCGCCTTACCAAGTAATTCTCAAGGATTTGTAGAATGACTAAAAATTGGTCAGTAGATATCTGTGATTGCGACATTGCATCATAAGCGTTCAATAGGAAAGGATAAGCAGTCGAAAACTCTAGCCGAGAGAGACGCTGTAAAGATTGAAAGATATCTTTGTCACTTTTGTCTTGATCAGGGCGCAGCAAGTTGTTGTAGTAGCTAGAGAATTTTTTGAGTCGTTCTAGCTCTTCTACAAAACTATCATCATTTAGCTGTTCACAACGCTCCCGAAAGTGTTCGTAAATGCTTTCTTCTCGGCATAAAGTTCCAGACCACATTGCCAGATAATGCCTTAAAAAAGCTGTCAATTCTCCAATACGCGACTGCCCTACTGCACGCTTTTCCTGTAGTTGATTCTCAATAGGTTGCCAAAGGTTCTCAAATACTTCTTTTTGCGAATTATTTGGCAGCCTCATTGCAATATAGTTGCGCACCAAGTCTGCTTGGGTTAAATCTACACCTTTTGCATTGAGACTCTCAAAAATTTTGTATGGACTCTCATCTCGACTGAGTTCGATAAAAATGACATGAAAAGCACTGGTGATAACAGTGAAAATTGTCCCTAGGTCAAAATTTTCTCCATCACAGAAATCTTGATCATGGCTGTCAATTTTTTCTCCAATATATTCATACAGGTGCTCATAAGCGTTGGGAATCAGGGACTCTAGACTCTGATCCATTGCTTGAGAGTTTAATAGACTCTTGTAAGCTAACTGGTCACCATACTTTTCGGTTGGCACTAATTTCAGTAGTGCATCACCTTCTTCATCTTCATTGATAAGAAATTTGTTGATCTTCCGAGCTAATTTGTCTTGATTTTTAGCTTTTGCTAAATCTCTCAAGACACAAAGTAAGAGAGAAATTGTGGTTAGTCGTTGCTGCCCATCTACCAATTTTAAACAAGAAATGTTTCCGCTAACTGTCCCGTCAGGGATAACCACAATTGAACCTAGAAAATGTTCGGTTTTTACATTCTTGTTGAATTTGGTATAAGTCTCAAAAATACAGCCTTTGCCTATAACGAATGGCACGATATAATTATCAGTGTAGTGAAGTTATCGTCAGGAAAACTCATGAGTCTTTATTCGCTGGACTTGCGCCGAAAAATCGTAGAAGCTTACGAGAAGGGA
>NZ_JAZAQF010000080.1:0-744 GCF_043235035.1 Limnothrix redekei LRLZ20PSL1 | reverse complement strand
TGCGGACGGCCTCCGAACGGCAGAACCATGCGATCCGCGCGCTGGGGTCTGCGCTGGAACGCCTGGCCGAGGGTGACCTCACCGTGCAGATCGGCGTGATCGGCTCGGAATACGAAAAGCTGCGCGACGACTTCAACCGTGCGGTCGAGTCGCTCGGCAGCGTCATTGCGGCGATCAACCAGACGAGTGACATCGTGACGTCCTCGGCCGGCAATATCAGCGAGGCGACCAACAACCTTTCGAAGCGCACCGAACAGCAGGCCGCGGCCCTGGAGCAGACAGCTGCCGCCGTGGAAGAGATCACGGCAAACGTGGTCAATTCCACCAAGCGCACCGAAGAGGCCCGCAGCGTGGCGTCCCACGCCAACACCTCCGCGAACCAATCCTCGGAAGTGGTGTCTCGCGCTGAAGAGGCAATGCGCCGGATCGAAAGCTCCTCGCAGCAGATCTCCAACATCATCGGCGTCATCGATGAAATCGCCTTCCAGACCAACCTTCTGGCTCTGAACGCAGGCGTCGAGGCTGCCCGTGCGGGCGAAGCGGGCAAAGGCTTCGCGGTTGTTGCCCAGGAAGTTCGCGAACTCGCCCAGCGGTCTGCGAATGCCGCGAAGGAGATCAAGGCACTCATCCAGAACTCCTCGACAGAAGTCGCCGGTGGCGTGGATCTGGTCCGCAAGACCGGCGAGGCGCTGCGCACCATCGGCGGTTTCATCACCGAGATGAACACGCACATGGATGCGATTG
>NZ_JAZAQF010000094.1:0-109427 GCF_043235035.1 Limnothrix redekei LRLZ20PSL1 | reverse complement strand
TGCGGGTAGGATTGGCAATGACCGGGAGACGACTCATGAGCTGGGTGATGCTTCGGGTAGGTCTAGCCTAAAACCGGATTTAGAGCTGCCAAGTCGGCTTTAGCTTCTCTTTATAAATTAGCTCTTATATGCAAGAGTTGACATGCCAAGAATTTTATACTGTAACAATTTATCTGTCGGGATATTTATAGGAAATGGGGGTCAGTTACCTGACTTTCTGGAAGATGTGGATGCAGCGCTAAGTAATTTGAAAGAAAACCAAAATCACCTCGATTTTCTAAAAGCCTTTTGTCTGTTTGTTGATGCAGATCAAGACGCAATAGATTTAACTCTTAAAACAAAGATTGGGTGGCTAGAAAAGATTGCAAAAGAATACTTCCCTGAAGTTGATCTTGAATCTAATGATTGTAAGCCTGGATGTGTTATGGGCAAGAATAAGAAATTAGGAATCTATATTATTCCTGACAATCAGCGACAAGGAAATTTGGAACAAATAATTCTTCAGTGTGGGGATTTAATGTATCCAGATTACATGATCAAAGCCAGAAACTATGTCAATCAATATACTCATCTTCGGAAGCCTGCCAGTCGGGAAAAAGCGACTATTGCGGCAGTTGTTAGCGTGTTACAACCTGGATTTACGAATACTGTTAGCTTTGCTCGTGATAACTGGATATCCCAGGAAACACTAGAGCAAGTGCCAGATATGGTGAAGCTTGTGCAATTCCTCAAAGAGTTGCTGGGGATTGAGGATTGAATTTTCGCGAGTGAACGCCTTAGCTATGCTGAAAGCAGAAGGGTTTGAGGTCGATCGCCCGTGATTGCCATCGTTCCAAATACTGACCCGGCTGGCCCAGCAAGCTCCGATCCCCAGTAGGGGCAATGTACCAGACCGGGCAAGGTGCTAAGGTATTTCGGCAGCTTGGTGGGAAATGGCGGTGAAATTCCGCGACTGTGCCGCAGCCGTGATTGGTGGGGCTGTGCCAACAAACATGCTTAGCCAGCCCTGAGCAAACCATGAGTCGGAATGCCTCCAATCTGCTGGGGCGATCGCGTTGCTTCCCTGTCCTGTGCGAGTGGCATTGGGTAGGCTGTGAGCAATTGAAAACGCGGAAACTGATCGCCCCGTCAGTTCAAATCACCCATTCCCTTAGACCCTCGGCGATGCACCGGGGCGCGAACTGAAATCCATGCTGAATGTGTCTGTTAAGTCCGCTGAGTCCGCTGAAACGATCGCCCCGTCCACCCCTGATAAGTTTCCGCTGCTGCTCATTGGTCACGGCACGCGCGATGAAGATGGCCGCCGCACCTTCATGGAGTTTGTGGAAGCCTTTGCGGCCTATGACACCTCTCGGCCGGTTGTGCCCTGTTTTTTGGAGTTAACGGAACCGTCAATCCAAGAGGGGGTCGATCGAATGGTGGCCATGGGCTATCAGGAAATGACCGCCCTGCCGGTGTTGCTGTTTGCGGCGCGGCACAACAAGTTTGATGTGACCAATGAACTTGATCGCGCCCGGGCGCGCCATCCGGGGCTGAAGTTTCACTATGGTCGCCATTTTGGTGTGGCCGATCGCTTGGTGGAATTGTGGCGATCGCGCTTGGATGAACTCGATCGGCAAAGTGAGATCCCCCGCGATGAGTCGGTGTTGCTGTTTGTGGGGCGCGGCGCTTCGGATCCCGATGCCAATGGCGATGCTTATAAGCTGGCGCGGGTGCTTTGGGAAGGCAGCGGCTTCAAGGGTTTGGAGCTATGTTTTAGTGGCATCACCCATCCGCGTTTGGATGCGGGCTGGGAACGGGCTTGGACTTGGAACCCCAAACGGGTGGTGGTGTTGCCGCACTTCTTGTTCACAGGCGCGCTGATGAAGCGGATTCACGGCTACTCCGACCAAGCGCGGATTGATCGCCCTGATGTGCAAATCCAATCCTTGCCGGAAATTGGCTTAGATCCCGTTTTGTTTGAGCTGGTGAAGGAGCGGGAACAGGAGGCGATCGCCGGGCAGGTGGCCATGAACTGCGAGCTATGCAAGTTCCGCCGGGCCGTCAGCCGCAATCTGTTGGGATTGGGTCAGGACGATGGCGAGGCGATCGCCCCGGATGCGTTGGCCAGTGGGCATCATCACCACGATCACGGCCAAGCCCATGGCCATGATCACGGGCATCATGGTCACGCCCACGACCACAATCATGATCACAGCCACAGCCATGGGCATAGCCACGGCCATGATCATAGTCATGGGCACGGTCACGATCATGGGCACGGTCACAGTCATGATGCGCCCGATCCCTACGCCACCCAGAATGACTATCACGAAAAGGCTTGGCGGGTTCCCTAGGGCTGGGTTCACGGATTTTGGATACAGCAAAGGGGCGATCGAACTAGTCGATCGCCCCTTTTAAACATGTTTAAGCAAAGTTAATTGCCTACACCCCAGTGGTCACAACCAGGGGCTTAGGGGGTGTCGTCATTTTTCGAGGTGAGGCTGAAATGGTTGATCTTCCGTGCCCCAGTCATCGTAACCAGGGGCTTAAGCCCCTTGCTGATCCGCTAATGGCAGAGCTGATTCGCTAATGGTAGATCTAGGGCTTCGGGCTAGACGACGACAGGCCCTAAGCCCCTTGTCTCTCACGAGTTAGTAACGGTGGAATCAGGGTTTTGGACAATTTTTTGACGGTAAACCCTAGACACCTGATCCTCAATGCCCAACGGCGGTCTAGGCTTCTTTGTTGATGAACGGCAGCAGGGCCAAGATGCGGGCGCGCTTGATGGCCACGGCCAAATCGCGTTGTTGTTTGGCCGTCAGACCGGTTACACGACGGGGCAGGATTTTGCCGCGCTCGGTGATGAAGCGACGCAGCAGATCAACGTCTTTGTAGTCGATCGGCTCTTCGGGTTTGAGGGGAGAAACGCGACGACGATAGTAAGCCATGGTGATTCGTTAATGATTCAGGGGTGATTTAGGAAGAGCGGGCAACTCGGCTTGGAGACAGCCGATCGCACTGAGTTCGCATAACGCAACTGCGCAGTCAACACAACTGTGCAACTAACACAACTGCGCAATTAACGGCCGGAGCGAGTGAACGCTCCGGGTCGAAATTGGGTTAAGGGCGAAAAATTACTTAATTTCGCGGTGTGCCGTGTGCCTGTTGCAGTGGGGGCAGAACTTTTTCAGTTCCAAGCGCGCGGTGGTGTTGCGGCGGTTCTTTTGGGTGGTGTAGCGCGACACGCCGGGCGAGCGCTTGTCAGTGTTGGTGCGGCACTCGGTGCACTCCAGGGTGATCACGAGCCGTACGTCTTTACCTTTAGCCACGGTGGGAAACTCCTAATGGTTCGATCGGTGCAAAGGGTTTGCGATTGGACGATCGTGCGCCGCCGCATTGGCACTGGGCAAAACAGGCGGGGGGCGATCGCCGATCGAGCAGAACTGCTGATTTTGTCCGCAAACGGATTCGGGCAGTTTTGCAGCACTCTATCTTCGCATAAAACGCTCAGTTCGATCGCGCAGGAGACGATACCACCGTTGCACCTTCAAATCTAGGGAAAACCCCCGAGAAGTTTGCACCACAATTGACCCAATCAGGCGATCGTGAAAGGACTGTTGTTGGCGGCTTTCATCCGTAGCCGTCACAATGCCATCGACAATTGCCGGAGCCAAACAAAGCAGTGCCACCGGGTTCACCTGCGACAACAGGAACAATCCCTGCAAGGCCAACCAAGCTTCAATGCCCACGATGCCCTCCCGTTGGGTCAGCTCCACCATCGTTGGCAGGCGGCGGGTGCGGGGATTCACCAGTTTGATATCCATGGCCAATCGCCCAATGCTTTGGCCGCGATTATTGGCCACCATCACCACTCGCACCAGGAGCCACAGGAGCACAAAAACCGGCAGTTCAAACCCGGCCCCCAACAGGCCGCTGAACAATCCCGCAATGACCGCATCGATCGCCGTGGCCACACCACGCCGCCACAGGGGCACACGGGGAAGGTAAGGAGCAGGTTCAAGGCGATCGCGCATGGCAGGTGAGCCTAAACGATGAGGAGGAGGGGGAGATCGAATCAGAATCAACGCATCAGAATCAGCACAGTAGTTTGCCGCGATTCTCCCCAAATAATGCCATGGCTCGGAATGCCATAGCTGGGATTGTTATGGCTCAAAATCTTGGGGTTAGGGGTTGCTCGATCGCGTCGCGATCGCCAGTTGCAGGTTGGGGATTTGGCGCAACCGATCCATCACTTCCACCACTCGCCCGTGGCTCACGGCTCGATCGGCCTCAATGGCTACGGTGCGCATGGGCTGCTCTGGGGTGCGAGGCCCCAACTTTGCCTGCACCAGAGTAGGTAATTGCTCGATCGGGATCGGCTGTCGATCAACTGCCAAATTTCCAGCCGCATCCACCGTCACCACCGGCATTGACTGGGTTTGGGCTTGGCCTGTGGCGGCGCTGGGCAAGTTCACCGGCAAACCGCGCGATCGGGTCAAAAAAGCCGTAGCCACCACAAAAAACGCCAAAATCGCAAAAATCACATCCACCATGGGCGTGACGTTAATTTGGAGGGGCGGATCATCATCCGAGTCCAGAAAATTCATCACCTGTGCCCCAATTTCAACGACTGCAACGAAATTTAGCCCCTATTTTTTCACCCATGCTCGCAATGCCCATGCTTGTAACGATTAGATCAGCAATAATTTCAGGGTGCTGCGTTGATTTTAGCGACTAACCTCCCCTTGCATTGGCTGTGGGCACATTGGTCATTGACCCGAAACTGTCCCTTGTCAAATTATTTCTTCTAAGTCATAATCATTACGAGTTCAGGCGAAATTCCGTCTTACGCATAAGGAAGTCACCACCATGCTTGATCGTGTCCCCGATGTTGTGTTCAAAACCCGCGTCCGCGATGAGTCCGTGCCGGGCCCTAACCCCTTCCGTTGGCAAGATCTCAGCACCCAAGATATCTTCGGTGGCAAGCGTGTTGTGTTGTTTTCACTGCCGGGCGCTTTCACGCCCACCTGCTCCACCAGCCACCTGCCGCGCTACGAAGAACTCTATGAAGAAATTAAGAGCCTGGGTGTAGATGCGGTGATCTGCTTGTCGGTGAATGATGCTTTTGTGATGTTTCAGTGGGGCAAACAACAAAACGCTCAGAATGTTTTCCTACTCCCCGATGGTAATGGGGAATTTACTCGCAAGATGGGCATGTTGGTAGACAAGTCCAATCTGGGGTTTGGGATGCGTTCTTGGCGCTATTCCATGGTGGTCAATGACGGCGCGATCGAAAAGATGTTCATTGAACCTGGCTATGGAGACAATGCTCCCAGCGATCCTTTTGAAGTTTCTGATGCTGATACGATGCTGGCTTACTTGAAGTCGGTGCAGTCATAAACACTGCTCGATCGACTCGACTGATCAATTCAACTGATTAGATCGGTTTGATCGATTCGACTGATTGGATTAGCTTGATTGGTTTGATTGATCGAGCTAGTTAGCTCAATTAACCCATGTCATCGAGGAGGGGCAAGTTAAAAGACGGGCCCCTCTTTTTGCTGTCGTTCTTGCTGCTGGTTTTGCTGTTAGCTCGGGATGATTGTGGCCATTAGATAGGCATCTTCGGGTTAAGTCCAAGATTTATCCCAAGGGTGGGTAGCCATCTTAGCGACCCACTAACGACGCACGCGGGCGGTGAACCCTGCTGCCTTAAATTGCTTGAGCTGGAGCGGTTCCGGTTGGCTGACGGGCACAGAAATCCGAAACTCAAATTCGCTCACGCCGGGCGGAATTTGCTCGATCGCGCCCAAACGAGTGCGATTTTCCATAATCGAATTATCCGTCGCGTCATAGATTCGCCCAAAGATATCCGCATCAAACACCGTTTTTCCCGTGGTGTTGTTTGCCTTGCCATAGACGATGAAGCATTTGGCCGGCAGCGTTGCGCCACCAGAGGTGACGGCCCCAGCGGCCACTTCAGCCGGACATTCCCGATAGTTCAAATCTGACAGCTTGATATTGGTGAGGGCTTGGGCCGCACCAGTGGGAACCATCAGCCACATCAGCAAGCCCAACAGGCCGATCGCCCCGCATTGTCCCAGCCGTTTGCTCAGTTGCTGCCCGATCGCCCGCAATAAACCTGAAATTTGCATCATTTTGATCGTTCGGAGGAGATTACCAAAACCCTGACGCGAAGACCGATGGATCCCCGCGACCGGTGAGCAAAGTTGCCTCTTCCCATTAAAAGCGAGATGGATAGAAGCGAGATCGGAACAGGATAAAGAAAAGCGGGATAGGTTTAGCCCTACCCCGCCTTGGATGAGTCAATCCAATCGTTGATCTGAATGATCAAGATCATCAACAAATAGATATTGAGATCGAGAAAATATGAAAATTGGTTGGCGGTCTAAACCGTGCCACCAGCCGCCTGCACTCGAGCGCGGGCGCGTTTGAGGGCTTGGGTTGCCTTAATTTTCTCTTGAGGACTGTTAGCGGCAGCTACCCGAGCTTCTGCGTCGGTATAGTCTGCTTGGGCGGCGGAACGGTCGATCGAGTCACCCCGTTCGGCTCCATTCACCAGCACCGTCACTTCGTTATCTTCGACTTCGGCAAAGCCACCCATCAGGGCGATCGGCAACCAATCCTTACTGACCCGAACACGCATCACTCCCGTGCCCAACGCCGTCAGCAGCGGCGCGTGGCCGGGTAGGATGCCTAACTGTCCTGTGGTACTCGGCAGGATCACTTCCTCTGCCTGGTTATCCCAAACGGTCTTGTCTGGGGAAATAACACGAACTGTTAAGCTCATAACCTCTTGGCTCGATCGAGCGGAATTGCAACACCGTGAACAAACAACACCAGCGACAGCGGAGACCGGTTAACCCAGCCCCCGCATTCCGCAGCGCGATTTAAAAAACTAGCTATTCAGCAGCTTTTCGCCCTTGGCGATCGCTTCATCGATGTCGCCAACCATATAGAAGGCTTGCTCAGGATACTTGTCCAGCTCACCCGACAGGATCAGCTTGAAGCCCTTGATCGTGTCTTCCAGGGTCACGTACTTACCAGGCGAGCCGGTAAACACTTCCGCCACAAAGAACGGCTGCGATAGGAAACGCTCCAGCTTCCGGGCGCGGGCCACCGTCAAGCGGTCTTCTTCAGACAATTCATCCAGACCCAAAATGGCGATGATGTCTTGCAGTTCCTTGTAGCGTTGCAGGGTGGCTTGCACCGCCCGAGCCGTGTCGTAGTGATCGCGCCCCACGATCGCCGGTTGCAGCATCGTCGAGGTCGAACCCAACGGATCCACAGCCGGGTAAATCCCCTTAGCGGCCAAGCCCCGGGACAACACGGTGGTACCGTCCAAGTGAGCAAAGGTGGTTGCCGGAGCGGGGTCGGTCAAGTCATCTGCGGGCACGTAGACGGCTTGAATCGAGGTGATCGAACCTTCGGTGGTCGAGGTAATCCGCTCTTGCAGGTCACCCACATCCGTACCCAGGGTGGGCTGGTAACCCACGGCGGAGGGCATCCGACCTAGCAGCGCCGATACTTCCGAACCGGCTTGCACAAAGCGGAAGATGTTGTCCACAAACAACAGTACGTCTTGCTTGTTGGTGTCGCGGAAGTATTCAGCCATGGTCAGACCCGACAGGCCAACACGCATCCGTGCTCCCGGCGGTTCGTTCATTTGGCCGTAAACCAGCGCAATCTTGGACTCCTTCAGGTTGCCCTCGTTGATTACGCCCGACTCCTTCATTTCGTTGTAGAGGTCGTTCCCTTCGCGGGTTCGTTCGCCCACACCGGCAAACACCGATACCCCACCGTGCTGGGTGGCAATGTTGTTGATCAATTCCATCATGATCACGGTCTTGCCCACGCCAGCGCCGCCGAACAGACCGATTTTGCCGCCGCGACGGTAGGGGGTCAGTAGGTCAACGACCTTGATCCCGGTTTCGAACACGGAGGGCTTGGTTTCCAGTTCGGTCAGCTTGGGGGCTGCCCGGTGGATGGGAGAAAATTCAGTGGCTTCGACGGGCCCTTGGTTATCAACGGGTTCGCCCAAAACGTTGAAAATGCGGCCGAGCGTGGCTTTACCCACGGGAACGCTGATCGGTGCACCGGTGTCTTGGACTTCCATGCCGCGCACGAGACCATCGGTGCTGCTCATTGCCACAGCACGGACTTGTTGGTCGCCGAGCAACTGTTGCACTTCGCAGGTCACAGAAACTTCTTGACCGGCGCGGTTCGTTCCCTGGACTTTGAGGGCGTTGTAAATGCGGGGCAATTTACCGCCGGGGAACTTCACGTCGATCACGGGGCCGATGACTTGCGTGATGTAGCCGACGTTGGTTTTTTCAGTGGTGGTGACCATGCTCGAGCCTGTGAGTTTATCGCTTCAATGATCTGGGTTGGCTTGCTCGCAAATCCAGTGATCGCACTGTCGTGGTGGAAGACACCGGGCGATCGCTGATTGGGGTGCGAGCGGTTTTTCAAACTCGGTGTTAACGGGGCGAACCGCACTGAAGGTACGCCAGCGCGCCTTCATCGGTATTTTTGCCAAGTATCAGATTATCACCGATGCGCCACAGGTCACTGTGAATCCCTGGGGGGCGATCGAATCCCGAGGTTGAGGATCGAGGAACCGGTAAACAATCGGGCGATCGGGACGCTCTCGTTTTACGAATTGGCTGCCACTGGGGGGCGCAACAGGGTGACTCAACAGGGCGATGCCAATCTGGGGCGATCGCGCGGGTGCTGATGGGTTGGGAGGGGGGTAGTGCTGAGTGGGGGAACTGTTTTCGCCTCAAAATTCCTCGCCTATACTCGAAACAGAGGGATGGTCAGGGGGTTCAGCAGCAAAGGAAGCTGAACTGCATCAACCGAAATCAACCAAAATCAACCGAAAGATGGGATATGAGGCGATCGCCTGGCAGATCCCTGGAAAATGCCTGAAAAATCCAACGGGTAATCAACGGGTCATTAACCTGGCGATCAGCTCAGGGATCAGCGATTGGCTTACTGGCTTCAGAGTCAGCCAAACGGTCAGTACTTGGCGATCAAAGGCGATCAAAACTGAATCAGCCTTATCCAGATCAACACCATTTGAGCTTGGGTACTTTACTCGTAAGGACTACCCCCCCAAACGGCCCACGAGCTAAAGATTTGCAAACGCGAAAGAACAGTCGGCTAGAAATTACCCATAACCAAACACCCACATTCAACGAGGACAGTACGGTGGCTGCAACAAAAACTCAAACCCCCGAGACCGAGAACGGCGTTGCTCCGAAAAATGGCCTCAGCACGAACCAAACCGAAGCACGGCCCTGGGGATCTTTTACGGTGTTAGAAGAGGGGCGCGGCTACAAAATCAAGCGCATTGAGGTTAGCCCTGGCCATCGCCTTAGCCTACAGATGCATCACCACCGCAGTGAGCATTGGATTGTTGTTTCAGGCACGGCGCGTGTGGTCTGCGGCGATAACGAAATCATGCTCACGCCCAATCAGTCCACCTACGTTCCCCAATGCACCACCCACCGGCTGGAGAATCCTGGCACTATTCCCTTGGTGCTGATTGAAGTGCAAAATGGGGAATATTTGGGCGAAGACGATATCGTTCGCTTTCAAGATGACTACGCTCGTACTCCTGCTGCTAAGTAGGGCGTTTGTCTTGACTTGGCTTGCCCTGAGTTTGCATTGAATCCGTTCGCTTGTGGCTGCCTGAGGCTGTGAATCCTGTCGCTGTGGTCACGGCTGCAGGGTTTGCTAAGGCGCTGGGCGAGCCAAGTCACATTTTCAGATCGCGTCTTTTAAAACATTTCTAAAAAATTCTGTTGACTATCCATGTTGGTTCTGTCTGCTGCGGCCCAAGCTGAAGTTCAACGTCTTGCTCGACAATGGGGACTGGAGCAAGGCTGGTTTCGGCTGGAGGTGCGATCGGGAGGATGTCGCTCCCTGACCTATGCTTTGCAGTTCCACCCACCGGGCCAGGCGATCGCCCCTGATGAACAGTCCCTTGAAGGAGATGGTTGGCGGGCGATCATACGCGATCGTGATTTACCCTACCTACGGGGCTTAACGATCGACTACTCCGAAGATCTGGTGGGTGGTAATTTCCGGTTTCAAAATCCCAATGCTCGCAACAATTGCAGTTGTGGCCACTCCTTTGACCATGACGAATCGTAGCCGATCGATGCGTTTGGTTGAGGGTTGAGGGCGATCGTCTCGAAACCATGGCCACCTTACCGGCCAAGGGACAGCGAACCCTAAAGAAAAGCCAAACCAGCAAAGCCATGCCCAGAAAGCTGTCAACCTAGCCACGCTTCATTGACAAAGGTAACAGCACATCCGTATAGTTATAGACCGTGACATTTTATGACCCCATCGAATATCTAGAATCTGCCGGTGCAGTAAGCCCATGCCCACGATTCAGCAACTCATCCGATCTGAGCGCGCCAAAGCTAAGAGCAAAACCAAATCGCCAGCGCTCAAAAGCTGTCCTCAGCGCCGCGGCGTTTGCACGCGCGTGTACACCACCACACCCAAAAAGCCCAACTCTGCCCTGCGTAAGGTGGCACGTGTTCGCCTAACCTCCGGCTTTGAAGTGACAGCCTACATTCCGGGCATTGGGCACAATCTGCAAGAACACTCAGTGGTCATGATTCGCGGTGGTCGGGTAAAAGACCTGCCCGGCGTGCGCTACCACATCATTCGCGGAACCCTTGACACTGCCGGCGTTAAAGATCGTAAGCAAGGGCGATCCAAGTACGGCGCGAAGCGCCCGAAGCCCCAAAAATAATGGTGGTTCCGTAGTCCCGCGCCGTCACTGTTAACCGCAACTTCGGCATGGCCAATTTAACAATCGGAATTGCCTATGACGAAGTTGCCGGTGACTGCTCGGGTGCTTGGTACGCAAAGGAATTAGAAAATCGCGGTTAGCCATTTCAGGCTCCCAGCAAGCACCCATGCAGCCCCCTGACTGAGTGCTGACTGGGTGGCAGATATTCATGGACTTTGCGACACCAAAGTTTTAGTTTGCTTGTTCACGCTCTGATTGTGACCTAACGGCTACTGTTATATGTCTCGTCGCACAACTGTCAACAAACGCCCTGTTCCCCCTGACCCTGTTTACAACAGCCGCCTGGTCAGCATGACCGTTCGCCGGATCATGAAATCTGGTAAGAAGTCGGTTGCTTCCCGGATTGTTTACGATGCCTTTAAGCTCATTCAAGAGCGCACTGGCTCGGAACCGCTGGATATTTTCGAGCGGGCCGTGAAGAACGCAACGCCCCTGGTGGAGGTAAAAGCCCGCCGGGTGGGTGGTGCTACTTACCAAGTGCCCATGGAAGTGCGGAGCGATCGGGGCATTGCCCTGGCCCTGCGCTGGTTGATCCAATTTGCTCGCCAACGCGGCGGTCGCAGCATGGTGAGCCGCTTTGCGAACGAAGTGATGGATGCAGCCAACGAAACGGGTAGCGCAATCCGGAAGCGCGAAGAAACGCACCGGATGGCGGAAGCGAACAAGGCCTTTGCTCACTATCGCTACTAGGTTTCGAGAGTTTCGAGCGTTTGTCACAACGATTCATCAGGTGACAAATGACTTAGTGCTTCAGTCCTCATAAGTTGGAAACTGAGACAAGCGCTTTGGTGGCAGTGGGGTTCGATCGCGGTCTAAACAGCGGTCAGCCCAATCTGTTCCCCCGGCGTTCTGTCTTTGTTTCGATTACTTAACAAGGATGTAACATGGTATCTGCGATAGGAGTCCCAGGAGGTTAAAGTGGCCAGATCGATTCCGCTCGAACGAGTGCGAAATATTGGAATTGCCGCCCACATTGATGCGGGCAAAACAACGACGACCGAGCGGATTCTGTACTACTCGGGCGTGGTTCACAAGATCGGTGAAGTTCACGAGGGAACTGCCGTTACGGACTGGATGGAGCAAGAGCGTGAGCGTGGGATCACGATCACCGCTGCGGCCATCAGCACGAGCTGGAAAGATCACAAGATCAACATCATTGATACGCCTGGTCACGTGGACTTCACGATCGAGGTGGAGCGCTCCATGCGGGTGCTCGATGGTGTGATCGCGGTGTTCTGTTCGGTGGGTGGCGTGCAGCCCCAGTCGGAAACGGTGTGGCGGCAAGCAGACCGTTACAAAGTGCCCCGGATCGTGTTCGTGAACAAGATGGACCGGACGGGTGCGAACTTCTACAAGGTCTATGGTCAGGTGCGCGATCGCTTGAAGGCCAACGCGGTGCCGATTCAAATCCCGATTGGGGCTGAATCCGAGTTGCGCGGCATTGTTGACCTGGTGAAAATGCGCGCCTACCTCTACACCAACGATCTGGGCACCGACATCCAAGAAACCGATATTCCTGAAGATCTGGTTGACCTGGCTGATGAATATCGCCTGAAGTTGGTGGAAGCGGTTGCAGAAACCGACGATGCCTTGACCGAAAAGTATCTTGAAGGCGAAGAGCTGACCCAAGAGGAAATCAAGGGTGCGCTGCGCAAGGGCACAATCGACGGCACGATCGTCCCCATGCTTTGCGGCTCTGCCTTCAAGAACAAAGGGGTTCAACTGCTGCTTGATGCCGTGGTGGACTATCTGCCTGCCCCGATTGACGTGCCCCCGATTAAGGGTTTGTTGCCCGACGGTTCGGAAGTGACCCGTCCGGCCGACGACAACGCACCCCCGGCGGCCCTGGCCTTCAAGATCATGGCTGACCCCTACGGTCGCCTGACCTTCATCCGCGTCTACTCCGGCGTGATCACCAAGGGTAGCTACGTCTACAACGCCACCAAGGGCAAGAAAGAGCGGATTTCGCGCTTGATCGTGCTCAAAGCTGACGAACGAATCGAAGTAGACGAAATGCGTGCTGGCGACCTTGGCGCAGCCCTGGGTCTGAAGGACACCATTACCGGCGACACGATTTGCAGCGAAAGCGATCCGGTCATTCTGGAATCCCTGTTCATTCCTGAGCCGGTGATCTCGGTGGCTGTTGAACCGAAGACCAAGCAGGACATGGAAAAACTGTCCAAAGCCCTGCAATCCCTCTCGGAGGAAGATCCGACCTTCCGCGTCAGCATTGACCCGGAAACTAACCAAACCGTGATTGCTGGGATGGGTGAGCTGCACCTCGAAATCCTAGTGGATCGGATGATGCGGGAATTCCGCGTGGAAGCCAACGTGGGTGCGCCCCAGGTGGCGTATCGCGAAACCATCGGCAAGGCTGCTAAAGCCGAAGGCAAATTTGTGCGCCAGAGCGGTGGTAAGGGTCAATACGGCCACGTGGTGGTTGAAATTGAGCCGGGCGAACCGGGGACGGGCTTTGAGTTCGTCTCGAAGATCGTCGGTGGTGTGGTGCCGAAGGAATATATCGGCCCTGCGGAACAGGGGATGCGCGAAGCTTGCGAATCCGGTATCCTAGCAGGCTACCCACTGATCGACGTGAAAGTCACCATGGTCGATGGGTCTTACCACGATGTGGACTCGTCGGAAATGGCATTCAAAATTGCTGGCTCCATGGCTGTCCGTGAGGCGGTCATGAAAGCAGCACCCGTCCTCCTCGAACCTTTGATGAAGGTCGAGGTTGAAGCTCCTGAAGAGTTTCTCGGTGACGTGATGGGGAACCTCAACTCCCGTCGCGGTCAAATCGAAGGGATGGGTTCCGAGAGCGGAACGGCCAAGGTTGCTGCTAAAGTACCTCTGGCAGAAATGTTTGGTTATGCCACCGACATTCGCTCGATGACGCAAGGCCGCGGTATCTTCTCGATGGAGTTCAGCCAATACAGCGAAGTTCCTCGCAACGTCGCTGAGGCGATCATCGCGAAGAGTAAGGGGAACGCATAGCAAGGAAAAGGAACGCACAAGACTCATGGCACGCGAAAAGTTTGAACGGACTAAACCTCACGTCAACATCGGGACGATCGGTCACGTTGACCACGGCAAAACGACCCTGACTGCTGCAATCACCATGTCGCTGGCGGCTCAAGGGAAGGCCAAGGCTCGTAACTACGCCGACATCGACTCCGCACCGGAAGAAAAAGCCCGTGGGATCACGATCAACACGGCTCACGTGGAATACGAGACCGAAGATCGTCACTACGCCCACGTGGACTGCCCTGGTCACGCGGACTACGTGAAGAACATGATCACCGGTGCTGCTCAAATGGACGGCGGCATCCTGGTGGTGTCGGCGGCTGACGGCCCCATGCCCCAAACCCGTGAGCACATCCTGCTGGCTCGTCAGGTGGGCGTGCCCAACCTGGTGGTTTTCCTGAATAAGGAAGACTTGGTGGATGATGCTGAACTGCTGGAGCTGGTTGAGCTGGAAGTCCGTGAACTGCTGAGCAGCTATGACTTCCCCGGCGACGATATCCCGATCGTGATCGGTTCGGCTGTGAAGGCTGTGGAAGCCCTGACCGCTAACCCCAAGATCGCTCGCGGCGAAAACGAGTGGGTTGACAAGATCCTGAAGCTGATGGATGAAGTGGATGCCTACGTGCCCACTCCTGAGCGCGATGTGGATCGTGACTTCCTGATGGCGGTGGAAGACGTGTTCTCGATTACGGGTCGTGGTACGGTTGCCACCGGTCGGATCGAGCGCGGTATCGTCAAGGTGGGCGACACGGTGGAAATCGTGGGTCTGAAGGACACCCGCAGCACCACCGTGACCGGCGTGGAAATGTTCAAGAAGTCCCTGGATCAAGGGATGGCTGGGGACAACGCTGGTTTGCTGTTGCGCGGTATCCAAAAGGAAGATATCGAGCGCGGCATGGTGCTGGCGAAGCCGAAGTCGATCAGCCCCCATACGCAATTCGAGGCTGAAGTGTACGTGTTGACCAAGGAAGAAGGCGGCCGCCACACCCCGTTCTTCGCTGGCTATCGTCCTCAGTTCTATGTGCGGACTACGGATGTGACCGGTCAAATCACGGCCTACACCGCTGACGACGGCTCGACCGTGGAAATGGTGATGCCCGGTGACCGGATCAAGATGACGGTTGAGCTGATCTGCCCGGTAGCAATCGAACAGGGGATGCGCTTCGCTATTCGCGAAGGCGGCCGGACGATTGGTGCTGGCGTGGTTGCCAAGATCGTTAAATAGTTGTTGGTTCATCTGAGCTAGACACTGTAGGAACGCTGAATTCAGCGTTCCTATAGCTGTCTCCAGTCAAACCCTGAACCTTGAAAATTGAGTCTTTACACCCCCTGAGTCCTTGAGTATGGCGACGATTCAGCAACAGAAAATCCGGATCCGCTTGCAAGCTTTCGATCGGAAGCTGTTGGATGCTTCCTGCGAAAAGATTGTGGATACGGCGAACCGCACGAGCGCAACGGCGGTGGGCCCGATTCCGCTGCCGACGAAGCGCAAGATCTATTGCGTGTTGCGTTCTCCCCACGTGGACAAGGATTCGCGTGAGCATTTTGAAACGCGCACTCACCGCCGCGTGGTTGATATTTATCAACCTTCGTCGAAAACGATCGATGCTTTGATGAAGCTTGATTTGCCGGCTGGTGTGGATATTGAAGTGAAGCTCTAGAGATTTTCAGTAGGGCGATTGATCGCCAATTATCCCTAGCAATTTCAATCAGCAATTAACAGCAACTGCTAGCAATTAAAAAAGTTGCCAGTGTTGCCAGTAATTAAAAGCTGCGTTGGTTGAATTGCCCAGTGGGGGATTGAGTTTGTTACTCAAGCTAATGCTTCAGCGCCCGAGAGTTCATGTAACTCTTGGGCGTTTTGTATTGATTCTGGATTGATCTTGAAGCGACTAGGGCTGAGTGGCTTGATTAGCTTGAGCGACGGCCAGGGCGATCGCCTGGGGAAAAATCAAATGCTCTTGGGTTTGGATTCTGGCGTGGAGCGTTTCGGCGCTGTCGGTGGGGTAAACGGGAACAGCAGCCTGCATCAGGATGGGGCCGCTGTCCACTTCTAACTCCACGAAATGCACCGTGCAGCCGGTGATTCTGACTTGGGCGGCGAGGGCTTGTTCAACGGCTCGAATGCCGGGAAAGCTGGGCAACAGGCTGGGGTGAATATTGATGGCCCGTTGGGGAAAGGCGTTGACGAGAGTTTCGGTGGCCCGCCGCATCCAACCGGCCATGGCAACCCATTCCACTCCAGCGGCCTGGAGTGCTTGGACAACGGCTGCGTCAAACTGGTTGCGATCGGGGTATTGGCGATGGTCGAGGAGAACGGCGGTCACGCCCCAGCGGGCTGCCCGGGCGGCGACTTTGGCTCCGGGATTGTTGTAAACGAGCACTTTCACCTCTGCCCGTAAGCGGCCATCGGCGATCGCCTCCATGATGGTTTCAAAATTGCTGCCACTTCCTGAGGCCAATACGCCCAGGGCGATCGGGGGCAGGTTTTGATAGAGCGCTAATAGGTCACCGGACAGTTGAGGGGAGACCAAGTTAGGCTCGGGAGCGCGATCGATCGGAGCCTCGGTCATAGTTCCAGCCATTGCGAAAAATCAGCACGATTGTAGGCTCCGCTTGCCCGAAAGGGAAGTGCTAGAATACGCGACTGCGAAACAAACTGGTGCTTTACGCGGCGCAGCGCAGGAGGTGTGCTGTTTATACTCGTCCTTTGGCTCGATTAATTGAGCAATTGCAACGGCTACCGGGCATTGGCCCCAAATCTGCCCAGCGGTTGGCGCTGTATCTGTTGAATCGCCCGGAGGCGGAAATTCAAACCCTTGCCCAAGCGCTGCTGGATGCCAAGCAACAGGTGGGCCATTGTCAGGTTTGCTATCACCTCTCGGCGGAGCCGGTTTGCGAGGTTTGCAGCAACCCGAACCGCGATCAACAGACGATCTGTGTGGTGGCGGACTCGCGGGATCTGATTGCGATCGAGCGCACTCGTGAATACCGTGGGCGCTACCACGTTTTAGGCGGGGTCATTTCCCCCATGGATGGCATTGGCCCTGAAAGCCTGACGATTCAGCCTCTGGTGCAGCGGGTGCATCGCGAAAAGACCCATGAGGTAATTTTGGCGATCGGGCCCAGCATTGAAGGGGAAACTACCACCCTTTATCTATCCCAACTGCTCAAGCCCTTTACCAAGGTGACCAGAATTGCGTTTGGGTTGCCCGTGGGGGGTGAGTTGGAATATGCCGATGAGGTGACCTTGGCCAAGGCTTTGGAAGGGCGGCGCGAGGTGGAATAGTTTCTGATCATTACTGGGGCGATTATTTGGGCGATTATGGGCGATTACCTGGGCGATCGTTCGGGCTGGGGAGGGAGGTTCAAGTTTTCTGGATGTTTCTACTGCTAATTTGTTTCGATGCTTTTCTGAAGTTTCTCGCTCCCGATCGCGATCGGGAGGCTGAATTGAAACGTGCTGCCCTTGCCTAGCTCGCTGGTCACCTCCATTTCGCCCCCCTGAAGCTCCACCAACCGCCGAGAAATGGATAGACCAATTCCCACGCCAGCGGATTGGCGACCCTCATGGCGGCAACGACTGCGATCGGCCCGCCAAAATCGCTCAAACACATGGGGCAAGTCCTGCTCAGAAATGCCTTCCCCCGTATCCGTGACCCCTACCCAAAGGGCGCGTTCATCCTTGGGGCTGGCCCAAAGGCGAATCGAGCCACAGGTGGTGTGGCGTAAGGCATTGCCCATCAGATTCAGCAACACCTGTTCCACCCGATCGGGGTCGGCAGCCACGAGCGGCAGCACAGCCGGACAATCCAAAATTAACTTCGGTTCGTCATCAAACACCTGATCGGCAATGCGGTTGATGATCGATTCCAAAAGGGGCCGCAGATCGATCGACTGCACATGAATTGGCAAATAGCCTGTTTCTGCCCGCGATAGTTCCTGAGTGTCGCTCACCAGTCGCTCCAGCCGCTTGGTTTCGCGAATCAGGCGATCGAACAAATCCGGCGTGGGATCAATGCGCCCTTCACTCAGTTCTTCGAGATAGCCCCTCACCACCGTCAGCGGTGTGCGTAGTTCATGGGTTAGGTCGCTGATCAAATCCCGGCGGCGCTGCTCTGTTCCCTCTAAGCTCGTGGCCAAACGGTTGAAACTACTGCCCAACTGATTTAGTTCTGGAATATCACTGGCTTGGATGCGGGCATCCAGTTCCCCCGAGGCAAACCGCAAAGTTACCTCTTCCATGTGCTTCAGGGGCCGCGCAATCCGCAAAGCCGCCCAATAGCTAAAGGCTCCTGCCGCCGTGGCCCCAACCAGCGCTGACCAAAGGGTACTTTGCTGCAACACAAACCCAAAACTGTTCACCAGTTGCGTGCGGGCATAGCGCAACCGAAACCCCCGCACCTCCAGCTCATCCAGCTTCCAAACAAAGGTTTTGGGGGACGAGAACCAACCCACCAAAGCAAAGCTACCGATGCTGAGGAAAACCACCAGCAGGTGGGATAGCAACAGGCGCGATCGCAAGTGGGGGCGAAGTTTGGTCAGGTCGGTGAGCAGGGAGTTCAAGGGCGATCGGGGGGTGAGGGTGGATTGATGTGGCTACCGGCCCAGGAACCGGGGCAGCTCATTTCATTGTGCCAAGGTCGATCGGCTTCGTGGCCCCGGTGGCGCAAATTCAAGGCTGATCGAGAGGTCGATCAATAGCTCGATCGATCAAACGCTGGGCAATCGTGGGCATCGCTGGCTACGATCGAGCAATCACCCAACTTTTCACCACATCAAAATCGGCGATTTAACATGCCATTGCACAGGCGATGGGCAAGGTGACCATGAAACGACGCGGGCGGCGCTGGCCGCTTCAAACTTGGCAACGTTGGTTACTCACTGCCCTGGCAGAAATCTTGCTGGGCTTGTTACTCTTTGCGATCGCACCGTTCTTTCTCAATTCCCATTGGCCTCTCCTGGGGTTTGCGATTGTGTTGGGTGTGCCGATCGCTTGGGTTGGATCGCTGGGTTATGGTCTGTGGCGGTGGCTGGATGCTCGACGGGCCCGAACCCTTTTGGCACAATACGATCCGGTCTATCGGCGGCTGCGAACGGTGCAATTACTGGCGATTTCTTCACGAGCGGTGGAGGAGGCGATCGAAACATTGCAATTGCTCAATCAGGATGAAACCTATCGTGCCCTGAACCGATCGCCCTTGGATTTGTTGCAGCCTTTTCCTGATGGGGAAACTGATCATCAACGGTTGATTTCCAATGCTGCCGATCAGTCCCAAGCCGTTAAACCTACTCACCGATCGCCCTAATCACTGATCGCCCTAAAAAGATGGCTTAATGCAAGCTTTGTTTGAAATTAATTTTTGATTGATTTTTACCAACAGCTTGATTGATTACCTACTGAATTCATGATTAATTCTTGATTAATAAATCCTTTACCTAAAATAATTGACACGCCATATCGCAAATGCCATGAAGCAACGGTTCGGTGGGCACTGCCCACCCTACGGGCTGGCAAGTGCTTCAAGACACTTTTCAGTCATCCTTTTAACTGATTTTTAATGGAGAGTGAGAGCGTCAACCATGAAAAAATTTCCAAAACGAGTAATCATCCAAACTTCGCTTCTTGCTCTACTTGCCTCAGCCCTTAACGCCTGTGGCATCATTCCTGGAACCAGCATTACCACCGTTGAGCCAGGATATGCCGGTCTCAAAATTCAACTCTACGGTGGTAGCAAGGGAATTGATAAAGCTGAATTGGTGACGGGACGTGTTTGGTTTAATGGCTACACAGAAGAAATTGTTATTTTTCCAACCTTTGTCAACACCTATCCTTTCACCAAAGAAACAACGGAAGGCTCCCCCGTTGATGAGTCGATCGTGTTTTCTGTAGCCGGTAGTCCCGTTTCGGCTGATGTGGGTCTATCGTTTGGTTTCTCTACAGAAGCAATTCCCAACACCACCAAAACCAGACTGCATGAGTTCTATGAAACCTATCGCAAAACCCCCGATCAATTTCGGGCGAATGAGCTGAGAAATGGGTTGAGAAATTGTTTTTCGGAAGCGGCAGAAACCTTAGCCCTGACTCCCGTACAAGTGCCCACCAGCCAACAGCGATTGGTGGCAGCGGTGCGGGCCTGTGTGCAACGACGCTTTCAGTTCATCACCGTTCAAGATGTATCTCTTTTGGGGCCGTTGCGGCTGCCCCCAGACATTCAAAAAAGCATTAACGAACAGTTTGCGGCCCAACAGGCGGCCCAAACGGCTGAGGCCAATCGCCGCAAAGTGGAAGCAGAGGCGGCTTCTAATGTGGCGAGGGCTAAGGGAGAGGCGTTGGTGACGATCGAACAGGCCCGGGCGGAGGCGGAGTCCAATCGCCTGCGGGCGGGTTCCATCACCCCGCAATTATTGGAGTTGGAGCGGTTGCGGGTGGAACGAACTCGCATTGAAAAGTGGAACGGCCAGCAAGCCCCAACCATCCAAACGCCCAATGTTCAAATCGGCGGTTCGGCGGCGGGTTCCAAGGCTCCCTAGATTTGGTGTTCAAGATCTGGCGCTCAAGATCTGGTGCTCAAGATCTGGCGCTAACTATGGGCGGGTTGGCCAAATGGCGACGGCGCAGGACAGCAAACCTCGATCGGGGCTTGGGTTTGGGGATGGCGGAAGGCGAGGGTTTGGGCATGGAGCCAATAGCCACAGTCGCCGGGCAGGGCGATCGCCTCGGGATCCCTTGTGGCCTCCGGCGCGATCGGGGTCAGTTGCGGTTGCCCACCGGCTCCATAGAGTGGGTCGCCCACGAGGGGAAATCCGGCGGCGGCTAAATGAATCCGAATTTGGTGAGGACGGCCCGTGAGAATGGTGACCTCGACCAACATTTGGTCACGATCCCGCCGCAATACTTGGCAATCGCTGCGGGCAAAGGCTCCATTCGGGGTGACCCCGTAAAGATGCCCCAATTGGGGGTGGGGAATTTTGCCGATCGGCTGCTCAATCCGAAACCGATCCATGGGAGCGTTGCCCACTGCCAAAGCCCAATAGACCTTATGCATTTGTCGATCGCGCATTTGTTGGGTCAGGTGCGATCGGGCCTGGGGCGATCGGGCCAGCAACACCAAACCGGAAGTGCCGCGCCCCAGCCGGTGAATGGGCACGGGGCTGGATTGTGGATAGCGTTTTTGTAATTGCCGCAACAGGGTATGTTCCAAAAAACCCCCCGCTGGCATCACGGGCAAGCCAGCGGGTTTCGCCACCACCAACAGATCTGCATCTTCATAGAGCACTGCAAAATCCAGGGGCACGGTTGGTTCCACCCAAGGGGGGCGATGGTAGGTTAACCGTTGTCCCGATCGCAGAATTTGCTGAGGACTGGCCGGGCCATCTTCAACCAAAATTTGACCCGCCAAAATTCGATCGCGCCAAGTCTGTTCCGTGGAGTGCCGATAGTGTTGGCTGTAGTAGGCCAAAAGGGTGAGGCCCGCCGCTGCGCGATCGACCCGATCTTGATAGACCCAACCCTGATTGAGCTTGCCGGTTTCTCCCGCCATTCAGATATACAAACTCGGATATTCTCGGATATTCAAGGCCGGTCGTTACTTTGGGGTGGCGACTGCGGAAAATGTGGCAACTCCTCATTCAGGCAAACCCACGAAGCTGCGCTCGATGTCCAGATGTCCAACGCTGGATAAAAGTTACTTTGATCGTCAAGCGTCGTGAAGCGTATGGATGTGAAATCGGGCCTTGCTTCGCCGGTTGCGAATAAAGGACTACCGCAAGTTGGACAAAAGCTTCGAGTTGTTTGAGCACCACTAGAGGCGCGAACGGAGTACGTGCTTGGAGAACCCGCAACCCTAATGGACTTTGTAGAGACAACCACGCCAGATGCGAATGGTGCTCCGCTAGATTGCTGACAATCGCGGCAATGGCAATTGAGCATCGCCATTGGTTGACTAGAGCACTCGTAGCGTATGGCACCGCATACACATCCACCCGAAAATGGAACATTCATAAAAATCTCTCCTTTTTATGCCTCAGAACATTTTTAGCCTCCATGGCATCTGCGATGTGACAGGCTGATCGCTTTAGATACAGGCTGTATACAGACGAGATATCAAAGATCGAAGATCAAGCGCCTGAAAAATTCAACCAGTGAACGTTAAACAACCCTCAAAGGCGCGATCCTCCAATCAAAATAATTCCACTAAAGGCGCAGAACGTCCCGATCGCCACTCGCAAAATTCGCTGGCGACCGGTCACCTCTCGAAACAACCACAGACCCCAAGCCGCATTCACCACGATCGCGAACTGAGTTAGGGGCATTCCCACCGCCATTCCAAGGCGATCGACCGCGAAGAAGCTGCCCACATTCGCCACATTCCAAAGCATTCCCGAGCAAACCAACGCCAACAGGCTCGATCGGGGCAACTGCCGCAACACCCGACCGCCCCGTTGCCCAGCCAACAGACTCGCTGTTCCCAAAATCCCAAGGGACATAGACGGCACAAAGGCGATCGGGCTTTGGGTCGCAAAGGCAAAGGGGACTGATTGCGACCCAAACAGCAACCCCACCACGCCACAAAGCCACCAGCCCTGATTCTGGATTTTGGGTCGGCGGCTGGGCTGTTGGCTCGATCGATTAACCGGTGGATTGGTCGATCGAGGGCCCGGGGGTTGCGTTCCGGCCGGGCGATCGGGCCAGTTCATCAGGGCAATTCCCGCCACCAGCAGCGCCACTCCCCCAACGGCCACCGATAACAGCACCGGCTCCCGAAAAAACAACGCCCCCCAAAGAAACGAAACCCCAATCCCGATCGTGGCCCACAGGGCCAACCCCCGCGCCAATCCCAAGGCCCGCACCACAAAAATGGAGCCGTAATTGCCCAAGGCCCAAATCACCCCCGCCAGCAGGCCCCAACCATTGGGAATCCAAGCTCCAGAGGCGATCGCCAACGGAATAGCTAACAGCACAATCCCGATCGCCATGCTCAGTTGCGCCGCCAAGGGATCCACCGTTGGTAGCCGCTTCACGGGCACTAGATACGACCCCCAAAACAGCGCCGCCACCGTCGCCCCTAACCAGCCCACGCCATGGTGCGCCACCTCCACCGGGGCGATCGAACTAGCGGCGAGCGTTGCCGCCATCCATCCTGTAACGTCCAAAAGCCAAACTCTCCCGGTCAGCATTCCTAACCCGGAGATGATGGCACAGGCTAGGCACAGGCCAAGCGCAGTTTTTCCAAAAAACAGCCTTTGCCCGCCAGGTCGCCAACAAGTAGCCAAAAATTGGCCGAAAAGTAGCCAAAAAAAGGTGGGCGAGTTGATTTTGCCCAACTCACCCATAATCTACCGAACCAAATCCATATCCGTTGCCCGATCGAACTGGCGGATGGGACTTCAGCCCAATTAAAAACGTCACCCGCCAGTCTGATGGTTAGCGATTGCTAACGACTAGCAATCGCTAGCCACCATCTACTTCAACCATCTGCCTACGGGTGAGTGGCAACCCATGGCAGTGTCACTTGAGCGATCTAGCTATCTTGCTGACGACGGCGGGACACCAAACCCAGAGCCGCAGCAGCAGCCAACGACAGCATCACCGAAGGCTCAGGCGTTGCTACCTTCGAGCCAGCAACACCGCGAACCACAAACACCGTGTCGTTATAGTCCAAGTCACCGCCGGTCACGATGTCTTCAAAGCCCATCAAAGTCCAGCCATCGCCCAGATCATAGGCAACCATGTGTTGCAGCTTGTCGCCATTGCGGTTGGCATCAGCGCCCAAGAAGTTCCAAGTCCCGGTGCCATAAACCTGATCCGAAGTCATGCCAGCGTAGTTTTCGCCACGGCTGTAACCATCAGAGTTCAGGAAAAAGTCGATAACCGTGCCTTTGCTAAAGGATCCGAGGCTCACGCCTTGACCCCGCTTCAGGGGGCCATCAGCCTCAGCCAAAATCGATTCCTTGGAAGAAACGTCATTAAAGACCGTGTCCAAAGAGCCATTGTTGGCGGAAAAGAGCAACTGGTTGCGATAGCCTGCACCTTCGTTGATGAAGTAGACTTCCAGCGAATCAGCCGCACCCGACCATTTCAGGCTGTTGGGGTTAATTTTCGAAAGTTCCAGCGCCGTAAATGCTTTGCGCTCCTGTTGGACATAAGTATCAAACTGGGCCAACTGTTCGGGAGTTAGTTGCAATGCGCGAGCAGCGGAGGCAGACATGGTGCCGACGAGGGTAGCCGCTGCGAGGACAAAGCCTTTCCAAATAAAACCTTTCACGATTTAAATCCTCCTAGTCCTAATCCGAATGTTCTTGGTGAGCAGTGGTAGTTTTGCTGGAATCGCTTTTCCTGACAGCACCCTTGATGTCGATCGCGCCCACTTACCAAACCGATGAATGATTTAGTCCGCTTGTTTTGCCTGGAAAAGCACGCGCTCTTTTGGGTTCTTGATTTACTTGTACTGCGTTTACGAAGGCCTGTCTAGCGTTTTTTTGGCTCTTGGTGGAATCTTTAATTGCAAGCTAGTTTTATGAAGCTTATTTAAAGTTTAAAGATTAAGTAAAGATCAAATATTAAAAGCCCAAAAGCTTTGACGGACAAGGATTTTGGTGGATAAGATTTTGAAAAAGTTTAAATTGTGGTGACCGTCATCACGAGATGTTTTTGTCAGAAATCACGAAGTCTTTAGGCAGAAAATTGATAACTCTGTTCAGGTGATTCTGCAAAGATTGCTCCCAAAATTGCCCCCAAAATGACTCAAGATTTTCGATTGCGATTTCTGATGCTGTTGTCCTGTTGATGCTGATGAGTTGTCGTGGTTTTTGTGGCCAAGGGGCTATTGAACTATTTCGGCTTTCAAGGGGCGCGAAGCGGTTAGTAATCCTAAATGAAACGTTTCAGCCCGTTTTTCGGCTAATTTGGCTGTTTAGTGCCGGTTGATGCTGGGCTATGTTGGTTTTTTGCGCTGGGGGGTTGCGCAGCTGGGGCGATCGAGGGTTGCGAGTTGTCCGATTCGATTAGGGCGATGGGTTGAGGAACTGTTGATTAACCCCAGCGGCTGGCAACCCAGGAGGGGCCATTGGTTTGAGATAATGAAAACCGCGATGCTTTGTGGTTTCGAGAGGGTTTGTAAGGATGGTGTGGGCAAGCTGGCTACTGGCGGGAATTGTGGGAGCGCAGGGCTTGCCACCCGGAACGCCCGCACCGAGTCCGAGGCCGAATCTGCGGCCCCAGGAGGTGCGATCGCTCCCGGGGCGTTTGGATGCGGTGCCTGTGCTGAATAGCAACAGCCCGGAAATTGTCCAGCAAGCGGGAATTTTGCTCTCGACCTTTCCCCCTGCTGGGATGCGCAGTCCAGAGGCACACCTTAATCAGGTGTTTCAAGGGCGGTTTGACATTTTTGCCCACCACATTGCTAAGGCGGAGGCAACGGGCCCGGATGGGGCGATCGACCTGCGATCGCTCTATGTAGGAATTGTGTTGGGCAATGCGGATCCCAATCGATCGGCAACGGTGCGAGTTCTTCAGGGGGCCAGTTATCTCAGCCAGCCCGATGCGCCGTTTATTGCCCTGCCGCCGATGGTGGATAACCCGATCGGCCAGGTTTACTCGGGCCCCGGTAGTCGAGCGGTGGATTGGGTGTTGCGCGGCCGTCGTCAAGCGGATTTGCCCGATCGGGTCACCATTCCCCCGGGCGAGACAATTGTGCTAACTAGTTTGCCCATTCCGGTTCGATCGCTCAATCCACCCCTGAACGGTCGCTCCACCCTGCTACGTCTGGACAGCGATCGCCCGGTTTATGCCGCCACCCTCGCCCGTTTTGCCCAGGCAACCCCCGACGGTGAAGAACAGCCCCCCACGGAAGCGGACTGGCGATCCACGCTCACCACCGGAACACTGTCAGGGCCGCGCGAGCCGGTTCCCACGCCTCCCGGCGCACCGGGCCCCCTGCGCTATGGCCGGGTGGCCGGCGTGGCGATCGGGTCCCGTTGGCGCGCGATCGTTACCGATGGGCCCAACAATCCACGCCTCAGCATTCCTGCCCCCGGTGCAGCCTTTTCCTATGGTGTGAGCACCCTGGTTGCCGGTCGGTTGGGAACTGAGCAGGTGCAAACTGCCCCGATCGTGGCTCGCTACCCGGATACGGCCTGGGCCGCCCACGGCAACTACGGGATTGAATATGACCTCACCTTGCCCCTGCATAACCCCACAGCCCAACCGCAGACGGTGGCCATTGCCCTAGAAACGCCAGTGAAATTTGATGCGCCCGCGCCGGGGTTGCAGTTTTTCGATCCGTTGCCCAACTCGGTCTTCTTTCGGGGAACCGTCCGCATTCGATATCCCGACGATCGGGGATTGCCACAAACGCGATATGTACATTTGGTGCAGCGCCGAGGAGAACCAGGCCAGCCCCTCGCGATGGTGCAGTTGCCGCCTCAGGGCGATCGGCTTGTGCAAGTCAGCCTGATCTATCCCCCCGATGCCACCCCGCCGCAGGTTCTGACCTTGCAAACTCTCATAAATCCATAATCCATAGTCTGAGCCAGGGATGATCCAGGGTCTCTGTGGGAGCCATAATTTCTGTGGCTTCACTGGTTTTTCATTTTTGCTGTTTAGGATGCAATCAACCAAACCCCAGGCGGGATGACTCAGCCTGATATCATTTCCGGAGTCCCATCTACCCCAAAAATCTAACTTTCCGCGCTCAAGGCTGCAATTTTCTTGACTCGATCAAACTGAGTAACCTGAGTCAATTAAAAGGTTTTCTGTATCCCTCGATTTTGAGCCATGCAAGCCACGGAAATTGAAGGATCAAATCAGATTGCTGATCAAATCGTTCTTTGCCAATTTGCTTGTTTTTTCAATGCTCATTATTCAGTGATAATTGGATCTCAAATGCTAGATACTGTAAATTATGAATTACAGATTGTGATGATTAAATTTTAATTGAATAGCGTAAGTAGTGATAAAAAATATTGGCTATGATGTTTCCATGATTTCAAGATGATTTAATCGTCAAAAATCATCAAAAATCAGAAATCAAATAATTGAATTTTTGATCTTGAATTATTGAACTATGATTCTTTGTTTTTTAATTGAAGACTGAAAAATAATTGTATGCAGATTTTATTTCAATGAAAAATCTAAAATCTTCCTTTGAACTAAGTTTTCTTAAGAAATTTATCGCTATATTTTAAGATCAGGGTGCAGACAAATCCAAACACATGCAAACAGAAAAATATGTTTCCTTCAGATAGATAGGACTCAAGAAGCTGCTCAGGGATAATTACCCTACCCAAGGTTTGAGCGATCGCAGATTACACAACAAAGATGAAAAACTAGTGAAACTGGCGGTAGTCTTTGATACCCGATCGCCCAGGATTCGCCTTGAAGTTGTCCCCTTGGGTGTCTAACCGTCTCATCAATTTCACGGACTGTCCCAAGAGTCCTTTACAAGTCCGCAACTGGGACAGTTTACTCAGTTCAGCGATCTGGTGAAACCCAGGTCGTTGGTCAGGGTACGTTCAAGCTATTGTGATATCGTCATGGCTTTTCATAGCCCAGAGAGAAATCTCAAGCGGAAGACGTAAAGATGAGGAGTGAATGAATTGGTTGGTATCGAGTCATGATGAAAACTCAAAATGCATCGATCAATTTCGCTCTAGAAATTTAAATTTTTCGAGAATTTTTCAATCAAGATTGTGAATTTTCAATCAAGATTGTGAATTTCCGAATACTTGTTCTGCCACAGTCTGGATTACCTTTCCTTGCTTGATTTTCACGGTGTAATGCGTGACTAACATCATGCTTTGAAACTGCCCATGACCCCTCTCTCGGCACAACTAGTCCATCATTAAATTTAGACGAGAGCGATCAGGTTCTCTCAAATTTATCAATCATCCGGGGCATCTATCTATTTCCCCGTTAAAGGGATGCAAGACACATTGTTTTCTACCTTTCTGTGAGAGCTTCATGAGCACGCATCAATCAACACAATCGTCTGGGTTGACTACTCTGAGTATTTTTGCTGAGGGTTCATCATCGATGCAACGCCAAAGCAATGATCAAAATTGTGATTCGCAAGATCAACATTTTGATTGCTCATTGCAGTCCACCGATCGATCGATTGTTTTGTCTACGTCTTCTCAGTCACGCCAGCCCAACAACCTTGAATCCACCTTGGTTGTGATTGATGCAAGGGTAGAAGCGATCGACCAATTGATTCAGGGAGTGCAGCCCGGCACAAGGGTGCTGAAGTTGGAGCCAACGGCGGCAGCTTGGGCCCAAATGACCCAAGCCTTGGCTGAAAAACCGGTTCAACAACTCCATGTGATTGCTCACGGTCAACCGGGCTGGTTGCAGTTGGGCGATCGGGGGCTGTCCGTGGCCAATCTGTCTCGGGATGTGCAGGACTGGCTGCGTCGCTGGGCCCTGTTGCTGAGTGATCGAGCTGAAATTTTGCTCTATGGCTGCCGCACGGGGGCCGGCATCCTGGGGCAGCAACTGATTGAAACCCTGGCTCACCTGACCCAAGCGACCGTGGGCGCGGCCACCAGTCCGGTGGGATCAGCCGATCGGGGTGGCTCTTGGCGCTTGGATCGATCGACCGGGCCCCTGCAATCCCAAGTGCCCTTCACACAGCGGGCGATCGCCCAATATCCAGGCCTGTTGGCTCCCTGTGTTCCCAACCAATTCCTTGGGATCGCCAACTTCGACGGCAGTGGCGGACAAAACGACCTGGTAACGGTTGATTTGGCTACCGGGGAAGTGAAGCTACAGCAGGCTAATTTCCTGGCTAGTGACGCGATCGCCCGTGAGCCTAACTCCAACCGAATTTATGGCTTACCCAACGGGGGCGGCACAATTCAGGTCACCGATTTAGCGGGCGGTGGTGGCACCCCCGTTCCCAATACCCTCAACTCTGGGCGCTTAGCCTTTGATACGGCGGGGAACCTAATTGCGGGCAGTGGTCGGACGATCGACTTTATCAACGTCGCCGCTTCCACAGCTGCCTCCAGCCAAGTTCTCTCCAAAAGACTGCAAATCACGAGTATCACCGGTTCCAGTGACCCTGCTGATTTGCCGCCCGACGATAACGTGACTGGTTTTACTAGCGGTGATTTTGCGGTGGATCCCACCGATGGATCACTGCTCATGGTTTTGCGGAGTCCCGCCAACGGGGCTACGACCGGTCGCCTTTATAGAATCCCGGCAACTGAGTTAGCTAAACCTTTTGATGGCACTCCTATCCCGGTTTCGGCGCAACTCTTAACCAAAAACAGCGTTCCCTTCGCCGGGTTGGCCCTGGGTTACGATGGCAACCTTTATGCCACCACGACGGGACAAAATCCGGGTGGTGCAGGGCTATATCGGGTTGACCAAAATTCAGGAGCTGTGTCCCTGGTAGCCCGCACGCGAGTTCCAGCGGGAACCGTGATTAATGGTGTGGCCCTCACCGCTGACCAGCCGATCAGCGTGGGAGACCTGGCAACGTTGCCCAGTCAGCCGATCAAGCCCAACATTAATCTCACCAAAACCGATGGGCTAGAAGCAGTACTTCCCGGCAGCACCATTACCTACAGCATTACGATCTCCAACACCGGTGGCTGCGACATTACGGCCCCGTTCTTGCTGAACCTGTCCGATGCGCCCCCGGCAGAATTGCTCAGTCCCGTTTGGAATCCCAATGTGCTGGCTCCTCCCGGGATTGGCTTGGCGCTCAATGCTGGAGAAACGAAAACCTTCCAGGTGTCGGGTCGCCTTTCGGATACGGCCACTGGGGTGATCACCAACACGGCCCGAGTCTCCCTACCGGCTGGGCTTTTTGACCCGGATTTGGGGCCCCTCGCTCCCCAGGTGATTACGGCGACCGATGCGACTCGAGTGCTGGGTGGCGTGAATACGCCGCCGACCCCGCTCAATTTGGTGTTGCCCTATAACCCCAATGGTTCCATTCCTTTGGCGGCGGCGGATCCTGATAGTGATCCGATTCGGGAATTTGTGATTACGGAAATTCCCCCAGGGAGTTCGCTGTTTTTGCTCGATCCACTGACGGGGGCGAAGGTTTCCCTGTCGGCGGGGCAATCGATTCCGCCGGGCAATGTCGGCAACCTACGGTTTGAGTCACCCGATGGCAAAGGGTTCTTCAAGTACTCCGCAAGGGATGACAAGGGGAACCTGAGTCCGGATTCGGCAACGGTATTGTTCGATCGCCCGGAAATTATTGCCGAACCGCCGGTTCCCTTGAATGGGATCTTCAACGTGGTTCCCGGCTCGGCCACGGATTTGACCGAACCTCCCGAAAACGGCGTTGTCAAGTTTCGGTTGGGGGGACTGCCACCCACTGCGATCGACCCAAACAGCGATTCCATCAAGAATTACAACATCACCCGCTTACCGGCCTTGGGTGACTTGTACGTGGGTGATCCGTTCAATGGGGGACGCAAACTCACCAGCACGGGCCTCCTGACTCCGGAAGAATTCGGCAATCTGTTCTTTATCCCCCGGGCCGATTTCACGGGTAAGGATTTTCTGACCTTTGATGTGATTGATGTAAAAGGCAATCGCAGTCTGATCAGTGGCACGATTTCTTTCATTGCGCCGCCGGGAATTTCGGTGGCCAGCACGCCGCCCACGCCGCCCACTCCGGTTAACACCGCTTTGGGGGATCTGCCCTTCTTCATCACCAGTTTTGCTGACGTGGCGGGTGTTGCCCCGAATTGCGGTTGCGTGGCCTCGCCGTTGGCGGCTTCCTGGCAAATTCCCAACCCTCTGATTGTGCCTGAGCTACCCGCGCTGGTGATTCCGCCGCCGCCCGAAAGCGGCGGTAATCGGCTGCTGGGCGCGCCGGGTAGTGACGATTTGGTGGGCACAGCATCCAACGATCTTGTGGCGGGGTTTGCGGGGAACGATCGCCTGCGGGGCGGCCCCGGTTCCGATGAACTGATTGGCGACCTGGGCAACGATTCCATTTTTGGCGGCCTGGGCAATCTCGCTGCGGTGGGTTCCGGGGTGGATGCCGATCGCCTCGGCGGGGGCGAGGGCAACGACCTGCTCAATGGCAATGAGGGTGATGATGTGATCTTTGGCGGCAATGGCCAAGACATCATCAATGGTGGCAAGGATAACGATATTCTGCTGGGCGATCGGGGCAGTGACATCCTGCGCGGTGACCAAGGAGCCGACACCATCATCGGCGGCCAAGGTCGCCCGGATAACCGGCCGGATCCGAGCGATCGGGACTTGATCTTTGGCAATACCGAAAACGACGTAATCAGCGCCAATGAAGGTGAAGATACGGTGTTTGGCGGCCAAGGGGATGACTACATTCGCGGCGGCAAGGAAGCCGACTTGCTGCACGGCGATCGGGGTAACGACATTCTGATCGGTGACTTGGGCAACGACACCCTGATCGGCGGAACCGGTGTGCGCCTCATTGCCGATCCCAACGGCCAAGACCTGTTGTTTGGCTTGGGCGGCGATGACCTGCTCTATGGCAACGAAGGTCAAGACACCCTTTCCGGGGGCGACGGCAAGGACACGGCCTTTGGCGGCCGGGACAATGATTTGATCCTGGGCGATTTGGGCAATGACGTGCTCTACGGTGACCTGGGCAACGACACCCTGTTGGGCAGCGGTGGCAGCAATGTCCCGATCGGGGCCGGCACGGACGATGACCTGCTCTACGGCGGTCGTGGCCAAGACAACCTGAACGGTGGTCAGGGCCAAGACACCATCTATGCCGGTCAAGAGGATGACTTGGTGTATGGCGGTAAGGACAACGATTTGCTCTATGGCGATAAGGGCAATGATGTGCTGTCCGGTGACCTGGGCAACGACACCCTGATTGGTGGCAACAACAACACGCGGGATCCCGATCGCACCGGCAACGATCTGCTGTTGGGCGGCGGCAATGAAGACTTGCTGTTGGGCAATGATGGCAACGACAGCCTGGCGGGCGAAGATGGCAACGATACGGCCAGGGGTGGTCAGGGGAATGACTACCTCTGGGGTGGTGCGGGATTGGATCTGTTGATGGGCGATCGGGGCAACGACACCCTCTGTGGTGAAGCAGGCAACGATACCCTCTACGGCAACAATCCCGATCGGCCCCAGTCCGTTAGCACGGGTTCCGATAACGATGTGTTGTCCGGTAACGCCGGGAATGACTTGCTATTTGGCAACGATGGCGATGACCAACTGGATGGTTGCGAGGATGACGACACCCTTTTTGGGGGCAAGGGGAATGACACCCTCACGGGCAGTGCGGGCAATGACGTGCTTTCCGGCGATCAAGGGGATGACGTGCTCTTTGGTGGCGAGGGAATCGATACCTTTGTGATCGGTCTCAATCGCGGTCTGGACAGCATTTCTGATTACTTCGCTAACAATGACCGCATTGCTCTGGCTGGTGGATTGCGATTTACCGATTTGTCTTTTGTTGAAGAGGGCAACTCGATCCTGGTGCGAGCTGGCGAGACCCCGATCGCCCGTCTCCAGGGCATCCCCGCCTTGCAATTCGTGAATAGTCAGGACTTCATCTCGGTCTAGATCGAAGTCTAGATCAAATCGGTCTAGGGCAAGCGATCGGCGGGCAGTCGTTGGCAGCAACAACTACCCACCGACAACGGCGGAACTGGCCGGGTGGTTGGGGGATGGCGGGGCGATCGGGTTAGGCTCATGGCGGTTGACCCCTCCTAAGCCGATCGTGTCCCTCCGACTCCCTTTATGGCTGACCTCGCTCCGCAACACCGCGACCACCTGCTAACCATTGAATTGGCTGTCCGCACCTCTGACCCCCGACTTTTGGAGGGGTTGGAGGTGTGGTTGCGTTTGGGGTTGGTGTCGGAAGATTGGGTGCGCGAAGTGGCCAGCACCTGGCTCACCTGTCCATTGCCCGCCACCGCGCGATCGCCCGTGGCTCCCGCCCTTAGTTCCACCCCCCAACCCGCCACCCAGTCCCCCGGTCGGCTGCGGGCCATTACGGCTGAGCTGAGCGTGGTTTGGTTGCTACTGTTGGGGGCGTTTTTGGTGGTGGTGTCCTCTGCCTGGTTGGCGGCCAGCTTTTGGAGCCAAGTGGGGGGCGTGGGGCAATATGGCATCCTGCTGCTGTACACGATCTTGTTTTGGGGGGCTGCCCTCTGGACCGATCGCCAGGCCCGACTGCGCCTGACGGGTCAAACCCTACGCGCCCTGGTGACCCTGCTGTTACCGGTCAATGCCTGGGCCGCCGATGGTTTGGGGTTGCCCCTGTGGGGCTGGTTTGGAGCGGGCGCACTGTGGTTGATGATTGCCTGGACGATGGTGAGTCGGCGATCGGTTGCCCTCTTAATCCTGTTGGCCTGTGGATTGCACTGGAACTGGTCATCGGGCCAAGCTTGGGCTGGGGTGACGATTTGTGCGGGGTTGATTGCCCTGGCGGCCGCCTGGCCCGGCCGGTGGCAACTGCGATCGCGCCATCATCGGGCCCTGATGGCCGGTTCACTGCTGATTTTGCTGTTGCGGGCCCTGGCCACCCAGATCGCCAGCTTGGCCGATGTGGCGTTGGTGATGGTGGTGTCTGGGTTGCTGGTGATTTTGGATGCTCGCGAGGCGACCCGGGCCAAGGTGGGGCTGAATGGGTTTGGCTGGTTGCTGGTGGGCTTGGGTTGGTTGCTGGGGCAGACGGATGCCACGGCTCCTTGGCAGCAATTGACCTTGGCCCTGATTGCGGGAGGTCTGTTGTGGGAACGGTTGCAGCGATCGGGGCGGAGAGCGGATTTGTTGGGCTTAACCCTGGTGATGGCGGGAGCTTGCCGAGGAACCGCGGCCCTGTTGCCCGATGATTGGCGATCGAGCCTCTGGGTTGCGGCCCAATCCCTGCTGGAACTGCGGCAACCGGAACAGATTTTGGGTCTGCTGTGGTTGCCTTACCCGATCGTGCCGGGGGGCCTGGCGATCGCCCAGCAGCGGCGCGATCGCCCCGATTTAGCGAAATTTGGCTTGGGCCTGGCACTGGGAATCCTGTTGTTGCTCAATGCCTATGCCCTCGCCCTCTGGCCCCATAACCTGCGGCTTTTGCCCCTCAGCTTGCTCACCACCGCCAGCTTCGGCCTGGTTGCCAGTCGATCGCCCTTGGGATCCCTGCTGCCCCAAGTCCTGGCCAACTGCACCCTCACGGCCGCCCTGGCCGCTGTTTATGCCCTGGCCCGGTTTGCCTTGCCCACCACCAGCGCCCCGATCGGTTGGGGGCAGGTGGGCATTGGAGCCGCCCTGGTTCTGTGGAGTTTGGTGGCGATCGGGGGCGATCGTTCCCCTTGGCAACCTTGGGTGAAAACCAGTTGGTGGCTGGGTCTCGGCCTGGCGGGTTTGAGCCTGGTGCAACTGACCCATGGGGTTTGGGAAACCGTCCCCGCACAGGTGGCGACCTCGGGCTTGCTCAGTTGGTTGGTGATCCCGTTGGCTCTGTTGGGGTTAGCGGCGATCGGGCCCGGAAGGTTCCGCAAAGCTGCCAAGGGACTAGGGGCCGGAGGATTGGTCTTGGCCCAATCCCTGGCCATTTCCTCACCCCAGTCCCTCACTCTGTCCCTAGGTGTGGCCGGGTTGGCCTTGGGGGCCAGTTCCCTGCTGCCTGGGTTTCGGCAAGGGTGGGTGGCCCTGATGGCCGTGACCTTTGGTTGGTTGTCCTTATCCGCCTTGACCGGGGCCGGCGTGGGGTCTTGGAGCGGGCTAGCCCTTGGCCCTTGGGTGACGTTGCAGAGTGGTCTCTTGGTTGTGGCTTGGGGACTGTGGTGGTTGGGGGTGGGGCGATCGAGTCCGCTGCTGCGTCTCTATGGCCAAGCTCTCGATCGCTGGGCCACAGCGGTGAGCTGGTTGCTGTTGTCCTTCACGGCCCTGCGGCTGTTGGTGTTGGCCCTGGACTGGGATCAGCCCCAGGCGCTTTGGGAAGGGTGGGTGATTGGGCTGCTGTTGGGGGCGATCGGGTTTCGGTTGCTCACCAGTCGGCGGGCCGGTCGGCCCGCCGCCATTCCGGGGTTGCTCTGGGCGGGAGCCGCGGCCTTGGAACTGGCGGCGGCGGAAACCCTTCGCCAACTGAACGGCTCCCTCAGCCACTATGCGGTGGTGACGCTTGGGCTGGGGTTTATCTGCCTGTTTGCGACAGAGCGGTTGGGGCGACAGTTTCCCAGCCGTCGGTGGTTGCCCTTGGGCTATGGCCTGTTAACCCTGTTGTGGCGATCGAACTATTGGGATGGTTGGACGGGCTTGCTAATGGTGGGGGTGGCGCTCATTGGTTTGCGGGTGGCCGCCCGATCGCCCCATCAACGCTGGCTGAGTTACAGTTCCCTGGCGATCGCCTCCTGGGGTTGGGGTGAATTGGCCTTCTTTTGGACGGGCCATTGGTTGCCCGCCGGAACCACAACGGATGCCCTGGTGTTGTTTGCCGTCGTGGCAGGATTCCTGGCTTGGTTTTATGACCTCGGGCGCGATCGATGGGGGCGATCGCTCTTTGCCCTCAATGGCCGCACGCTGGCCTGGGCAGCCCATGGCCACTGGCTGGTGGGTACTGGGTTTTCGGGCTTGCTGTGGCTGACGGCGGGCCCCACCCACGGCCCCTTGGCCTGGGCAGCCTTGGGATTGTTGGTGGCCTATCCCTGGGTTCAGGGGTGGCGCACCTCGGGCCTGTGGGTGGATCTGGCGGCTTTGCAAACGATCGCCTGGATCAGTTGGGGCCGCGCTTGGTTGCCTGGCTGGGCCGCCTTTGACCCCCATTGGCCTGTCCTGGCGGCCTTCGGCGCGATCGGGCTGGCGGTTTTGGGCCAAACCCGCTCCCCAAAAAACGCCTGGGAACGGGTTGCCCTTTGGTTGCCCGCCAGCATGAGCCTCTTGCTGGCCGGGTCGATCGCCCCGCCCGCGCTGATGGTGGTGGCCGCCAGTTATGGTGCGTTGGCGGCCCTATTGCGTCGTCGCCGGTTGTATTACCTGGGGCTGCTGTTTGCCACCTGGTCAATTTGGCGGAGTCTGTGGCTGGCCGGTTCCATGGAAGCCCTGCTCTATGTGGGGCCCTTGGGCAGCAGCTTAATTTTGGCGGCGGAAATTGATCCCGCTTGGCAGGGGGCTACAGGCCGACCTCTGCGCCATGGCCTGCGATTGGCCGGCACGGGAATCATCGCTTGGGCGGCCTTCGCACAGCACAGCACCGATTGGGTGAGTTTGGTGTTGGCCCTCGGGGCGATCGGGGCCGGCATTTTTTGGCAAGTGCGCGCCTACCTGCTGATGGGATCCCTGTTGCTGGGAGCCGCGACCCTGGCCAATTTTGTGGAGCTGAATGCCCGGTGGTCGTTCCTGAAATGGTTGGTGGGGCTGGCGTTGGGCACGGGAATGATCTGGCTGGCGGCCACCTTTGAAACCCAGCGCGATCGAGCCATGGCCCTGTTACAGCGTTGGTCAGACGACCTCGATCGTTGGGATTAGGAATGGTACTGAGACCTAGGCCCATCCAAAGGCTCGATGCCTAAACAAAAGCCGCCCGAGGAAGGGCGGCCAGTGACCAATGGGGCCTTTAGCAATCAGCCCTAGCGCGAGGTGAGCAGGCGCGGGCCTTCCACCGCCACGCGATACTGTTCCACCTTGTCGTTGTATTCAATGGGCAGCACCGCCACCACATTCTCGTGGGGACGCGGGATGATCACCCACGATTCCACCACGCCGCCGAAGACGTTTTCGGCCGCCGCGATGCCCGCTTCAACGGATTGTTTAACTTCAGCCACTTCGCCGCGCACATTAACGGTGAAGCGAGCGCTGCCCACGCGGATATAGCCAACGAGGGTGACGCGCCCGGCCTTAACCATTGCATCGGCTGCGGCCAAGACGGCGGGGAAGCCTTTGGTTTCGATCGAGCCTACCGCTTGGGCCATGGGGCGCTCTCCTGTGAAAAGCCTAGCTAAATGAAAACAATGGGTTGCAAGAGTTGCAAGCTATGGAACCGCTTCAACCGGCAGCGGTCACAACCAATTGCCCAGCGCAAATTCAATTGCCCAACGCAAATTGCCGAACACAAACAGCGCCCGGAGTTGTGACGCGGGGTTGAGCGTCCACGCAACATTGTACGGGCGATTGGCGATCGCGGCGCTGAGTGTTTGGACTTCTTTGGGAATCTGGGGGCGATCGCCCGATTGAATCTTGCAATCGCAGTGATTTTTGATCCTAATCAGCCTTCCCTTGGCCGGGGCCCAAAAGGGGATCGGGCCATGGGGCGAAAGTTCAAGGCCATGCTAGGGTGCGAGAAGCGATCGCAGCGCAGCAAGGGATTTGAGGACAATGGCGACGTTTGCAGACATCACCAACCACTGGGCCCAAGCCTTCATCGCGGCCCTGTCCGATCGAGGGTTGATTAGTGGATTTCCCGATGGATCCTTCCAACCGGATCGCCCCTTAACTCGGGCCCAATTCGCGGCCTTGCTGGTGCGATCGGTTGATCGGCCCCCCATGCGATCGCCCCGCAGCTTTCGGGATGTGGCCGCTAACCATTGGGCCCGAGCTGCGATTCAACAGGCTTGGGAACGGGGTTTGCTCAGTGGCTACCCGGACGGTTCCTTTCGCCCCGATGCCACGATCGTGCGGGCCGATGTGTTGGTGGCCTTGGTGAATGGGTTGGGCTTAACCGGCGGCGAAACCTTGGATCTGAGCCGTTTTTTTGATGATACCGGAGCGATCGCAACCTATGCCCGACAACCGGTGCAGCGAGCCTTGCACCGTCGCTTGGTGGCGAATTTTCCCAACTTGCGGCAACTGCGCCCCAGCCAAGCCAGCAGCCGGGCGGAAGTGGCCACCATGCTCTATCAAGCCCTGGTAGCCGATCGGGATTTCCCTGCGATCAACTCGCCCTACTTGGTGGAACCCGGGGAGCCGCCGCCCCAGTTGGTGAATCTGTCCCATCGACGGGAATTGCGAGCCGCTTGGATTGCCAGCGTGTGGAATGTGAATTGGCCGTCCAAGGCGGGCCTGTCCAGCGCCCAACAGCAGGCGGAATTGGTGACTCTGCTCGATCGAGCGGCGGCGGCCCGTTTAAACGCCATCTTCCTGCAAATTCGCCCGGAAGGAGACGCGCTTTACGACTCCAGCATTGAGCCTTGGAGCCGCTGGTTAACGGGAACCCAAGGCCGCGCACCCAATCCTTACTATGACCCGCTGGCCTTCGCGATCGAGCAATGCCGCCAACGCAACTTGGAACTCCACGCTTGGTTCAATCCCTACCGGGCCCGCACCTCCCTCAACGCCCCGATCGGCACCGGGAACCACGTGGAAGCCGTTTACCCCAACGCCGTTTACACCTACGGCACGCAGCGCTGGATGGATCCGGGCCTGCCCGAGGTGCAAAACCGAGCCGTGGACGTGGTGTTGGATGTGGTGCGGCGCTACGACATCGACGGCATTCACCTGGATGACTATTTCTATCCCTATCCCGTGGAGGGGCAAGAATTTCCCGATCGCCAAACCTACTGGTCTTGGGGGGGTGGCAAAACCTTGGCCGATTGGCGGCGCGACAACGTAAACAAGCTGGTGAAGCGGTTGTCGGAACAGATTCGATCGGTCAAACCTTGGGTCAAATTCGGCATCAGCCCCTTTGGCATCTATCGCCCCGGAGAACCGGCGGGCATTGTGGGACTGGATCAGTACGATCGCCTGTTTGCCGATCCCAAATGGTGGCTCAAGGCCGGCTGGTTAGATTACGTTGCGCCTCAACTCTATTGGCGGATTGATCAAACGGCCCAAAGTTACCGCACCCTGCTGAACTGGTGGGTGCAAATTGCCAACGGGGCCCATGTTTACCCCGGTAACAACTTGGACAAATTGGGCAGCAGCAGTGCTTGGTCAGTGGCCGAATTTGAGCAGCAAATTACCCTCACGCGGGAGCTGGCAGCCCAGCGGGCCTTGGGAAATGCGTTCTATAACATTGAGCCGATCGCGGAAAACCGCCAAGGATTTGCCGACCAACTGCGCCAGGAACTCTATGCCCAACCAGCCTTGCCGCCGGTCTTGAGGGCCACCGGCAACCCGCCGAGTCCGCCCACGGGGGTGAGGGTCAATGGTGGAGAACTCGCTTGGACTGGGGGTGGCGAAGGGTTGCGTGGTTGGGCCCTTTACCGACAACAGGGCAACAGTTGGACGCTCGATCGCCTGTTGGCGGCTGGAGCGCGATCGCTCGCCTTGGGGGCCGGAACCTATGCCCTCTGCGCCGTGGATCGATCGGCCCGTGAAAGCCAAGGGGTGGTGGTGACCCTGCGATGAGGCGGGTTGTCGGTTAACGTTGGCCCAGAAACCTGGGCTAACCGGGGCCGCCGCCACGGGGGCGATCGGGTGATGTTGTGGAGAATTGAGCATGTTTCAGGTCGATTCAGTCTTTAACCGCGATCGATTTTTATTGCGACAAAAGTTGATGACCCTCTCGGAAAAATATGACGTTTGTGATGATCACGGAGCCCCGATCCTGTTCATTGAGCGGCCAACCCATTGGGCGCGTAGCTTGCTGGCGGTTTTGGCCGGTTTAGTTACCACCATCGTCATGATCGTGCTGCTGGCTTTCTTGCTGTCGGTGGTGCCAAAAGACTTGCAATGGCCCGTGTTTTTGATGGGAACGATCGTTATTTGCATCGCAGTTTTGGCGGTGATTGTGCTGATTTCACCCAAGCGCCATGTCACCATCTATCGAGATGCCAGCAAACAGGAACCACTGATTAAAATCATTCAAGAGAAAAAATTTGAATGGTTCACGGCCACTTTCACCGTGCGCGATTTGAAAGGAGATTTAGCTCGATTTCGCAAGAACTATCTCTACGATCTATTTCGCAAACGGTGGCATTGCTATCGCCCCGATGGCTCACTGCTTTGCATAGCCTATGAAGATTCAATTGCCCTTGCATTGCTTCGGCGCTTGCTGGGGCCAATGTTTGGATTGTTGCGCACTAACTTTATTATTTGTGAAGCCAATCGAGAGCGGCAAATTGGAGAATTTAACCGCAAATTCACCTTGCTCGATCGCTACGTTTTGGATATGAGTGCGGATCTCAACCGCTATCTCGATCGCCGCATCGCGATCGCCCTAGGGGTGATTTTGGACACGGGCGAAGCACGTTAATTTTTGGGCCTATAGTTTTTGGGCCTATAGCTTTTGGGCCTATTTTTATGGATCAGCACCAAAATCAACAACGCCCCGTTAATCAAAGCTCAATTAATCAACGTCAAGCGGCGACCCAGTTAGGCGAATTGGGTGAAGCATTGGTGGCCACTTGGTTGATGCAAGAGGGCTGGACGATCGAGGCGCGGCGATGGCGCTGTCGGGCCGGTGAGTTGGACTTGGTGGCGCGATCGGGTCAGGAATTGGCCTTTGTGGAGGTGAAAACCCGCAGTCCTGGAAATTGGGATCGCAACGGCGCGTTAGCCATCACCCCCGCCAAGCAACTTAAACTCTTGCGAACGGCGGAGTTGTTTTTAATTCAACATCCCCAATGGGCCCATTTAGCTCGGCGGTTTGATGTGGCGTTGGTGGGGCGATCGCCTCGGGGAACGGTAGCTGGGGTTGAAGGATCAGTGATTCGGCCAATCACAGGATTAACGGAGCGATCGAACCCTCAATTGAACCTTAAATTACCCCATGAATTACCCCATGAATTACTCCATGAATTAACCAACGAATTCATTACCCTTGGAGAACCCACGCAGTTTCAGGGCCAAGCCCTGGTGTTATGGGACTATTGGCCTGGGGCGATCGAGTTTGATGGCTAAATGCTAAATGGTTGAATGCTGAATGATCTAATTCTGAAGTTGGTAAACAGTTGTTTAATCCTGTGGTTAACCCGGCAGTTTCCTAATCCTAAGGAGGTGTAACCTTGCCTTCCTGAATTAGGGTTTCCAACAGTCCTTCACAGGCATCAAGCAACAGATCAATAACCTGCTGAAATCCTTCGGGGCCGCCATAGTAAGGATCAGGCACTTCCTTGAGGTCATGGTGGCGACAAAAATCGCACATCATCTTCACCTTGTCGCGATATTTGCGATCGGGATCGCGCGCCAAAATGCCCCAATAGTTATCCCGATCCATCGCCAAAATTAGGTCAAAATCCGCAAAATCAACGGAGGAAAATTGTCGCGCCCGCCCTTGCAATTTGATGCCTGGGTGATTCGCCGCCGCCGCGCTCATGCGCCGATCGGGTGGCTCGCCCACGTGATAGGCTCCTGTGCCCGCCGAATCACACTCAATTTGCCCCTGCAAGCCGCGCTGTGCAATGAGATGATTCATCAAATTTTCGGCAGCGGGCGATCGGCAAATATTGCCCAAACAGACAAAAAGCAGTTTGACAGGCATAGGGCACAGATTTCGCAGAGTCTAGCAAGGTGCCAAAGAAGGCAACTGAATTCGATGTGTCTCACTCACCGCAGACTGAGGGCCAACGCTCTTGGTCTGCCAAGATGCCGGAATAACTGGATCAGGAGCTGAGGGCCGATCGTCAAATTGTCGGCAACCCTGACTCCACCGTGACAAGATCGTGGGGAGCAAGGGGCTTAAGCCCCTTGTTACGACGGTTGGAGTCTGGGAAATCAACGGCTCCCATTGGCTCCCAGGCAATGACGACAGACCTTCAGGGTCGATCTGTCGATTCACGGGGACTACATGCCCGGTAGCTGAAGATTAGCGGTCAGGGCTTCCATTCGTTGCCGCATGGTTTCTGTGGAAGCGGTGTAGGCGTTTTTCATGGCCGCAAAAACCAGATCCGACAAAACTTCAGCCCCTTCGCCCAAGGCTTCTGCGGAAATTTCTACGCGGAGGGGTTCTTGGTTGCCGCTCATCACCACCTTCACCAAGCCGTTGCCCGCTTGACCTTCAATTTCGGTTTTTTCCAGCTCTTCTTGCAGCTTTTTAGCATCTTCTTGCACTTGCTGGGCTTTTTGGATCGCTTGAGCAATTTCCTTCATTTTGCCCAAGCCGAAGCCAAATCCTTTGTTTTGCGACATAGGTGTTGGTCGCGCGGTCTGCGCGCAGTCAGAATCACGATAGGTTCAGAAACATTGGGTTGGACGGGCGATCGCACTCGATCGTTCTCCGGCCCTGGCCCCTGCTCATGCTATCACTGGCAGCGATCAACACAGCCGCGTCCCTAATTGGTTGGTAGCCAAAGAATCCATTCCCATTTCGGGGCGATTCATCTCGATCGCGTCCTGGTTTTCTGCCGGTTTCATTCTGGTTTTCTCTTGCTTTCACCCCGATCTCATCCTGATTTAGGGGTGAGGATGAGGCCGATCGCCCGGGGCCGTTGGCAAATCCAGCAGCACAAACCGCCGAACCTTCGGCCGGCGCATTGCCCGCCCGCCCCGCTGCCACATCAGCCCCCAAATGGCAGGGGACAACAGCAGCGGCATCGACAGCGCCAAAGATTTCAGCCAACGCCCCTGATGCCACAATTGGCGAGCTTGCACGAATCGCAGTCGATCGATCCATTGGCGCAACCTTGGGGTCATGGGTGGTTTGGGTGGGGGTGGTTGCGGTGGGCTGGAGACTGGAGCAGCGGGCAAAGCGAGCACAGGATTGCTGGGTGGCAAATAGCTCATGCGACTTAAGCGATTCAGGCGATTCAGGCGACTCAGGCGATCGATACGATTCCTGATCCGATCGCTGAGGGGGCGAGGGCGATTGAGGTGACTGGGCGTGCTGGAGTGATGGGGACTGCTTTGGCGCTGGGCATGGTCTAAATGGTTCAGAAAATTTAAGTCCCGATCGAGCCAACGCCACAGTCGGGCCGCACGACGCAGCAGCCAAGCCCGTCGTCGGGGCGATCGTTGGGCCCAGCGCACCAAAGGATCAAGCCACAGGGCGATCGCCCAACGCATCACCACCGTTTTCACCACAAACAAAGCCGCCAAGGGGAACCCCTGCTGCCACAGTTGCCGCGCCAACTGCAACCGAAAACGCATTTGTTGCCAGCGCAGTTTGAACCACCCACCCCGCAGCAGCGATTGGGGCGATTGGGCCCGAATCCAGGCCTGAAGGCGGCGTTTCAGATAGCGTTGGGTGTCTCGATATGTCCAGGTGAGGGCGTGGAAAATACGATTCAGCCGAGTGTGCAACATCAGGCCCCATCCCCGAGCCGATAGCAAACTGGGAGCAGCGATCGAGAAGGCCTTGAACCATTGGTAATGCTTAAGGGCAACCAATCCCCAATGCAGGCGCAGATAGGACTGAACCGCCTGGCTTTCGGGCAATTGCTGCTGAAACCGTTCGTTTACCAGTCCGTGAATTTTTTGTTTAATGGACCAATTGGTGTCAAACCGGCGATCGAACGAAAATTGCCGGTTATAGGCTCCGTCCCAGACGGTGCGATAGGCCAAGCACTGATTTAAAAAAATGGCATCGCCATATTCAGCAATGCGAATCCAAGCATCAATATCATCAAAATTGGTATCAAACTGAGAGTCCCAGCCCCGGGCTTGCAGAAAGGCCGATCGGCGAAAGGCCACTTGCACCGGCGTACCAAACGGCACCATCTCCACCAACATGCCGTAGTGAATATCCTCTTGGGGAATGAAATAGGCTAAACCTGGCCCCGTGCGAGGGGTGTGCCCCATTTCATTGCCCTGTAAGTCCACCTGCAAAGCCTGGCAGGAGCACAAGGCCGCGGGCGGACGTAAACCTTTGCCACAGCGCTGATCGTGAATGCGAATTGCCCGCACAAATTCAGCAATGCAATTGGGATCAAGATAATCATCATCATCAAGCAACTTCACCCAGTCGCCCTTGGCCAGCTCCACACCTCGGTTCACACTGGCTGAATGGCCCTGATTACTGCTGTTGCGCCAATAGACCAGTTGGGCGCGTCGCTCGATCGGGAGGCTGAGTTGCAACTGAGCCACCCATTCGGGGGTATCGTCCCGGGAACAGTCGTCCACCACCACGACTTCACAGGGATAGCTTTGTCCCAAAGCAGAGGCGATCGCCCGATCGAGCAGCCGACGGCGGTTATAGGTAGCGATGACGATACTGAATTGCATAAAACGGCTGTGGGCAGACCCAGGCTACAGGGATGAGCCACGGCGCAGATCCCAAGGAAATCGCCTCAAGTGTTGCGGACTGGGGATGATCACCCGACCCGGCCTGGGCCAGGCCCTGAGGTGGTCAATGAACCAGCGAGCATACTGCTTACTTCGATCGATGCTGATGTACCCTGCTCGGGACTAATTGGGCGGCATTTTCAGCATTTCAGATCCCAGGGGCGATCGCGGAAGTGAAGCCATCCGCAAACATCGCCCCTAAGCTAACGGTTTCCCCCCAAATTGGGATCTGCGCTCATGCATCGCCACAACCTTGCCCCTAATCATCATTCCCGCCTATTCTCCCAGCTATTCCATTAGCTACTTGATCGATGATGCCTTAGCCCCATGAGCAAAACTGAGTCGATTGGTCAAATTATTAAGCTGATCTCCCTAGTCCTTGATTTGAGTCCTGAATACATCCTGAAGGGGTTTTTGATGAATTTTCTGTTGATCTCGTTTTTTAAGCCGCTGTTGGCCTTGACTTAATCTTGAATGATGAAGACCGAACCACTTTGGGAGTTTGTAATTACTTCATCATCATTTCCGAAATTGGAGGTCGAGAAGGTCAACATCCGATCGCGATTCCGAGCATTGCCTCCCAACCATTGCCTCCGAGCCAAGACAAAACCGATGCAGATGATTTTGAGTCCAGCCTCAAGATGTCCTACTGGTTTTTGTAACGATCCCAACGATGTTGCTGAAGCTTGGATGGTTCAAAAATCGGAGTGAAAATTAGGGTAAAAATGCTCTAAAACAAATCAATTCTCACAATCAAATCAATTCAAGTGATTGCTTGAATGCAGACAAAATAGACAAGCCCGATTAAAATAACGATTTAATAGAAAATTCGTCATGATCGCGATCAGCCAGTTACAAAAGATTTAGCCATGCCGCTCGCCATGCCGCCGATGGGCGGTTGCTCAGAACGGTTGCCACAGCTACTTATCCAGACCTTATGCGATCCAACTCAACTCGCTTGCCTTGGCCATGGGGTCGGGGCGTTGTGTTTCCGATGGTTCTGAGTGCCTGCGTTGGCACGATCGGGATTAGTCCAGCGGCGCGATCGGAAGAAGTGCGCCTATCCACCAATTCCGCCACTGCTTCCTGCGAGGAATTAGCCAAGGCCGCCATCTTCACGGGCCCAGGCAACTGCTTGGCGGCCAACGGCGATCGCTACGAGGGAGACTTTGTGGCGGGTCAGCGCACGGGCCGCGGCCGCTATGCCTATGCGGCGGGTGGGGTTTATGAAGGACAGGTGGTGAACGGTAAGCTGCAAGGGCGGGGGATTTATGTGTCGCCTGCGGGCGATCGCTACGAAGGAGACTTTATGGCGGGACAGTTCAACGGCCGCGGCAATTACCGCACCGCCAATGGCGATCGCTACGAAGGGGAATTTCGCAACAATGCTTTTCACGGTCGCGGCATCTATAGCTATGCCAATGGGCAACAGTTGGCGGGGCTGTGGGAAGGGGGCCGACTCAAGGAATCCCAGCCGATCGAAGCCGTGCGCACGGCGTTGAACCAGGCGACCGAGCCGCGATCGCCTGAGCCGGGGCCCCCCGCTCCGCGCACCATACCTGCCCAAACCCCTACCCCCACCCCCCAGAGCCGATCGACCCCCACTTCTGAGGCTACCAATCCACCGGCGGCCCAACCCACCCAGCAACCCACGCCTAGCGCCAGCCCTAACCCATCCCACCAGCGGCGATCGGGCTTTGGGGAAACTACCGCGCCGGATGTGCTAGCGCAATAGGCCCACCGTGGGAGGTGGCCGCTTGATTGCGCTTTGGTGGTGTAGCGATTTCTGGCCTGATCGGCCCCTGGTGTGCTTTGGTTTCAACCGCTTCCTTGGGTGGCGGTTGTTTTTCCATGGGAATTTCCAATCAGAAGATCCGATCAGAAGAACTGTTGATTCGCCTCAGAGCGGTAGAATGCATCCTGGCTGAGCGCCGGTTGTCTGCCATGGGCCCGCTTTCAATCCCCGAAGCAAGGCCCTGTTCGATCGCCAAACCGCCGCACCTTCGCTCTGACAAGCCCTCAGCCCGGCAATAGTCCTGTTGCCCCGCTCCCCCCTGACCCCCACTTTAGGAGACAGCCCCTTGGCTACGCGCGTTATCCTCATCCGCCACGGACAAAGTAACTTCAACACCCGCCGGATCATTCAAGGGCGCTGCGATCAGTCGGTGCTGACTGACTTGGGGCGTAACCAGGCTACCCAGGTGGCGATCGCCCTGCAAGGTTTGGCGATCGATGCCTTCTATTGCAGCCCCCTTCAGCGTGCGCGCCAAACGGCCGAAACCATCTGTCAGCAATTGCAACCCGCGCCGCCCCTGACCACCAACGAACTGTTGCGAGAGGTGGATTTGCCCCTTTGGGAAGGGATGGCCGTGAGTGACGTGAAGGCTCAGTTTCCTGAAGCCTATGACCAATGGAAACACCGGCCCCACGAATTCAGCATGGCGCTGGCCAGTGGGACGCACTTCCCGGTGCTGTCCTTGCGGGAACAGGCTAAGGCCTTTTGGGAAGAGATTTTGAGCCGCCATCAAGGACAAACGGTAGCCTTGGTGGGCCATAACGGCATTAACCGTTGCTTGCTGAGCACGGCGTTGGGAATTGGCCCCGATCGCTATCACTGCCTGCTGCAATCGAACTGCGGAATCAGCGTGCTGAACTTTGCCGGTAGCCTAGGGGATGCGGTGCAACTGGAATCGATGAACCTAACGGCGCATTTGGGAGCCTTGGGGGGTTCCGCTGTGCCCAAGCCCGGTGGGGGCGATCGGGGGCCGCAGTTGCTGTTGGTGCGCCACGGGGAAACGGAATGGAACCGTCAGGGGCGGTTTCAGGGCCAAATTGATGTGCCCTTGAATGAAACGGGTCACGGTCAAGCGGCCAAAGTGGGCAATTTCCTGAAGGATGTGGCGATCGACTTTGCCTTCAGCAGCCCCATGGCTCGCCCCAAGGCCACGGCGGAGGCAATTTTGGCGCATCACTCGGGGCTGGAATTGGGCTTGCTCGATACCCTCAAGGAGATTGGCCACGGTTTGTGGGAAGGCAAGTACGAATCGGAAATTGAGGCGGAATATCCGGGCCTGCTGAAACAGTGGCAAACGCACCCGGAAACGGTGCAGATGCCGGAGGGTGAGAATTTGCAACAGGTGTTCGATCGCGCCGAGCAGGCCTGGGCGGCCGTGTTGGCTCAGGCGGGTGAAGGGGCAACGCTAGCCGATCGCCCCTTGACCGGTTTGGTGGTGGCCCATGATGCCGTAAATAAAGCCCTGCTCTGCCAGCTCACGGGTCTTGGCCCCGACAGCATTTGGCGCTTTAAGCAAGGGAACGGTGGGGTAACGGCAATTTGCTATCCCGACGGGCCCGATAGTTTGCCGGTGTTGCAGGCGATGAATATTACCCATCACCTATCCGGCACCATTTTGGACAAAACGGCCGCTGGGGCGCTGTAGATGGCGATCGAACTGCTACGGGAAATTCGCCTGATTGACCCGGTGGCCCAGGTTGATCGCCGGGCCACGGTTCTGTTGGATCAGGGGCAAGTGCGGGCGATCGACCCGGATCCCCAAGCTCTGCCGGAGGGAACCCGAGTGATTGAGGCGGCGGGGCAAATTTTGGCTCCGGGCCTGGTGGATTGCTATTCCCGATCGGGCGAACCGGGCTATGAGTCCCGAGAAACCCTCGCCAGCTTGGCCGCCGCCGCCCTGGCCGGTGGATTCACCACCTTTGCCCTGTTGCCCAACACGCAACCGGCGATCGATCAGCCCGCCATGGTGCAAAACCTGCGCGATCGCTGGGCGGCCTTGCCGGAGCCAAACCCCCGCCTGCATCTTTGGGGAGCCTTGACCCAAGGGACCCAAGGGGAGCAAATGAGCGAGTTGGCAGAGTTAGCCACCGCTGGCATTGTGGGCTTCACCGACGGGCGATCGATCCGGGATTGGGTCTTGATGGAACGCTTGCTGGATTATGCAGGGCCCTTGGGGTTGCCGTTGATGGTGATGGGTCAAAGGGCCTTGGCCAGTCGCGGCCCTGTGCTGGAAGGGATTGAGGCATTGCGGTTGGGGCTGGTGGGGGTGTCAGCGGCGGCCGAAAGCAGCGCCCTAGCCACCCTTTTGGAGCTGCTGCGCGATCGCCCCGCCCGCCTGCATGTGATGCGTTTGGCCACCGGTCGAGCCGCCGCCCTCGTGGCCCAAGGCAAGGCCGATGGGTTGCCCCTCACGGCCAGCCTGTCATGGTTGCAATTGCTCTGCGACACCAGCCACATTGACGGACGGCGACCTCTGCCGGGTAGCGATCGCCCCCCTTTGCCCTACGATCCCAGCCTGCATCTGCCTGCCCCCTTGGGCAACCCCACCGATCGCCAAGCCCTGATCGCCGCCCTCAAAACCGGAGCGATCGACGCGATCGCCGTGGATCATGCTCCCTACACCTACGAAGAAAAAACCGTCGCCTTTGCCGAAGCACCCCAAGGGGCGATCGGGCTGGAGTTGGCCTTGCCCTTGCTCTGGTCAGGGTTGGTGATGACCGGGGAATTGACGGCGCTGGAACTGTGGCGATCGCTCAGTCAGCGGCCCGCCGAGTTGTTGGGCCAAACGCCCCAATCGATCGGCCCCGGTCAGGCCCAGCCCCTGATTCGGTTTGATCCCGCCGCCACCTGGACAGTGGAGCCGGCCCAATTGCAGTCCCTGGCCCAGAACACCCCATGGCTGGGCCACAAAATTACGGGGCGCGTGGTGCAAACCTGGTTACCGACCTGAACGGTTGTTTAACCTTCTGATTAACCCTCATGCCGCCGCGATGCGGATCGTGAGAATGTTGAACTCTCTTTGCATTCAGCCGGCCGCCGGTTCCCTTCGGGTTACCCTAAAAACTGGGTAGTGATCATGTGCAGCAGCCGTTGTGCAAACGGCAATTGAAGGAGATTGAATTGTGACGGTTTTTCAGGATGCAGGGGCCCCTGCGGAACAGGCGGGTGCGGATCGATCGCGCGTGGATTTGGATGCGGTGATCGAACAAATTACCCAAGCGTTGAACCTGGCGGAGCGTCACCCCCTGTCGCCGGAACAGCGAGCAGTGTTGGATTGCCTCCTGGCGCGATCGGGTGGGGCCATTGACGGGCCCTGGGCCGGGGCGATCGCGGCCATTTGGGCCAATCCGCAAGCCAGCTTCCTTGATCTGCTGACCCTGGCCCAACTGAATCCCCAACAAGACTTAACCGGCAGACAACTTCTGGGGGTACGACTGGAGGGGTGTGACCTGAGCGGGGCCAATCTGCAACGGGTGAATCTACGCGGCTCCCAGCTTTGTGATGCGGACTTAAGCGGGGCAGATTTGACGGAAGCACGCTTGGCCGGGGCAGATTTGTCCGGGGCCCTCTTGAGCGATGTCAATTTAACCAGAGCAGATTTGCACAAGGCCAGCTTGGCCCTGGCCAACCTGAGCGGGGCTAACCTGAGTGGGGCTAACCTGAGCGGAGCCAACTTGAGTCGGGTGAATTTTCACCGGGCGATCGTCACGGGTGCGGTCTTGGGTAATAACGAAGGGCTAACGGCCGAAGACTATCAACAGTTGGTAGCCCACGGCGCGATCGGTGATCTCCATGAAACAGAGTCAGGCGGCTGAGTGGATTGAGCAATATCACCAGGGCAAGTGGAATTTTGATCGAGCCAATTTGTCGGAACTACGCTTAAGCGGGGCGGACTTTTCCGGGGCCCGCTTCCGCGAGGTTGTGGCTCGGGCGGTCAATTGGTCTTCGGCTTATCTGTCGGGGGTGAACCTGCGGCGGGCGGATTTGCGCGAAGCTGATTTACGGGGCACTTACCTGCGGCGGGCGGATTTGCGCGAAGCCGATTTACGGGGTGCCGACCTGCGAGGAGCCAGCTTAAACGGGGCGGATCTTTGTGGGGCGGATTTGCGGTGGACTTGGGTGGATGGGGTGGACTGGCGACAGTCCCGCGTGGATGCCCGCACCCAAGGGGCGATCGACTGGTTGCAGCAGGGGGCGATCGTTCTGGGTTCCCACCTGAAAGCCGCGGCCAGCAACCTCAGCCAAGCGGACTTGCGGGGTTGGAATTTAGCCCAGGCCCAGTTGCAGGAGGCTTATCTCGATCGGGCAGATTTGCGCGGAACCGACCTGAGCCACGCCCAACTCCAAGGGGCTAGTTTTCAAGGGGCATTGATGGACGAGGCTACCTGCTGGCCCCAGGACTTTGACCCGATCGGGGCTGGTCTGTGGCTAATTGCGCCCCAAAGTAACTTGGCCACCGCCGATCTGAGCCATTTTGATTTGTCCGAGGTGGATCTGAGTCGGGCTAACCTCCGCCGAGCTAATCTGATCCGCACTGATTTAAGTCGGGCCGCGCTAATTGACGCGGATTTGAGTCGGGCAGATTTGACCCAAGCCATTTTGTTTGCCAGCAATCTCACCCGGGCTGTTTTGCACGATGCTCAATTGGAGCAAGCGGATTTTCGGCGGGCTACCCTGCCGAATGGGGAGCGCTGGAACGGCCAAGGAACGGTGGCGTTGTATGGAGTCCCGCGCCCTTGGCATTCCGTACCGGAGCGATCGCCCCTAGTGCCGCGCTGATTTGCCGCGTTGATTGGCAACCAAGATTTGCCACCAAGATTTGCCACAAAAAAATCCGGCTTGTGGAGCACAGTCCACCGCCGAATTGAACAGAGAGATTGTGGTGTGTAGGAACACTAGAAAATCCCTAGAAACCCCTAGAAATTTCTAGGTTGCTGGGATTCCCAGGGATTCCCTAGGCAGCCCTCGGGAATTCCGGGAACTGCCTAGGGGGCGTGGCGACAACGGGCGGCCGCGCCAGGCGCTGAGCCAAGGGAAGCAAGGACGTGGCGGTGGTTCCCGCTGGCATGATTCGGCGATCGCTCGGGTTGGGAGCCATCAGGGTGTCGATCGCATCGGCGATTGAGTCCGGCAACCCCGGCACAGCCCAGCGCCAGTCAAAGTCAGAGTCAACACTTTGGGCAATCAAATCTAAGGGATGCTGCCCCGTGAGCCAATGCACGATCGTGCGGCCCAGGCTAAACCAATCGCTGGCGGGGCCAATGGGCTGCCCTTGCCGCTGTTCTGGGGCAATGTAGCCAGCGGAGCCACAGGCCGCTGCCCGCTCGCCCACCGGCATTGCCGCATCAAAATCCACCAGGGCCAAATCTCCCTGGGGCCGCCGAATTAGATTGGCGGGCTTCACGTCCCCATGGATCCAGCCGGCTTGGTGCAGGTTGTGAAGCAGGCTGCTGAGTTGCACCCACCAGCGAATCGCTTCCATGGGGTCGATCGCCCCCTGTCGATCGAGATAAGCCTCTAGGGATTCCCCCGCGATCGCCTCCATCACTAGCCCCTGAAAGGGCCAGCGGCTGTCGCTCGGTCGCCAGCAAAAGAAGCCATCCACCGCCGCCTTGGGAATTTGGGGATGCTGGGGGCCACGCATCAGCACTTCCGCTTCGCGATAAAGCCGATCGAGCCGGGTTGATGGTTGACGAATCAACAGTTTCAGAACCTTGGGCCGATCGTCGTCTTCCAAGTCCACCACCTCAAACACCTGCACCTGACCGACTTGGGGCGATCGCGCGGCGGCGACATTCAGCCCCCGCAGGATGCTGTAGCGATCGTGAATCAGGGTTCCGTGGGGCCAAGCCGTTTTCCGATCCTGAGACAACACCGGAGAGGGAAGGATCATGGGCATTCTCGACCAGAGTTTCAAGAATTCAGCAACACAGAGCAAGCAGCTAGGGCGCAATTACTCAAGCCCTAAACCCAACATCAACTGCATTAACATCGCCTTGCTTGGAAATTTTTATGCAGGCTCCAAGACCTGGAATTGTTGTTGATTTAGCCCAAAAACCATCAGCAGCCCATTGGCTTGGATCCGGCTGCGGCCAATGACAGTGGGCTTTGGCACAGAACCCAGATGAATTGCTCGCGGCTTTTGGACTAGATCCAGGGGCGATCGGCCCCAGGTCTGTCTGTTAAACGAATTTGTTGAACGAGTCCCCTGAACTAACAGGAATTCACGAGGGCTGAGCGATCGGTTCCCCCATGCGATCGGCGCGGAATCGGTGGCGAAATCAGCTTGAAAATCAGAATATCTCGATCCGTTTTGTAAGAGCTAAAGCCAAAGTCTTAGGTAAAACTCTAAAATCTTAGGTAAATCTAAAATCTTTGATCAATTCGATGAAACTGACCTGAATCCCGGCCACGCACTTTGGCTAATCGAGCATTTTCCGAAGGAGGTTGACCCAGCGAGCGATGGATAGCAAAAGCACTTTGTTTCAGGAGGTGGGGTACGAATGGAATCTCGAAGGTCTCTATCGCGACTTGGGCCGAGTCAAGGCCCGGCTGCTGTGGGCAAAGCAGGGGTCGCCCTGTCCGGAGTTTCCCGCCACTGGGGATCCTCGGCGATCGCAACTCAGCCGCACTGAACGACTCTATTTGCGCGGATTTCTCACAGGAATGAGCATTGAAGCCTTGGCTAAAGTGCTTGAAGTTAATGCTAATGCTCTCCGAACGGAACTCACAAATAAGCTTTACACTTATCTTAAAGCGTTATTAAATTGGAAAGGGCGTTTTTGTCGTCGCCGAATTTTGGCGATGTTAACAGAACGTCCCTATCGAATCTCCTCAGCTCCGATCGCGGAGTATCAAAACTTGAAGGTTTATCTGCCAGCTCAGGATAGTGCGATTTTGGAGGGCCGCGATCGGGATTGGGAACACCTGATTCACTGGCTGCAACAGAATCAAGAAGAGCGATTTTTGGTGATTGAAGGAGCCGGCGGAACCGGTAAGACAGCCCTGGCTTTAGCGAGCATTCATGACTTAGTTCAACAAAATTCCTGCCCTTTTCAGCGGGTCTTGTTCACTTCCGCTAAAACCCATTACTTAACGGGGATGGGGCTGCTGCCAGGATGTCGATCGCAACAAAACCTAGAGCAGTTATTATCGGAAATTTTGCGACACCTGATATCTGATTTTGATGGGGTGGAAAGTGAATGGAACGATCGCCCGTTGCCCGATCGAATGCGACAAGCTTGGACTTTGATGGCTCAACAACCCATGTTGTTGATTTTGGATAGTTTTGAAGAAATGACGGATCCGCAGGCCACGTTGGCGTTTCTGTATGAACTGCCGGCCACGGTCAAGGTGTTGTTCACCTGTCGCTATCGGTTGCCGATCGCCCGATCGCTCCACCTAGATCCCCTGGAACCAGAGGCAGCCCTGCGGTGGATCATGCAGCGGGTTCCGGAAGCGGGTTGGCCTTGGTCCCTGGGGCAATATCGGCGTTTGGTGGCGGCGGCGGGTTCCCTGCCGGGGCCGATCGCTTGGGGGTTGGGGCAATTGGCGGCGGGCCAACCGATCGCCTGGGTCATTGCCCAACTGGAACAACCGGATCACTGGGTGACGCAGTTTTACTGTGCCAACACCCTGGAGGCTTTGGGCGGGCAGTTGGCGGGGCAATTCCTGTTGGCCCTCAGTTGGTTTGCGGTTCCTGTGCAACCGGCGTTGTTAGCCCAAGTGGCCGGAGTGAATCCAGAAGCCCACGCCACTTGGGCCCATTTGGCTAAACTGGCTGAGCAGTCCATGGTGACCCTCCATTGTGACGGGCGCTATGGTCTGTCGTCCTTGGCTCGGCGCTATGTGGCCACGGTGGGGGCTGATCGCCTGGCCCCAACTCAAGAAATGGCGATGCGTGAGCGATGGTTGCAATGGGCGATCGACTACGTGCAGCAACATGGCCAGGGCGATCGCCTGGAGTGGTTAACCGATCACCAGGCGATCGATCGCCATTGGGACACCCTGAGCCAGGTCTTGGATTGGTGTTTGGCGGCCGGACGCTTGGAGGCATTTTGGCAGGTTTTTCAACCCCTCAGGGGCTACAGCCACTTTCGCGGCCATTGGTCGGAGCGAATTGCCCGCGATGCGAAGGCCATCCAACTGGCTCGTCAGCAACAGAACTCGGCCTTGGAAGCACGCTTTTTGTTCGATCGCGGTTGGACCCATGCCCTCCGCAACGACTCCCAATCCCTTCGCCAGGCTTGCGCAGACTTTGAGGCCGTTTGGCAATTGCGGGATCATCTGGATCTGGATTTGCAAGCGGATTTAGCCATTAACCAACTGCGCTTGGCCTATGAGCAGGGATCGATCGACCATGGCGATCGGTGGAAACACCGTGTTGAGCAACTCATTCACCATCCCCAGTTCAACGCTGAGCACCGGTTGCGCTTGGAGTGCCAGAGTCTTTACTACGAAGGCGATGTGGCCCAGCAGGCACAGAATTCCACCGAAGCCTTGCGACTTTATACGACAGCCCTGAAAAAAGCACAGGCTTTGGGTTGGCAACGGGGGACGGCCTACATTCAGTCCTCGATCGGGCAGGTGCGGATGGCGCAGGGGCAATATTCTCGAGCCTTGCGGGAGTTGGAAGCCAGCTACCGGTTGGCGGCAGTGATTGTTGATCAGCGGTGTTGTGCCTATTGCTGCAAGCATTTAGCCCGCGCCGCCTTAGCGGGGCGATTGCGCAAGGAGTCGCGTAATTGGGCCGAACGGGCGATCGATCACTTCCAAGCCTTGGGAATGGTTACCGAGACCCAAGAAATGGAGGATTTTCTGAAAAATCTCTAAACATTTTTAACGAGGTCTTTAGAGCTGATTGATAAAGCAACTATAAATTCCTTTCCAAGATTACTGATTGACTGACAAAACGCTCAAATGCTTAGTTCTTCGGTAAGTTAGGTTGAGCTTTGCGAAACCCAACTCGATCACTACAAACCTTGCTGTTGTTGGGCTTCATGCCTCAACCCAACCTACAAAATGATCGTTGATCGGCCGATCTGGAGGAAAGGGATTTTCGTGAAAGAGGTCTAATTTCCCACGCCTGCAACGCCTGACTCGGCCGTTGCCCTTGATCAAGGGAGATGATCCTCAAAATAAATGCTCAAAATAAATGGCAAAAATAAATGCTCAAAACAAATGGCAAAAATAAATGCTCAAAACAAATGGCAAAAGCAGAGAAGCGCAACAGTTAATAAAACTGCTGCGCTTCCTCAAAGCCGCGATCGGGTGCTTCTGACTCCGGTCGTGGGTTAGACCCAATCCATGGCACAACCCAGAGGTTAATGGAAAATTGGATCCACGACGGAGCAAGGAAACCCAAAACGTTTTTAGCCACAGGCCGCTTCGGCCACAGAAGAGAGACTTGGGTTGGGTTAGACCGCTGCACCGTCTTGAACGTCGGTGGTCGTTTCCTCTTCATTGGTTTCCGCTTCGGCCGATGCAGACGGGCGACGAGAGCGGTGCATCCGTCCACTGTTGGAGCGCTTGCGGAATTTACGTGCGTAAGCCAAGTTACGCTGTGCTTTTTCTTTTTTGAGGTTACGGCGCTTTGCCATGTTCCATTTCCCGTTCAGCCCACCTAGCATAGCGCATCTCGATCGCCTTGAGATTGCCTTTCGCGATCGACCCGCAAAGGTTGGCCCGCAAAGGTTGGCTATGTCGGGAAGGATTGGGCTGACTGGAGCCAGCTTTGGGCAAACTGCCGAGCGCTTTCGGAACCCTGAATTTGCCCAATGGCCTGGGCCCGCTCCAAGGCCGCCAATAGTTGACCGACGATCGGCCCCCGGGGCAAGCCAAATTCCGTCATCAACTCGTGACCCGTGAGCGGTGGGCTGGGGTGGGCTACCGGATCGGCGGCATCTTGCCAACGGCTGATCGCCTCGGCCAGGGCGATCGGGGCCGTTCCTTCCGCCAAAGCCAGGAGCACGGCCGCCAAAAATCCTTCCCCAGCCGCCTTGCAAAATTGGTACTGAGCCGCGCGATCGAGAGGCGATCGGCGATCGGCCGGTAGGCTAGCCTTGGCCCCTAGAATTGCCAGCAGGATTCGCTGATCAACCCGGCTGGTTTTGAGTCGATCCAGGGCCCGTTGGGCGATCATCAAATCTGACCCCAACAAACAGGCCAGTCGGGCCGCCGCCAAGGGCGATCGCCCATTGGGCAGGGGACAGTTGAGGGGTGCATCGGGCCAAAGGCCTTGTAATTGCTCGATCGCCTTGGATAGGGCCGGGAGCGTTACCCCATGCTTTCCTTGCCAAGGGGGCAGCCAATCGCGCAAAAGCTGAATTGCGCTGGCCGCCATCAGCGCCCGATCGCCCCGGGGCGTTTCCAACAAATAGTCCAACTCAGCCCGCACCCGCTCGGCGGCCACAAGCCGCAAATTCGGTACCTGTTGGGCGATCGCCTGGGCTGTGGTCGGCTCCATTTGAAGGTTCAATTGGGCGCTGATTCGATAGGCCCGCAGCAATCGCAGGGGATCCTCCCGCAGGTTTTCCACGGACACCATCCGCAGGGATCGATCGGCTAAGTCTCGCCGGCCCTCGAGGGGGTCAACCCACTCCTGACGATGGGGTTGATAGGCGATCGCATTCACCGTGAAGTCTCGCCGTCGCAGATCTGCCTCGATCGAACCGCCCACCTGGGCCGCCACATCCAGCGTTCCCTGCGCAAAAACCACCCGCGCAATCTGGCGTTCTCGATCCAACACCACAAACCCCGCATCGTAGCGCCCAGCAATCGATCGGGCTAGCTCGATCGCCCCCGTTGCCAGCACCACATCCAAATCCACCGCGTCGCGTTGCCGCCCCAAAAGGGCATCCCGCACGACCCCGCCGACTAGATAAGCTGTTTCGGGTAAATCCGTCAGTTTTAAGGGAGTGAGTTTTAGGGGCCAGTCCTGCAAATCAAGGCTCATCTCGAAGGCTCATTTTGATCGCTCAACCAGGGTTCCATCTCCAGATTCAGGGCCTGAGTTCGTGCTTGCTGCAGTGTTGCGATTATGACCTGCATTTTGATCGCTGCCCGAACCGGAATCATCACCTAGCTGTTCCAGTTCACCAGAGGTTGCCGAATGGTTCAGACCTCGCAAATCTTGCAAATTTTGGAGCGCTTGTTGATCTCCATAGTTGGCTTGATGGCTCAGATGATCTAATTCATCCAGATCCTCTAAATCTAGATCCTCCAAATCATCATCGAGATCATTATCGAGATCATCATCCAGCTCGTCTTCTAGGTAGGCCTCCGCGTAGCGATCGGGCGGTTGCCAAGCGGATCCACTCGGCAGTCCCGGCCGTTCCGCTCGCCGGTTCAGCCCCTCATTTCTTGGATCGTTTCGCTCACTGCGATCATTCCGATCGTTGCGATCGTCCCTGAGGTCACCCCGCAATTCGCCCCGCAATTCATTCCGCTCACTGCGCCCTTCCAACCGGTTATCTCGACGGCGATCGCGACCAGGCTTCACCAACACCTGCCAAGCGGCCTGAAGACCCGCCGCCGCCCGCCGGGCCGTGGCTCCCACTCGCCGCGCCTGCCGCCGGGCCGTATCCAAGCTGCTGTCCACCTTTTGCACCACTTGACCGGCGCTTTGCACACCATTGGTCATGTCATCCGTCAGGTCACTAATTTCCAAACCCGTGAGGCGAATGGCTTCCAGGGTGGGCGGCAATTCCCTCGTGAGAGTGTCAAATAACTTTTCGGCGCTGCGGGCGGCCCGCCCCAATTCTTGCAGGGCAGGAATGGCAGCGGCCAGGGCGATCGCCAAGCAAATGCTGACGAGCAAAAACGATAGCCCCAGCCAAAATAACGGATCGATCATGGGTTCAGAGGACGGAATGCGCGCCGTTAGCGATCGCCCGTTTGGGTCATGGGGGCGGCCATACGGTTATAGGCCAACTGGCGGGGCTTCGGAGTTGGGGTTGAGCCGGTTGGGATTGCGTCGCCCTCTTCCGATAAGCTGACATCTTCTTGATCCACCGTTTGACTGGCGGCCACACCGCTGGCGATCGCGTCTCGCAGTCGATCGAATGCCCCTTCTAGGCGATCGCGAGTGCGATCGGACCAAATGGCCGCTTGGTCGCGCACCACTTGCCCCAACTCCTCCAACGCTCCCGGCAGGCGATCGCCCGATTGCTTCACCGTTTTTTGTAAGGTGTGTTGCAAAGTGTTTTGCAAAGATTGTTGTAGACGCTGGCGGGAGGCTCGACCCGATCGGGGAGCTAACAATAATCCTGCTACGGCTCCGGTTGCCGCCCCCAACAGGATCCCCAGCGCAAATCGATCGGACTGACGTTTAGACATGATGATGACGCGGGGCAAACGGCACAGCTAGTGGAACTCATGCGGCCATGGAACCTTAGCCCAGAGACCTTTCGATTCTACCCTGCAAAATTGCGGGGTGGCCACCGCTCAAGGAATCCCAAAGCCTAATTCAGTCCAATGCTCAACTAATTCCAATACCCAATTCATCCCAAACAAATACCCGGCCACCATCCTTGGGTTAACCGGGCAAGCAATCGATTATGAGCCTTGAATGGGGCAACTGAATCAAACAACCATCCAGGGAACCCTGAGGGCATCGCTACCGGGCATCATCTACCCTGTTGCTCGATCGCCCTCCCTATTCACTCATCCATCAAGTCGAATAACGAGTCTTACCAGCGCCCCAACGGGAACCAATCACCTTGGGCTGGCTCAGAATATGACCAGCGATCGCTTCCAATTCCTCATCGGTCAGGTTCCGCATCTCTGGGAAAATGTCAGAACTGCGGGTGCTGGGGTGCAGTTCATAAATTTCCGTTTCACCGTCGTAGGTGGTCGGATTCTTCATGTAGTCCACCAGGCCAGCGATGTGATCGCGGCTAGGAATGGCACCTGCCAAGGACGGAGGCGACAGATCCAGATCGGGGCTGGTCTTGGTCACACCGCCCGCATGGCACTGGGCACAAGTGTCATTAAACAGTTTCTTGCCCAGAGCCACTTGCTCCAGGGTCAAGGTGACGGTATCACCCTTTTCGTTGACCTTGACCGTGCGCAGTTCCGGCTTCATTTCCGCCGCGCTTACGGGGCTAACGGCCAGTTGGAAGGCAAAAAACGCCACCGCTACAACTAGCAAAACAACCTTTTTCAGCATGGTTCTTTCTAGACTTGAGTCTCTTGATCTCGATCAAAGTCAGGCCGATGTTATAGCCGGCTAGATTGTCGCTCGGATCGCGCGATCGCCCCCGCTGCGGCACTCTAACCACAATTCACATCCTCCCCATGCTAAAGCAACGGGGATTCCCGATCTAGGCAGCCAGCTAAAACGGCTGCGTTGATCGGTGTTTTGACCCCAAAGCCTTCTCCACTGCCCAGTGACGGGAGCGGGGGTGGCCCCGGTGTCTCTTCAAAGTGTCCGAGTCTCACCCAGCGATCGCCGGGTAATGATAACGGTTGCCTTTGGCCGGCAAAGCCCTAAACGATAAATGTTTTGGAGAAAAAATGCGGTAGCCAAAAGTTGATTTTAATCTTACCGGATTGAGGGCAAAGCCCCCGCCTTTCAGGCTCCGGGAGATGGCAAGTTATCAACTCAAGCCGCATCGGTGGGCATGACTTTTTGAGATCGGGGGCTGAATAACCGTTGGGGGTCAAGGCTTTCAGCCCATGGCCCTAGTCTCGCTTTGGGGGCGGGATGATCCCCCGCCGAGCCTGGATTCCGAAACCATCGTTCGGAAACATATCGCAACCTCGGGTTGCAATCTCGGGTTGCAATCTTGGATCACAATCTTGGATCGCAATCTTGAAGATGGCTGCTGGAGTGAATCGAATTGAGCGAATCGAATCACTGATAGCTGGTTACGAGGATTTAGGGCTGGGCTGCGATCGAGCCAGGGGCGATCGAACGTTCCACATGCAACCCATCCCGTTGACCATCCAGCATCCCCTCATCCCGCCGCCGGGCCCCATTGGTGGGAGCCGTGGACACTGCCCGTCGGGAAGCGTGATGCAACCGAACCAAGCGGGCCAACGTAGACTTCAGTTGGGTTCGCGGCACGATCGCATCCACAAACCCGTTTTGTTGCAAATATTCCGCCGTTTGGAAATTATCCGGGAGCTTTTCGCGCAGGGTTTGTTCAATGACCCGCCGACCTGCAAACCCGATCAACGCTTTGGGTTCTGCAATGATGATGTCGCCGAGCATGGCGAAACTGGCCGTCACGCCGCCCGTGGTGGGATGGGTCAGCACAGGGATGTAGAGACAGCCGGCCTCGCGATGCTGCTCCAGGGCCCCGGAAATTTTGGCCATCTGCATCAAACTCAGCATTCCTTCCTGCATTCGGGCCCCCCCGGATGCGCAGACAATCACCATGGCCCGGCGTTCAGCGGTGGCCCGTTCGATCGCCCGAGTTAGCTTTTCGCCCACCACGGATCCCATGCTGCCGCCCATGAACCGAAAGTCCATCACTCCCAGGGCGATCGGCTGGCCTTCCAAATCACCCAAGCCCGTTTGCACCGCATCAATGAGGCCGGACTTGGTTTGGGCCTCCACAATTCGATCGCTGTAGGACTTGCGATCGAAAAAGCCCAAAGGATCCACCGGGCGCACATCCCGATCCAACGCCACCCAAGTGCCCGGGTCAATTAATTGCTGGATCCGCTCATCGCTATAGACCCGCATATGATGCCCACAATCCAGACAAACCATCTGATTTGCCTGAAGGTCTTTCGTGTAGGCGAGAACGCCGCAGGCTTCACACTTCGTCCAGAGACCATCGGCGATTTCTCGCTCTTGGCCTGAATGTCCAGCCGGATCGCTCTTACGACGATTTGCAAACCAATCAAACAACGACATGGGTTCAATACTCTCCGGGTAGATTCCCCGCCCCTCGGGGCGTTACAATACTCTTGCGGACACCAGAAACGGCTGCGTCAAAGGCACTGGTAACGGTCGATTGGGGGTGTTGTAAACCATCCCAGAGGCTCGGCGGATTCGTTCCAACAGGGCTATCAAAATGCGTTGCTGCTTTCGGCCGGCGCAGTTTACCTGCTTCCAGATGCGCCCTTACCAGCAGCGGGTGATCGCTGCCCTAGTTTCCCACGCTCTGGCCCAGAACCCAAAATTCTTCCTTTAGCCATAATGCGCTTGGATTTGCTGATCGCCCTGTTGTGCAGTCCAGGGTCATGATCCAGCGACTCTTTCCGTGATTAGGTGCAATCAGCACAATTTTGCAAGGATCGGGATCGGTGCGATCTTGCGATCACTCATTGTATTTGGCGCGATGTATTTGGCGCGATCCGCGATCACTCATCGTATTTATCGTATTCATTCGGTTTTATCGGTTTTGGGTCAGCCTAAGGCTGGCATCGGACTCAGCAGCCTCAATGTGTTCTCAAGACAACCTTGATTCAGCATGATAGTCCCTTGATTGAGTCGAGTCATCAGCCAGCGCGCACTCGATCGGCGATCGGGTCAGTTAACGGTGGCAGTTGTTCTGAACTTGCGCCCCGTTGACCTGTGCCTTTTTTTTAGGGGCTTCCGTGTTGCCGCCCGGGTTGCGCATACCAAAGGCTGACACTTGGGGGCACTTGCTCCGAGAATTTGCGGAGACAACCAATTGGGCGACGGGATACCTTAAGAGATTTCTCCCTGAATTGATGTAGTAGAAAATACAAGTGTTTTAAAGATTGAGAATAATCACTAATTCATGGCCTGAAAAAAGAATTTCATGCCTGAAAACAAGCGCTTTAAATTTCAATCCTGGCTAGATTTGGCTGATGTTCTCAATTCCTGAGATTAGGGGGTGTCACACAGCAATAAAGTCTGACCATTTCTTGCTAAAACAAAGGGCGATCGCCCCTGACGGCTAAGACTTCCTTAGAAATTGGTGGTATTTGTTCATCTACCAGAACAAGGGGCTAAAGTTCTAATAGAGTGCGTCAGGGATTTCACGGGTGCATCATGAACGGATCGGCTGTGGCCAAGCTGGTCGAATCGTCGCAATACTGCGCGATTGCTGATGATTCTCTTAAGGATGAAGATAACGCTGCTTGGGTCTTAGGACTCGAGTCAGATGTGCAACGGGAATGGATTGAACGGATTGGTTGGATTCGTAAGGTCGATCGATTGGCGGAGGCAGAACTTGTCTGTAAAGAAAATCACACATCTACGGAGCAGCCTAGTTTTCTCGCGTTCTATCGCTCTTGGAAGCGTTTGCTGAGTCATGGCCCGGCGGCCGTGGTCACAGAAGATGCCAGTTTGCTGATGACAATGCAACAGCGCTGGTTTCACGCGGAGGCAAGTCTGAGCGATCGCTTATCTGTGCAGTCGTGGGATCGGTATCTGGATGCAATCTTGACCTACCACACGGACAATCTACGGATTGAAACGTTGGCTGATTATGAAACGATGCTGGAGACGTTGGCGGGTTCCTTTTTCCAGATTCTGCCGTTTTTGAGTCCGTCCCAGTGGGAGGCGGCCTATCACTTTGGAGCAGTCGATCAGTTCTATAACAACCTGCGCGACATCGATGAGGATGCGCGCCAAGGGATCTGCTACTTTCCCCAGGAGGTGTTGGATCGGTTTGGGGTTGATCGGGCGGCGGTTTTGGATCGATCGTGCATCGGCACGCCGGACTATCACGACATGATGGTTTTTTGGGTGGATGATTATTTGCCGCAGTTACGCCGACGGGCGTTCAAGCTGGTTTTGGCGCGGGATTTACACCCATCCTGGGTGATTTTGCGCAACTGGTGTCTGCATCGCTATGCCCGTATTGAGCGGGTGCTGCGGGAGTGCGATTTTGATTTTGTGCAATTCCAAGTCCTTTACTGGCAAGCGGTTCGCGAGGATTTGGATCAATGGCAGGAGCGATCGTTCATCACCACTGCGACGGCCATTTCACCCACCTTGCAGCGATCGGCCCAGGCGGTTCAGGTGGCTGCTTTTTTAAAAACGAGTCCGCTAATGGTGCGGACTGCCCAGCGGCTGGTGCAATGCCTCTGTGAGATGCAAGGAACGTTACTGAATTTAGCTTGGGGAAACTATTGGCCATCGTCAGTGGAGGAGGTGGCGGCCAGGCCATGAGTCAGGCCTAGTGCACCCAAAATTGCCAGTAGGCTGTGATGATTTCTGGGCCCCACAGCATGGCGATTAGGCTGCCCAGAGCCAAAAATGGGCCGAAGGGCAAGACCCGATCGCGCCGTAGCCAACCCAGGCCAATTGCGCCCAAACCGGCTACTGCCCCGATTGCGCAGGCCAAAAAACTCGCCAGCAACAGCAATTTCCAGCCCAACCAAACCCCCAGCATGGCCGCCAGCTTCACATCTCCGGCCCCCATGGCCGTGCGTCCCCAAATCAAGCTGCCCAGGGTGGCGATCGCTTGAAACAGCCACAGACCAAGCGCCATGGCCAACAGGGCATCCAGTAGTCCGGCCGCCGCGCCGCTGCCCTGGCCCGCGTCAATCGCTCCGAAAGCGGTTCTGAATCCCAATCCCAACAACAGGCCCGATTGGGTGAGCGAGTTGGGCAGGGTGAGGGTGTCCCAATCAATGAGCGCCAGGGCCAACAGCCAGCTCACGAAGATCCATCCCCCCAAAATCATGCTCAAGCCCCAAGGACTGAACACTAACTCCGGTTCGGCGGCGCTAATTCGCAGGGCGATCGTGGCAAACAATAGCCCGGTGGTCGCCTCCACCAAGGGATAGCGCGGAGCGATCGGGGCTGCGCAATAGCGACAACGGCCCCGCAACCACAGCCAGCCCAAAACCGGCACATTGTCGTGGGGGGCCAGCCGGTGCAAACATTTGGGGCAACGGGAGGGCGGGTGCAGCAGCGACAGGCCAGCGGGGAGGCGATAAACCACCACATTCAAGAAGCTTCCGACGGAAACTCCCAGGGCGATCGCCACCACCGCCAGCGCCAATTGCTCGGGGGTGAACATCAGGACGAGCGGCCCACCGGTTGTTGTTGAACCAAGGCTTCCACCACTTCCGGCGCATGTTGAGCCAGCCGACTCCCAGCCCGAGCCATTTCCGCTACCCGATCGAGATGCTGAACCTGCTCAGAATACTCACTCAAGCTAAAGCTATTGAGCTGCATCAGCAGTTGGTAAGCATCGCCAATCCAGTGCAAACAAGTCGCCTGCTCGTTGCTGAGGGGTTGATCCTGCACGATTTGGCGAATCCAGTCGGGTAAAGCGTTAGGGTCAGACATGGAACTCAGGAAACTGAAAGAACCAATCCTCAATTTAATCCGAATGCAGCCCTCTGCGCGATTGGGATCTCACTCATTGCGCATTTTGTTGCATTGCATTTTGTTGCGTTGGTTGTTGCGTTGGTTGTTGCGTTGGTTGTTGCCTGGTTTGTGGCATTGAGTGTTCGGCTGGCTTAATTCCGTTGGCTTAATTCCGTTGGTTGAATTCTGCTGGTTGAATTCTGCTGGTCAAATGCCTATTGATATTGATCGAATCCAGACGGATCCAATCTCGACGGATCCAATGGCTCGGGGGTTGCTGGGGCGTTGGTGCTGAGGCCCACGGCGCGATCGAACCGATGCATTTCCAAACTCAGATCGCCATAGACTCCGCTGATTTGATCACGGCAGCACTCGATCGCAAAGTCGTTCAACTCCGCTGGCTCAATCTCAAACATCCGCTGAAAGGTTTCGACTTGCACCCGACAGAACCAGGGGCGATCGTCATAGATCGTGCATTCTCGGTTCAATTGGTCATAATTCATGCACCAACCATCGGGCCCCACCATGCTCAGATAGAGCAATAAATCCTCGGGTTCTAAATAGCTTTCCAGGTCGGGGCGTTCGTTCGGATCGAGATGACAGCAGGCTCCACAGCCTTTGATACATTGCCAGGTTGCCACCTCAGTTGTCCTCGTCAGTAGGGTTGATGGATTGTGCAAAATTGACCACCGATGACTTGCTTTTTCCCGTGCTGGAGTTCGCCGGGGGCCTTGCCAATTAAGTTTCCGATTCGGTTTCTCAATTCGGTTTCTAAACTCAGTTTCTAAACTCGGTTGCCAAATTGATTTCTCAATCATGCCTCGATCGGGTCTCGATCGCGCCTCAGTGATTGATATCTCAATTCCTAAGTGGGTTTCTAAGTTTACGTCTGGGTGTAGGCCCGCATAAATGACCAAGGGCATGAATTACCAAGACACTATTTTTGATCTTGATTACTCTTGATTTTATAGTTTGCTTTTTTATTTTTTCTTTTCTATTGACTTGCCTGGCTGAAGCGCAGTCAACAAGCTTTCTTTAACTAATTTTCTAACTGGGGCGCTAGGATTCGAACCTAGGAATGGCGGGACCAAAACCCGCTGCCTTACCGCTTGGCGACGCCCCATTGCCCGAAGGCTTGAGTATAGTAACAACAACTTCCGAGAAGGGTCAAGGGGTTTTCTGAATTTTTTTGAATTTTTTTGAACCGGGTTCGCAAGGCCGAGGAACAGGGGCGATCGCCCCGGGGGATGGATCCTTGCCTAGCACTTCCCTAGTCCTGACTGGCCTGTTGATGGGCACGTTTGCGCTCTGCCAGCTTCAGCAAAATTTCCGCGTGGATGTCGCGGGTAATGGGGTAGAAATACGCCAAAATCAAGCCGCCAATCAGGGCTGCCGTGGGCAAGGGGCCGATCGCCAGCCGAATTGCCAACAGGGCTGAGGCCGGTTGGTTGGCCGGCGTGCCTCCGGCGGCTGTGGGCACATAACCAGCCACTTCCAGCGCAATCCCCACCAGCCAAAGCGCCAGAGCCAACCCCAACTTTTGCAAGAAGACCATGAAGGCATAGAACACACCTTCCCGACGTTGCCCAGTGGTTAGCTCATCCAGCTCAATCACATCCGGTAGCATCGACCAAGGGACTAGATAAGCCGTGGAGACCCCAACGCCAGCCATCACGGCCAACAGGTACAGCAAGCCAGTTTGCCCCGGTTGCAGCAACAACAAACCTGCTTGGGCAATGATCCAAAGACTCATGCCCGCGAAATAGACCCCCCGTTTGCCCCAACGGCGGCTGAGGTTACTCCACACAAACAACATGGCAAAGGCGGTGAGCTGCACCCCGATCGCGACCATGAAGAAATCTGCCTGCTGTAGCCCCATGTAGCTCACAACGAAGTAGGGCAGGATGGAGGCGGTGAGTTGAACAGCCAGCCAGGAACAGAGATAGATCCCAATGACGTAGAGGAAGGGGCGATTTTGAAAGACGATCGCCAGTTGTTGTTTCAGGCCCAAGCTGGGGGCGGTTTCGTTGCGTTCGGCGCAGCGGCGCTCGGCGGCCATGCCATACCGAAATGTGCCCACGACGCACCAGAGAATGGGCAACACAGAAAACAGGGTGCAAATGGCTGCTAACCAAACGTATTGCCAAACGGGGTCGGGAATTTGATCGGCAACGACCTTGCCCAAAATCAGCGAGAGGAGACTGCCCCCGATCGAGAAGGCAAACCGGAAGCTGTTGAGGCTGGTGCGTTCGTCATAATCATCCGTTAGCTCAGCGGTGAGGGCTGTGTAGGGTAAGTTCACCGCCGTATAGGCAATATTGAACAGCAGCCCCAAGACCACGTAGTAGCCATAGAGCAGCCAGGTATTGCCCGGCGGCACAAGCCACTGCAAGAAAAAGAAAATGCCGAAGGGAATCGCTCCCCAGAGCATCCAGGAATATCGACGACCCCAACGGGAGCGGGTGCGATCGCTCATTACGCCGATGATCGGGTCGTTGATGGCATCGCCAATTTTGCTCACCATCAGCACCGAGCCAGCTAACCCGGCGGGCAACCCGGCCACATCGGTTAAAAATGCCAACTGCAAAAAGACAAGCAGGTTGGCGGTGATGGCGGGGCCTGCGTCGCCGGCCCCATAGGCCAGCTTGGCCGGGAAGGTTAACTGATCGGGAATAGAAGCACGCTCAGCAGTCACAGATCTCAGTCTCAAAACTGCCGCTAGCTTAACTCCTGAAAGAATTAGGAGTTAACGATCAGTTCCTTTTGGCGCACTTCTTGGGCTGAAACCCAATCGGGGCGTAGGTGCTTGGCTCCTCGGAGGTAGGGATGATGAATCCGGGCGATCGGGTCAGGGGTGTTGAAATGCACGAGCAGTCGAATGCATTGGGGCAAACTGCCATCCACATGCATTTGCTGCACATCCATCAGGGGCACGTTTTGCCAGTTGGGTCGCTCGCGGGCAATCTTGGCGGGAAACACGGCATCCAGGTCACGGGTCACCGAAAAGGTGACACTCACCACCTCATCCATCTCCAGACGATTGTGGGTTTCCAAAGCGTCGAGTAGCTCATGAACCGCCTCCCGAATGGCTTCAATGGTGTTTTCGGTTGCGGTAGTTGCTCCTCGAATGGCCCGGACTCGCCAACCCACGTTCCTGTCCTCCCGATCGAATATGAGGGTGAATGTCACGATTGGGCTTGGCCTGTCGTGGCGATCGCCCAAGCATCAGTCACTCGTGACTGATTAGTGACTGATTAATAGCTAGTTATAGCTCAGTTGGGGTTGCATCTCTACTGTGCAGAATCAAGCCGAGAAACAACACCTAAAACCGCCTGAAAATCGACTGCGAGGCCGGGCTAGGGCAATGCTACACGCTTTGCGATTCGCCAGATGTGCTTGAAAATGCTGACCCCAAGCCTGAGCTAGATGGCGTTTTTTGAGCCGGAGGAAACCTATAGGCGCATGACCGCATCACTGGCGCTGACGACCACAAGAGCCGATCGCACCAAATCGGGAGTGGCTCCGGTGATGGTGGCCAAGGTCTGACCCGTGGGCAATTGCAGCACCGTGGAGCCTCCCTGACTTTGCAGCGTCAGTTGCTCCAAGCTCACGGAACCGACAATGCCGACTCGATCGCCCTGAGCCGCACTGAAATCCACCACCAAATCCGCCGCCGCCCGAATCCCGATCGCCGTATCAGTGCGCAGCAGGAACGTATCGGCCCCCACGCCGCCGGTCAAGGTATCAGCCCCAAAGTCACCGCAAAGGACATCATTGCCATCGCCTCCCAGCAGCACATCATCGCCTTGGCCGCCGCGCACAAAATCATCACCCGCACCGCCATTGACCGTATCGTTGCCCTGATTACCGTTGAGGAAGTCGTTGCCCCCGTCACCGTTGATCAAGTCATTACCATCAATGCCGCGCAGATAATCATCTCCGTCGCCACCGAAGAGCGAATCATTGCCCGCATCACCCCAGACAATATCCGCCGCACTGGAGCCGGTGATTACGTCATCGCCCCCCAACCCCCGCACGCCGCTGGGGGTAGTTTGGCTTTGGGCCGCCGTCAGGGTCACGGTCTCTGCCGCTTCTGTGAGGAAGGTGAATTGGCGGGGCAGGTCAGCCCGGTTCAGAAAATTGTGCGCAGTATTCAAGCGGGTCGCATCCGTCAGCACCACTGAAGTCCGCCCCGGCAAAACTCCATCCACCACTTTGGCCGCCGTGATGCGATCGCCCGCTTGGATCGCATCCACTGCCGAAAACCCTTGGGTCACCTGGCCAAAGGTGGCGTAATTACCATCCAAAAACGGCAATTCCTTCAGGGCAATGTAGAACTGCGACGAGCCGGAATCGGGCGATTGGGCCCTGGCCATGGCCAGGGTTCCTTGCTTGTGGGGCAAGGCCACCGGCTGAGTGGTGGTTTGGCTATAGATCGGTTCCGCTGCGCCCTGAACTTTGATTTCAAGGGGAATGCTGCGGGCTTGGTTGGTGTCTGGGTCAATGAACCCGCCCGTTCCCAAGCTGCTGAGCGGCACGTTGGGATCTTTGCTCGCCGGATCTCCCGCTTGCACCACAAAGGGATCGGGCGATCGCACCACGCGGTGAAACGAAATGCCGTCATAAAATCCCCGCTCCACCAAGTCCACAAAATTACCGGCTGTGACGGGAGCATTGGCCCCATCGATCGCCATTTCGACGGACTGACCGTTCACCAGCATGATTACGGTGGCGGAACCATTTAAACGAGCCGCAGGAGCCATATTCGCAAAATCGGTTGGGTTGCTTCAAAACCAAAATATCAGGCAAGTCCAGACCCTGGGTTTTCAGCCAATCAAAAATTCAACCGCCAAGGGTTCCGAACCGGGAACGTTTGGGCAAGGTTTTGGTAACCTCTCCAAGGTTTTTGGCCGTTCAGAAATCACTGGAACTGTTTGGGCTGATTTTCCGGAACTGGGGACTGGCCGCCGTTAGATCGGTGACGTAATCGAACTAGCCAGAGTTTCGGAGTCGGGCGATCGCTCAGTTTAATCCGGGGATTCAGGGCGATCGGGTTTAGCCCGGAACTGGGATTCTCAATTGGACTGGCTATAATCGGAGCGATGCCCTTGGGACGGTGATTTCATGCTTTTTTGGTCTTTTTTACGGCGGCGTGGCGTAGTGGGAGTGATGGGCGCGATCGCCCTGGTCATGGCCGGCAGTGGCGGGGCGATCGCCCAAACCAGCCCGACCTATCAACCGGGCACGATTTCCAGCAGCAGCGAGTTGAACGACACCCTATCCACCAAGGACATCCCCACCGGCCAAGGAGGATTTGCCCGGGACTATAAAATCTCGCTCACGGCAGGCGATCGGGTTGAAATCACCGCCAGCTCCGACAGCTTCGACACCGTTCTGATGCTCATTGCTGATGACGGTTCCAGCATTGCCGAGAATGACGACGGCCCCGACAGCGGCACAAACTCCCTGATTTTCACCAGCATTCAGAACACAGGCGAGTATGTTGTGCGGGTTCAAACCTTTGGCAAAGCCGTTGGCGGCCCCTTCAAGCTCAAGGTCACCCGCCTGCAGCCGATCCAATAGGCGTTAGAAAGCTGGTTCTTCCAAAAAAATTAGCGAATCCCTTGCCAATCCTGATCAAGTTTGCTAATTTATTTAGGCGCTGAAAACAGCAGCGCCTAAAAACCCTAGCCGGGATAGCTCAGCCGGTAGAGCAGAGGACTGAAAATCCTCGTGTCGGCGGTTCAAGTCCGCCTCCTGGCATCGCTGCAAGACCAAAAACTATTCTCACAGATCATTCAATCTTGGGTATTATCTTTCGATCCCCGTTGTCTCTTCAACGACTAAAATACGGGTAGGGTAATAGCCCTGAGCAGGTAACGGGGTCAGCGGTTGATCACAGCCTAACAGCCAAGAATGAGCGGCAACTGAGTGAAAGACTAAGTGGTCTGTTGATGCTAAACGTCGCGGCTGTTGAACTGGGTGTGAGCAATTGTCTCCCCACTTGTCGCTAAATCTTGAATAGATTGAGAGCTAAAGGCTGATCGGGTGATCAAAAGGCTTTTGGCAGAATGTGCATTGGCAAAACGTGCATTTTGAAAACGTATATTCTAGAATCCCCCTGCTGCTTCTCGATCGACCGAGATCTATCAACACCCAATCAAGAATGCGACTAGATTGAGCGCTTTAGGCTCAGCAAGGTCTAGTAGGGATATTTAGAAAAACCAAAACCATTAGAATTTCTAGCCAACAAAGTCATAAAAATATAACAATTGATTGCCAACGGCCCCACCACTAACAATGACATCCTCTTCCATCGCCTCCATGCCCCCATCGTCAATCAACTCACATCAGATTTCGCGTATCTATACTGACGGGGCTTGTTCCGGTAATCCAGGGCCCGGCGGTTGGGGCGTTTTAGTGCGATTTTCAAACAGCTCTTGCCATGAACTGGGTGGAGGCACTTCCAACACAACTAATAATCGGATGGAAATGCAAGCTGCCATTGAAGCGCTGCAATTCTGGCATCAATACGGTCAAGGCGAATCAATCACTTTGCTAACGGATAGTCAGTACGTTATTAAAGGAATTACAGAATGGGTGCGAAATTGGCGACGAAAAGGCTGGAAAACTGCCAGCGGACAACCGGTGCTCAACCGAGATCTTTGGGAGCGTCTGGATGCTTTGAACAACCCCGCTGTGCGTTGGGAATACGTGCGCGGCCACTCGGGCGAGGCGGGAAATGAGCGATGTGATGAAATTGCCCGCGTTTTTGCGGCCGGCCGATCGCCTAAATTAGATCAATTGAAGCTAGAGATTTTTGATCGCTCGGAGTTTTCGGAATCGGAGCCTGCGAGTAAATCTCATCTCGATGCTTCAGACACAACTACAGTCTCGATAGCAGCTATACCTGAAACCATGTCTGAACCTGTTTTGGATCAACTGGCGATCGCGCCAACGGATGCCGATCTGCGCGATGTGCGTGTAGGCCAATTGCGTAACTTGATCGAAACCCTACGCATTGCGGATGAGGTCGCCGATCGAGGATATCTGATTGCCAGCTCGGAATTGGCTGATTTGATGGACGTTAACGCCAGTGCCGTGACCAGTCGGGGTGAAAACTGGGTCTGGCGGAACTGGATTGTGACTCGCGTGCGACGTGAAGGCAACCAAATCCTGTGGCAACTGGAACGGATCCTCGAAGATGACTAAACGAGGTGCTTGGCTAGTTCAAGTCTAAGGACGCTGGGGCGCTGATCCGCTTTAGCATCCTCAACCCGAGTAACCAAACACATCTCGTTTGCAGTAACCGCACCGCCCTCCATGACGATCCCTCGCAGTCTTTTGCACCAATCGTTCATGACCGGCTCTCAACTACTCTGCCGTGTCTTGTGAGCCAATCGCGATGGACACAACCGCATTGGAGTATGACCCTGCTGTGGGCGGGTCTTCCCCAGTGGCGATCGCTCGCCGAAACACATACCAAGTGAAAACGAAAGCTCTCGCCCTGGGGTTTCATCAGGTGGGAATAGCAGCTATAAGCTCAGAGTACCCACCCTTACCATCGGCCGTATCAGCCCTCCAACGCTGGCTCGATCGCGGGTTTGCCGCCGAAATGAAATGGATGGCGGCTCCCAAGCGATTTGATGCGCGAGAATTTATGCCCGAGGCGCGATCGGTCATTTGCGTTGCCCTGAATTACTACAGCCCTGAACAGCGGCCCCTTGAACAACGGCCCCTCGAACAGCGGCCCTCGAACCTATCCTTTTCCCAAGCTGAGTCAGCGATCGAGCCTGCCCAAGCTCAGCCCCAACTTGACCAGCCCCAATTTGGCAAGATTGCCCGCTATGCTTGGGGACGGGATTACCACCGAGTTTTGGAAACCCGCCTGAAGGCCCTGGCTCAGTGGTTAGTGACGTTGGATCCCCGAGCACAGAGCCGCTGGGCCGTGGACAGCAGCCCGGTGCAGGACAAGGCCTGGGCCCAGGAGGCGGGTTTGGGGTGGATTGGCAAAAATGGCAATTTAATTACGCGCCAGTATGGTTCCTGGGTGTTTTTGGGGGAGCTGTTCACCACGCTGGAATTATTGCCCGATCGCCCGCATACCAGCCATTGCGGCACTTGTACCCGTTGTCTGGAGGCTTGCCCCACGGGGGCGATTCCCGAGCCGTTTGTGGTGGATGCTAACCGCTGCATTGCCTACCACACGATCGAGAACCGTGCGGAGACCCTGCCTTCGGAAATTGCCGAGAACCTTCAGGGTTGGGTTGCGGGCTGCGACATTTGTCAGGATGTCTGCCCCTGGAATCAACGATTTGCCCAGCCGACGGATATTGAAGACTTTCGACCTCGATCGGGGGTGGTGGCTCCGCGCTTGGATCAGCTTGCTCAACTCAGTGATGAGGTTTGGGATCAAGCCTTTCGAGGATCCGCTTTACGACGCATTAAGCCTGCGATGTGGCGACGAAATGCCCGTGCTAGTCTGAAATCAGACTCGGATGTTTCGTTGCAAGCTTCGTCGTTGTCCCCGCCCCGATCGGTTGATCTCCCTCCCGATCGCCCCATTGATCCTTCCATCGATCCCCAACTGGATTCTGAGCCTCATCCTTGAACGCCCATCACGTGCTTGCGTCTACGGCGGCGGCCGGCGGGCCGCAGTCTTTGCCCACCAGTGCTGCATTGGTTGACCCTCAGCACTTGCGGTTAATTTTGTTCGACTTTGATGGCACGTTGGCAGACTCCTTTCAGGCGGTGGTTGAAATTCTCGATCGCCTCTCGGGACGCTTTGGCTATCCTCGCCTGACCCCGGAACGAATTGCCCGACTGCGGGATTGCGATTCCCGCATGGTGCTGCAAAACAGCAATGTGCCCCCTTGGCAGCGCCCTTGGCTGATCTATTGTCTGAAACGGGAACTCCAGGCCGATTTGCATCGCCTCCAGCCCATTCAGGGCATTGAGGACGTGTTGCGAGAACTGCGATCGGCGGGCTACCGGCTGGGGATTGTGACTTCCAACCAGCGATCGACCGTCGATCGCTTCCTCACCCTGATGGGCTGGCGGCACTATTTCACCTGGATTGATGCCAGTTTGCGCCTGTTCAGCAAGGATCGCGCCATCTCGCGGGTGCGGCGGCAGGCCGGCCTTCAGCGCGAAGCCGTTGCCTACGTGGGCGACGAAACAAGGGATGTGGAAGCGGCCCGCCGATCGGGCGTGGTCAGCCTTTCCGTGGCTTGGGGGTTTAATTCTGAACGAGCGTTGCGCAACAGCCAGCCGGATATGCTGTTTCAGCATCCTCAGGAGCTGTTAACTTGGGTGCGATCGACCGCTGCGGCCTCGGAAAAATCCCAAACTCATGCCTAAACGAGCTGGGTGAATGCAGCATTAATTCCCGGGGCGATCGGGCATGAATGCATAGGTTTAATCAACGGTCAAATAACGGTGAATTAAGCAGAGATTAATCCTTGTGTGGGGATCGAAATTCCCCGGCAGCGGTAAACTCAGACAGCATTCTTTGGCGACAGTGGCGGACTGTGGGCTACCTCGTTGGATTGCCCATTTTCAGCATTGCATCACCAGAGATTCAACCTAACAATCTCAACTGACTACACAAGGGGCAACCGCATGACGCGCGCCATTATGGAAACCGCCAAGGGCACGATTCATATCGAGCTGTTCGATAATGATGCTCCCAACACAGTGAAAAACTTCGTGGATTTGTCGGAAAAGGGCTTTTACGATGGTCTGACCTTCCACCGCGTAATCCCCAATTTTGTGATCCAAGGTGGCTGTCCCAATGGTGATGGTCGCGGCGGCCCGGGTTATACGATCAAGTGCGAAATTAATTCGAACAAGCACATGGCGGGGAGCCTGTCGATGGCCCATGCCGGTCGCGACACGGGTGGCAGCCAATTCTTCATTTGCCATTCGCCCCAATCGCATTTGGACGGTGTGCATACGGTGTTTGGTCGCACGGAGGACATGGATGTGGTGAATGCAATTCGTGCCAATGACAAGATTCTGTCCGTGAAAATTGAGCACTAGGCTCTAACTCCAGAATCAAAAACCAGGATTCAAAATGAGGGTCTTCAACCCTTGATTCTGGTGTTGCAAAATCGCGAGGGTAAGGGGCTTCAGCCCCTTGTCTTTAGACCTCTTGCATCAATCAAGAACCTCATCCCAAATCCCGCTCCCAGATCCCTGATTGACTGAAAAACACTCAAACACTGGGTTGTTCCGTAGGTTGGGTTGAGCTTTGCGAAACCCAACTCGATCACTGCAAGCCTTGCTGCTGTTGGGTTTCGTACCTCAAGCCAACCTACGAAATGATCGTTAATTAGCCCATCTTGATCAGAAGGGGTTAATTTGTGCAAGAGGTCTATTGTTTTGAGGGGCTGAGACTGAGGGGCGATCGCCTAGGTTTCTCGGAGCACATAGCCCACGCCGCGCACAGTTTGGATCAGGCGCTTTTGGCTTTCGTCTTCGAGCTTTAGACGCAAATAGCGCACATAGACTTCGATGATGTTTGATTCGCCCATGAAGTCGTAGCCCCAAACGTTTTCGAGAATTTGCTCGCGGGTGAGCACTTCGCGCGGATTTTCCATGAGGTAGCGCAATAGCTCAAATTCCTTCATGGTTAGGGCGATCGTGTGGCCGTTGCGGATGGCTGTGCGGCGATCGAGATCCAAGGCCAAATCGGCAAAGTGCAACAGGGGTGTACCCGTTTCCGTGGGGCGTAGATAAAGCCGCACCAATTCCAGTAATTTTTCACTGCGGTAGGGCTTGAGCAAATAGTCATCGGCCCCGGCTTCCAGGCAAGCGGCCCGGTCTTCCACTTCATCGCGGGCCATGATCAACAACACGGGGGCCACGTTCCCCAGCTCGCGCAGTTGATTGCATAGCCACAGCCCCGATTCGCCGGGAACCAACAGTCGATCAACCACAATCAGGGAGACGGGCAAGTCTCGCGCATAGGTCAGACCGGCTTGGGCATCCTTGGCTGCGGCGACGGCATACCCGGCGTTTTTGAGATCCGTCATGGCCCGATCGAGGATCGAATCATCACTTTCCACGAGCAAGATCGGAGCGTTGAGCGTGCTAGTGGGTGGGGCGATCGAGGATTCAGTTCCGGCCATAGGACGCGACAAGAAAACAGCAACAATCAGTCAAAATCCAATCAGTCCAGATCAAGGCAAACAAGACCAAAGCAAAGATAATTTAAACTCCAAAGACAACCATTGAAGGGCAATTGAAGGGCAATTTTTGGATCAAGCAGCATCCAAAATCTGCGCATCATTGGCCGATGGTTCGCTGAAGTTAAGAATCCAGCAAAACCAATCCCGCTTGATTCGATCGTACTCTGGTTTTCGTTCAACTTCAGCGCCCACAGGACTCGAAGAGATGGCGCAGGGCGATCGCAACGATCTCGGGGACTGCCCCCAGCCGATCGCAAAATCCCACCCCCTGGAGCGTCCGACTGGTTAGACAATAAGGGTTCGCCCTCTCAGCTTATTTCCAGCCAGGATTTCCCATGACGCAGATTTCCAATGCACCGACGCTTGCGGCCCAAGATTGGATCCCCACTGATTTGGTGTCTGACTTGCCCCTGACAATCGCCGGTCGCACCTTTCGATCGCGCTTGATGACCGGCACGGGTAAATATCGCAGCATCGAGCAAATGCAAGCCTGCATTGCCGCGAGTGACTGCGAAATTGTGACCGTGGCCGTGCGCCGGGTGCAAACCCAAGCCCCGGGCCATGAAGGCTTGGCCGAGGCGATCGACTGGTCAAAAATTTGGATGCTGCCCAACACGGCCGGCTGTCAGACGGCCGATGAGGCGATTCGGGTGGCGCGGCTGGGGCGCGAGATGGCCAAGCTGCTGGGCCAAGAGGACAACAACTTCGTGAAGCTGGAAGTGATCCCCGATTTGAAATACCTGCTGCCCGACCCGATCGAAACCTTGCGGGCCGCCGAGCAGTTGGTCAAAGAAGGCTTTGCCGTATTGCCCTACATCAATGCCGACCCGCTCTTGGCCAAGCATTTGGAAGAGGCGGGCTGCGCCACCGTGATGCCCTTGGGTTCCCCGATCGGGTCGGGCCAGGGTCTGAAAAACGCCGCCAATATCCAAATCATTGTGGAAAACGCCAAGGTTCCCGTGGTGGTGGATGCGGGGATCGGCACGCCCAGCGAAGCCACCCAAGCGATGGAGTTGGGGGCTTCGGCCGTGTTGATTAACACCGCGATCGCCCAGGCCCAAAACCCCGCCGCCATGGCCCGCGCCATGGCCCTGGGTACGGCGGCCGGTCGGTTGGGCTACCTGGCCGGGCGAATTCCGGTGAAGGGATTGGCTAGCGCCAGCTCGCCCCTGACCGGTTTGGTGACCAGCAGCTAGGGATGACTCTTGACCGGGGCCGGTCGATGTTTGTTACAGTGGCGAGTTAATGCTGTGTTGCTAACAATTGCAAAGGACTGTAACAAATGCCTTACACCACGGAAGATGGCGGTCGCCTGAATAATTTCGCCAAAGAACCGAAGATGTATACCGCTGACACGCCCTCTTCAACGGAAAAGCGGAACTACTTTGTTTTGGGCGCTCTGGGTCTGGGATTGGTGCTCGGGGTGATGGCGATCGCCTTCGTGGTGTCCTAGGGGCCAACCATCGGATCATCCGAATCATCAAGACTGCTGTGGGGTTGGGGTGCGGCCGTGCCGTGCCCCATTGTTTTGCCCTATTGTTCTGGGACTGGGGAGCTATGAAGGTTGGTGTGGTTGGCTTGGGGTTGATTGGTGGCTCGCTGGGGTTGGCATTGCGCCCCTGTGGTCACCAAATCTTTGGGGTGGCGCGGCGACCGGAAACGGCGGCCCGGGCGATCGAGCTGGGCATTGCCGATCGGGCTGGCTGTGACTTGTCGCTGCTGGCTGAAGCCGATTTGGTGGTGTTGTGTACGCCGATCGGGGCGATCGAACCGACGGTGCGCCAACTGATTCCCCGCCTCAGCCCCCGCACGGTGCTAACCGATGTGGGGTCGGTGAAACAGGCGATCGTCCAGGCGATCGAACCCCTGTGGCCCAACTTTGTCGGGGCCCATCCGATGGCGGGCACGGCGGACAGTGGCATTGAAGCAGCCCTGCCGGACTTGTTTGTGGGTCGCCCCTTTGCGATTACGCCCACCGATCGCACCCCCACCGAGGCGATCGCCCGGGTCACGGCGATCGCCCAGGATTTGCGATCGACTCTGTACCGTTGCACCCCGGAACAGCACGATCGCGCCGTGGCTTGGATTTCCCACTTGCCCGTGGCGATTAGCGCCAGCCTGATTGCGGCCTGCGGGGCCGAACCGGATCCCGAAACTCTGGCGCTGGCTCAATCCTTGGCTAGTTCGGGATTTCGGGACACCAGCCGGGTGGGCGGTGGCAATCCGGAATTAGGGGTGATGATGGCCCAATTCAACCGGCCAGAATTACTGCGATCGCTCCAGCGCTATCGTGACCAACTGGATCAGATCATCGAGGCGATCGATCAACAGGATTGGGCCGCGCTCCAGATCTGCTATGAACAAACCCAACAGGCGCGATCGGCCTTTGTCGATTAAGCAACCTAATCTGGTAGGGGCGCAACGCTTGCGCCCTCAGTAATTGCGGTATTGATCGACCAACCGATTCCAACACCATCAATCGGCGACATTGATCGCTGAGTGGCTTAATTGATCGAGGGCGCACCGATGTGCGCCCCTACGGGAATTGGGGGTTGACTTCCCTTTTTTTAAAACGATTCAAGACAACCATAGTTTTCAGATTTTTCGGGTTCCTATGACTGCTTCCGCCGATCGCGTCCAAGGCATCTTTAACCGAATTGCGCCCGTTTATGACGATCTCAACGATTGGTTGAGTTTGGGGCTGCATCGGGTTTGGAAACAGATGACCGTGAAATGGAGCGGCGCAAAACCGGGCGATCGCGCGTTGGATCTCTGTTGCGGCAGCGGTGATTTGGCCCTGCGGTTGGCGGCGGCGGTGGGCCCCGGCGGTCAGGTGGTGGGGGCGGACTTTTCGGCACAAATGCTTGATCGCGCTCGGGAGCGCCCCCAGGGATTTCGGCCGTTGGCCCCGATCGCCTGGGTGGAAGCGGACGCACTGAATTTGCCCTTTGCCGATCAGGAATTTGACTGTGCCACGGTGGGCTATGGCTTGCGGAATGTGACCGACTTTGACCAAGCCCTGCGTGAGCTATATCGCGTTCTGAAACCCGGCGCGACCCTGGCGGCTTTGGATTTCCATCGGCCCGACAGCGCGATCGCCCAGCAATTTCAGCAACTCTATCTCGATCGGCTGGTAGTTCCCGTCGCCCAGCAATTTGGCGCAACGGCTGAATACGAATACATCCTGCCCAGTTTGCAGCGGTTCCCCGTGGGGCGCGAGCAGGTGCAGCGGGCCCAGGCGATCGGCTTTCGATCGGTGCGGCACTATCCCCTAGTGGGCGGCTTGATGGGCGTGTTGGTGGCGACCAAGCCCTAGGGTATATCCAGTAAATCCATGTAGATTATGGAGATCATTAGATATCGTGGGCTAGGACGCAACAGGGCGATCGAACCAGCCATTGGGCCAAAGGCGATCGCCGTTGCTTAATGTCGATCATTTACAACGTCCATCAAACATCTACCCAAAAACGAAGGCTGACCGAATATGGTGATGCTAGCGGATGCGCGGCGAGTAATTGCGGCGGCGGAACAAAAAGCGATCGAACTGGGGCAACCCATGAACATTGCCGTGGCCGATGGAGGTGGCAATCTGGTATCCCACGTGCGAATGGATGGCGCTTGGATTGGCAGTATTGATATTTCGATCAATAAGGCCTACACATCACGGGCGTTTGACATCGCCACGAAGGATTTGGCGGAGCATTCCCAGTCTGGCGGTCAATTCTTCGGGATTCATGCGTCGAATGGCGGCCGGATCATGATTTTTGCCGGTGGAATTCCGCTCTATCGTGATGGGCAAGTGGTGGGGGCGATCGGGGTCAGCGGCGGTTCCGGCGAACAGGATCACGCGGTGGCCGCAGCGGGCGCAGCGGCGTTCTAGGCGGTGTTCTGGAACGTTCCAGCCTCATCGACTTCAGGCGATCGCCAAACTCCAAACTGAGGCCCACAAACCCGAATGGAGGTGCAACTTGCGCCCCCGTTCGGGCGTTTCGGGTCTGGGTTTAGGACAAGTCCAGTAGCCACTCGGAGGCGCGATCGCCCAGGTCGATCGGGATGCTCACGGCCTTGCCCTGCCGGGGCCGGTTTTTGGTGGTTTCAATAAACGATCGCACCTGCTCCGCCGCGCCCCAGCCTTGGATGTAGGTGGCCACCGTGGACAGGTGCTCAAAGTATTCCGCTTCCGTCATCGGAAACGACACCTGTTCCAGGTAGCGCCACATCACCTGTACAAAAATTTTGTCTTTGATTTTGCGGACTTGCACATCGTAGGAAAAGCCCCACTTGTCCACAATCCATTGGTGTAAGTCCTGACCAGTCATGGCGCGATCGAGTGATGGTGATAAAGGGTGTGGCGGGGTTCGGGTCAGTTTGCAACCGGCCCTAAGAAGATAAGGGGTTTAGGGGGTGTCGTCATTTCTCGATACTTCTCGATCCGAGGCTGAAACGGTTGATCTTCCGTGCCCCAGTCGTCGTAACAAGATGCTCAAGCCCCTTGCTGCCAACGATCCCGCAGCGGTGGAATCAGGGTTTTTGGCTAATTGACAACAGGCCCTAAGCGCCTTTTTGAGGGAGATGGATGATTATTGTTTGTAACGCAATATGAAGTTTTATACGGATCTGTTACGACCGCCCGATCGCCCCTCAGCAACGCGATCACCTGGCCCGAGAGATGCAATAATACCCTAGCAATTGCGGTGGCTTTGTTTGACCCGTTCAAACCCCACCCTTGCAGTCATACAATCTTTAAGATTCGTTATAGAACCCCCAAGAGAAGGCACGCGAGTAGGCATTATGGCTCAAGCTTCCAGCCCTGCGGACGTACCCAGCATGGGTCGCCGCCAGTTCATGAATTTTCTGACCTTTGGCTCGGCAACGGGTATCGCCCTGGGCGCGCTGTACCCCGTTGTGCGCTACTTCATTCCCCCTTCGACCGGTGGTACTGGTGGCGGCGTAGCGGCTAAGGATGCTCTGGGCAACAGCGTTAAACTCAGCTCGTTCCTGGCCGAGCACAACGTGGGCGATCGGGTGTTGGTACAAGGCCTCAAGGGCGACCCCACCTATCTGGTCGTCAACAGCAAAGAGGCGATCGCCGATTACGGTCTGAATGCCGTTTGCACTCACCTGGGCTGCGTGGTGCCCTGGAACGCCAGCGCCAATAAATTTATTTGCCCTTGCCACGGTTCCCAGTACAACAACGAAGGTAAGGTTGTCCGCGGCCCCGCGCCCCTGTCCCTCGCCTTGGCTCACGTGTCGGTTGATGACGACAACGTTAGCCTCAGCCCCTGGCCGGAAACCGACTTCCGCACCGGCGAAGAACCCTGGTGGTCGTAATTTCTACAATTGCTCATCAATATCGCGGCTGACCGTACTTTTTAGACAACTCATGAAGACTGCTTTCAAGGTTTTGACTCGCGGTGCGATCGCCGCGATCGCCGCGATCGCCCTGTTGATCGGTGGCGACTTCGTAGCTCCCCAGGCTGCCATGGCCTATCCGTTCTGGGCCCAACAAGTGGCTCCGGCAACCCCCCGGGAAGCCACGGGTCGGATCGTTTGCGCCAACTGCCACCTGGCCAAGAAAGAAACGCTCGTGGAAGTGCCCCAATCGGTACTGCCGGATACGGTGTTTGAAGCGGTGGTGAAGATTCCCTACGACACCAGCGTGCAACAGGTGACCGGCACGGGTGAACCTGGCCCCCTGAACGTGGGTGCGGTGTTAATGCTGCCCGAGGGCTTCAAAATTGCGCCCGAAGACCGGATTCCTGAAGAACTGAAGGAAAAGACCGAAGGCCTGTTCTACCAGTCCTACGCGGAAGGTCAAGATAACGTGGTGATCGTGGGCCCGCTGCCCGGCGATCAATACCAAGAAATCGTGTTTCCCGTGCTGTCGCCCAACCCCGCTGAGGACAAGGCGATCAAGTTCGGTAAGTACGCGGTGCATGTGGGTGGCAACCGTGGCCGCGGCCAGGTTTACCCCACGGGCGACAAGAGCAACAACACGGTCTTCAACGCTTCGGCCGCTGGCACGATCGGCGCGATCGGCAAGACCGATGATGGTGGCTACCTCGTGACCATCATCAAGGAAGATGGCTCGACGGCGGAAGATGCTATTCCTGCTGGCCCGCAACCGATCGTCAAGGAAGGTGATGTGGTAGCGGCTGGTCAAGCGATCACCAACGATCCGAACGTGGGCGGCTTTGGCCAAACCGACACGGAAATCGTGTTGCAAGATCCCAACCGTGTCCTGGGTCTGCTGGCCCTGTTTGTGGCAGTGATGATCACCCAAATCCTGTTGGTGCTGAAGAAGAAACAGGTGGAGAAGGTGCAAGCCGCCGAAATGAACTTCTAGGATCCGCTGCCTAGGTTCCTTCGTGCCTTCATTGCCCGATCGCAAAGCCCCTGCTCAGTTCGTGAGTGGGGGCTTTGTTTTGGGGGTAATCAACGGTTCAAGCTTGGTTTGGGTTTCAAAAACAGCCTAGTTGCCCATGGCTTCAAAAAACGCCTGGGCATTTTGGGACGGGATAATTCGCACCCGCGATAGCCACTCGTCTTCCCGTTCCGAAAGAACCGAAAGAAACTCATCAAAATCCACCACCTGAATTTGAACAGTGGCGGCTAGCTCGGGATTTTGCTCTGCAAAGGTTTTGGCTACCACTTCTGCTTGGGCCCGATCCATATAGAAGCGAATTTCTTCCGTTCCATCCCGATCGACCGTGACATAGGTAGGGGCTGACCCATCGCTTGCGGTGACCAAAAATAGTGGAATTCCCTGCAATTTTTCCGGCGGTTGTTGATTTAATGCCAACAGTTCCCGGGCTAATTTCACCTCTTCCAAATCAGGGATTAGTTGCAATTGATATTCGGTGGATGGCTTCTGCAACAGCTCATAGATTGCCGACAGGGGAATGGCATTGACCCGTAATTCACTGGATGAACTCACGGCTCCTGCTTGCAGTCGCTTCAGCCACTCTTGGGCATCTTGTGGGTTCAAAAACATCCGAGCCACCGTTGTGCGCTGGCCATCGGCATTTCCCACATCAATCAGGGCGGGCGTACCTTGGGCATCGGTGAGGGCGAAAACCGGCACGGCTTCTAATTTGCGGGCAATTTCCTCCGGGGGCAGCGCTGCCAAGGGGCCGATCGCGGCCAACCAAGCCAGGGAGCCGATCGCCCAGCCTCCAGCCAGGTGCCGCCAGTTCGATCTCACTGACTGCCAACGCTCTCGCAATCCCAAACTCACCATCGTCCATTCCATCCTGTTGATCAAACCGTTCATGCGCCCGGTTCCATGCCCAAGGCGATTCCCAAACCAGTCTAGGAGCTAACCCGCTTTCCAAAACCAAAACCGACCAGTGCACTAATTGCCCCGGTCGGTTTTGCACACCATTTAACGGGTGCGATTAGCGATTAGCCGGTTGCCCTCCCAACCCAGCAGCCCCGCTCGCGGGAGCCGGAGTGGCAGGGCGAGCACCCGACTGCCCAGCACCCTGACCATTGGGCTGGCCGGGTTGGTTCGATCGCATGGCCCGCATATAAAACGCCGCTGCCGAAGAGGACGGAATCAAGCGCACACTGCCCACCAACGAGTTAGGATCCGTGGCCTTTTTCAGCTCCTCAATCAGTCCATCCAGCGTAAAGACCCGCAGTTGGGCCCGGTTGATGATGTCCGGTTGACGCTGTTTGTAATCATCCAGCATCGCTTGCAAGTCTCGCTTGCTGAAGAAAAATGGCACCACTTCGCGATTGTCCGCCCGCAGCGTCAGAGGCGCATCCTCCGCTTGGGGATCTACCGCATAAAACAACGGAATCCCCGCAAATTGCTCAACGGACTGGCCCTGTTGCTTCAAAATCGCGATCGCCGCTTCCACATCTTCCTTGCTGGGGGTGACCACCAAGTCGGGCATTTCTGGCTTATTTTGAGCCTCAGTCCACATCCGATAGAACTGGCCCAGCGTCAACAGAGCCAAGCTAACTTTGCGGGATTCAGGCGGTGCTTCGCTTTGAACGCGATTCGCAAAGGCCCGCACATCCTCCGGATCCACAAAGTGCAAAATTGCGCCATCAGCCGGTTTGGGTTCGGCGGTCGGTTGGTTCTGTTGCTTGGGGAACACCAAAATGGGCTGGCCATTTTCTTGGGTGACGGAAAACAACGGCACCACATCCAAGCGCCGCACAATTTCATCGGTGCTCAGGGCCTGCACGATCGAAGGGAAACAGACCATCGATCCCAGCACCGCGCTTACGGCGGCCAGGGTTGCGGCTGAAGCGCGAGAAAACAACGATTTCACGAAAAGCCTCCTGAGTCTCGGAAAGCGACAGCCCGGGTGAATGCACTGGCTGGCTGTCTAAATGAAGCGAGTTAGATACCCAAACGAGTCGATCCCAAGTCGATTAGTGATTTAACGCTGTCGTTTGCACGCTTTCACCCTCAACAGTGCCAGAGCGTCTGGTGATGAAAAACGTTTACGCGCCAGTGTCAGCCTGTTCGGGGCGATCGGGCTTGGAGTCTCGATGGAATTGCCATCTCATAATACGACCTCTTGTTAAAGCTGAAGATTTTTAAAAATTTCGCGAAGTATTCGTGCCAGTTTCTAAATTGCCCCGCTTAGCACCATCCCTTCTGGCGTGGCTGAAACGTTCCAAACCCTTGAGAGAGCAACATTACTGTGCTCAAGGTCAATTTATGAACTGATCCGGATCAATCAAAGTCTGAAGTTCAGTCGCGAAAGTGAAAATACCAATCCTCGTGCTGGTTTTGAGGCCTTCTATTGTCAGTTTTAGAGCGATCGGTTGCAGTTTTCCCGAAATGCGAAAGGTCAACCGAAAGAAGGACTAGAGACTCTCAATATTGCACGAGGTTGTATGACTCAAATGCACATTTCCCCTACCAAGCCGTCCCTGTTTGCCCGCGTAGGTGCAGCGATCGCCACTGGGGTTGTGACCATCACAGCGGCAGGCGTGATCCAAAATGCTGCCCCGTTGGTCGCTCAGGCAACCTCTGCTCATGATCAAGACTCATCCCAAGCCCTCTTGGTTGTGGCCCGCGCGGTTAGCAATCAAGACCCCCCGCGTCGTGGTGATGAACGTCGTGGCTAAAGGCGCGGCTAAAGGCGCGGCTAAATTAGACAACCTAACTAGCAGAACTGACCAACAATAAACCAACAATATTTGATCAATCCAGAGACAAAGATGATCTCAATCGATCAAATCTTTTCATTACTGGTTCAGCGTTGGTTTAGGGTTGGCTGAAGGTTAATTTAGCGCCGATTTAGCAAGTCTTGACCTCTGATTGTTTGAATTGTGGTGACGATTTGAGATGGCCCGGAGCAACTGCCTCGTTGGGATCGATCGAGCTTCATCATGGCAATGCTGTCTCACTCCCCAGTCATGCTCATGGGCGAAATTCAGGTGTATGGCTTGAGGCAACTTGAAAGCCAATGAGTCAGTTGCTGAAGCTGGCTTCTGAGCATCGTGTTTTCCATCATTTGGCTGTTTTATGACTAAGCACCATGTGACCTCTAAGATTGCATGAATGCCCTAAAACCTGGACTGATCTGTTATGACAGAATCCTCCGTTGGGGGATTTTTTTATTGCTATTTTCTGGAAAACTGATCAGTAAGAAGAAGTTCTAAATTGAAATAGATTGCTTTGAATTTAATCTTAGTTAATTGTCGATTACTTAAGTCTAATTAATCTAATTAATTTCTAATGAACTAGAGAAAACAGCCTGAGATCTGAAAATTATCGATGATTCATCAAAAATCAATAATTGATCATGCAATGACGATCAGTCACGCCGAAAAGTGGCCGATACTTGAATCACCAGGGTTTCAATGATCGATAGAATTTTAATTGAGAATTGGAACCGGCTTTCTGAAATGGCTTCATGCCTAGCGCTCGATCGGCTGAGTTGGCTGACTGGCGTGAATGGTAACTCGACGCTAACTCAATGCCAATTCAATCAATTCAATCAACTAATTCTAACTATTGCGCCTGTTGTCTATGAAACTTCGACAAGTTTTTGTCCAAATCTGGCGTGTGAATGCAGTTCTGATCCTGTTGGGTGGTCTACTCTCTTTGGGCTTAATGGGATTGGCGCTGATCTCAATGCTGCTGCACAACTCGCGATCGCACTCAGCTTCGCAGGTGATGAACATTGACCAAACCCAATCGATTGAAACCCGAACCCGATTGGGAAACTTTGCACGAATCGAGGGAACCAACACCTTACGCGCACCACTGCACCTAACCCAGGATTATGAACAAAGCCGTGGCTTCGGCAGCTCTTCCTATTCCAAAGAGGCAGATTCCCTACAGAACTATCTCTTTTTTAACGAGCTGACACGTCAAACCTATTGGCTCAAACCACCCGATCGGGGACTGATTTGGGTGGATGAAAAACTTTTAGCCGCTCCCGCAAAGCCCACGGATCCTCCGAGCACAACACCAGTTGGGTTTGTTTATCTGGTCATTACAACCGACAGCAATCAGGATCGCCGCCTGACCGAAAAGGATCGCAAAACCCTGGCAATTTCCGATGCCAACGGTGAGCGCTTTGCATTGTTGATTGAGAATGTAGATCAGTTTCACGGCGCATCGGGTGTGAAAGATCAGCGCCTTTCGGTGTTTTATACCCGTGACCAAGTGCTGAATGTGGCAGAGTTGGATCTACAAACTCAAAAAGTCTTGAGCACCACCTCAGTTTCCACGCCCCAAGGTTCACCAGCCCCCTAAGCTGAATCGCCAACGCTGAGCTTAAGGGATGGCTTAGGGGATGCCTGAAAAGTAGCTTGAGGCACTCGCCAATCACCAACCAACTATCCTGGAGACCTGGGGATGGGGGTGTCTCATCACTCCCTTGCGTCATCCCCGATTTACGCCCAGGATCATGTTTCAATGCTTTCCCGTGGATAACCAAACCGGCTCGCAGCCCCTGGATGGCGGTTCTGGTTTCCAGGGTGAAGAGCCTCAATGTTTCCAGGGTGAAGAGCCTCAATTTTGACGATTGGGAGGCTTCTTAGTCCGTATCCCACCCAGAATTGGTAAAAATTCTACAAGAAGACTAAACTTTTGCTGCGTGAGATGCTAATATCCAATCAGAGCGAAAGCCAAAGGGCCACGTTCAAGTAGCCCTCAAGTTTTCCTCCCAAAAGACGTAGACGAATTCGGAGTCGCCTTCCCCCCTCGCGATTCCGATTTTTTTATCGAAATCTTGGCAAAACTAGGCTTCTGTTGAGCCACCGGCTAGTGAGTTACCCCCCGTAACTCATCAAGCATTGCTTGGCGGCTTTCGACGTTGACCTGCCTTAACTATTAAGGTTTCAGGTAAAGCTGATCTAGGGCTGCGGATGAACCTTAGAGCTATCCGTCAATCACCCGGGACAGAGGCAAGAACGAGAACAAACTCAAGAGAGCGTCAGCATCCGTGTTCTCTCGCCTGAGTTGCTGTCCTGATTATTCCCTAGGAGAAGGGGATTCGACAAGTTTTTGGCTACCATCTTCATCAAAACTTTAAAAAAGTTGCGAAAGTCTGGCGAGTGATCGGGTGCGGAGATCGCTGCCGTTGGGGGGAAATTCTGATGATGATGAGGCCAAGATGACAATGGGGTGATGGTGCTTCTTTGCGGTTGGCTGCAAGCCGGGGCCTGGAAATAGGCGAGAATGAAGGACTGTTGGGCTGGTAATGCCGCCATTGCACGATCGCCCCAATTTTGATCGCCCTCATCCCTCGCTTGTAGTTAATCGCTTGTGTTACCTGAATCGATTCTGAAGCAATTAACGGATTTGGCCCGGGTGGACGGGGCAACGCTCCACTTGGGGGTTTATTACAAAAACACGCTCGTGGCCCTGTGTCATGCCTTGGAAGATGCGATCGCCCAGTCCCAGGGCCGGCCGGTGGTGCTGGCGGCATTTCAACTGGGTAAATGGTATTTGCAAGAGGCCGATCGTTACGGGCAGTTGGCGGATCGATCGCGCCAGATTGTGATTCTAGCTGCGCCGGATGCGGGATTTGCGGAACATCCCACCAGCCAGCGATCGAACGTGGCGATTGTGCCCCTCAGTCCCACGGATCCGGTTGCCCAAGAATGGCACTTAACCATCGTGTCGCCGTCCTACTGTGCCATGGTGCTTTGTCAGGAATTGACGGCGGCGGACTATGGCCCCGAAGGGCTGCCCCAATCGGACTTAGAGCGTAAGTTCTATGGCTTGTGGACTTTTGTGCCCCAGTGGGTCGATCGCGGTGCGGCCTTGCTGGTGGAACGGGTGGCTCGCTATCAACCAGCCCTGGCAGAACAGCTTCAACGGCAATTGGCAGCGGTGGCCCAAGAGCAGGCCACGGCCCCAGGAGAAGACTGGTTGACCATTACCCAGCAGGTGGTGAACTACTTGCAATCCACCCATCAACATCGCCACCCGGCATTGCAACCGGGGCAATTGGGGTTTGAAGTGGGGGCCCCTCTGGATCAAAACCTGGTTTCCAACGAATTGCAGGCATTTTTGCGGTTAGCGGAACTGCTGGAGCTGTCCGATGGGCAAAATTCCGGATCGGCGGCGGAAGTGGCGGCGCTGACGGAGGCGATCGGGCAATTGCTGGATTTGCCAGCAGCCCAACTCAAACGGATGCGGTTGGCCGCCGCGCTCCATCGCTTGGGCCGTTGGCCCGCCGTTTGGCGCGAAGGGCTGGCTGACCCATCTGCCGATTGCTGCGATCTCAGTGCGGTGCAGGTGTTGCGAGTGATGCCGCGCTTGCGCCCGATCGCCCACATCTTGAACCATTTAACGGAGCATTGGGACGGCTCCGGGCAGCCTTCGGGGTTGGCGGGGGATGCTATTCCGCTGGAGTCGCGAGTGGTGGCCCTTTGTGCCGACTTCCAGCACCGTCGATCGCGCGGTGAGCAACCGAATGAAATTTTGCAGCACTACCGCGATCAGTCAGGGCGCTGGGATCCAAAGCTCTTGGAGGCTTTGACGCTGTTGGCTCAGGGATTGCAACAGGGCTGGGAATTGCCACAGATGCCACTGCGAGCTTCCTCGGGGCTGTGGCTGTTGGATGAGGGGGCGACCTCCTAGGCGATACCCCCTGTTCATCTCCATCACTTTCAGTTTGGCCGGTGCTATGACTAGTCTTTTTCCGCTTGATTTGGATGCCATTCGCGATGGCCAGCTTTTGCAGCTAGCTGATCGGGATCTGACGGGTGCGGACTTGGAGGAGGCCCAGCTATCCAGGGCGGATTTGAGTCAAAGTCGGTTGGTGGGAGCCATTTTGACCGGGGCAGACCTGCGCCACGCTTGCTTAAACCGGGCGGTGCTTTCGGGCGTGAATGGGGTGGGGCTGCAAGCAACTGGGGCGATCGCCCGGGGAATTTGGGTTGGGGCCAACTTAACCCAGGCGGATTTTGCGGAAGCGGATCTGCGGGGGGCTAATTTTCGGGGAGCGATCCTGATGGGGGCGAACCTGACTCGGGCCATGGCGATCGGGGCGGTTCTGAGTGGGGCCAACCTCGCCGGAGCCAATCTGCGAGGAGCCGACTTGCGAGGAGCCGACTTGCGGGGAGCCAACCTGAGCCAGGCCCAATTGCAGGGGGCGGACTTAAGCCAGGCCGATTTGGCCGGAGCCAGCTTAACCGGAGCCAATTTGGAAGAGGTGAATGGCCAGGGGGCTAATTTAGCGGGGGCTGATTTCACCAATGCCTACGGACTTTGTGCCAACTGGTTGGAAGCGCGTGTGACGGGGGTGAGCCAGCGAGGGGCGATCGCCTTGGATCTGCCGCCGGAACCCCCGCAGTCCTGAGCCTGGGCATTTAGCCCTTGGCCCAGTTGGTTTCAAGTGGGTTTAGCGATCCGGAGCCAACAGGGCCCGCACCACGCGATCGAGGCCAACCGATCGGGAAGCCTTCAGGAGCCAAACATCTCCCGATCGCAACTCCCCTTGCAGGCGATCGATCAGTGCTTCGTGGGTGGTGAAGGTTTCGCAGGGAATGCCCTCGGCCCCCACTGCGAGATGCAAGGCCGTGGGGTCATCGGCCAAAATTAACAGGCCCTCCAGGCGTAAATCTCGCGCCAACTCACCCACCTGTTGATGGAACTCGGGCGCGCGATCGCCCAATTCCTTCATGGTTCCCAAAACCGCCAAGCGCCGCCGCCCCGGTGTTTCCGCCAACAGGTACAGAGCCGCCGTCATCGATTCCAAACCAGCGTTGTAGGTTTCATCCAACAGGGTCACCCCATTGGGCAACTCGTGGCGACGGGCCCGCCCATCGGGTAATTCCACCGTCAAGCTCGCCGCGATCGGCTCCCAATCTACCCCCAACACCTTGGCCACGGCCAAAGCGCCCAGAAAATTGAGGGCATTGTGGCGACCAGGCAACGGGAGGGGAAAGGTTTTGCCTTCCACGCTCAGGGTTTGGGCATCCAGCAAGTGACCGCGAAAGGTTCCGTTAGCAAAACCGTAGTCAATTACTTCCCCCGGCCAAAGGCGGCTGGCTGTCTCCATCAGCCGGGCACAGTCGGCATTCAACACTGCCACACTGTCGATCGGCATTTCCGTCAGCAGTTCGCACTTGGCCTCCGCGATCGCCTGTTCCGATCCCAGCAATCCAATATGGGCCGTGCCCACGTTGGTGATCAGCCCCACATTTGGGCGAGTGATTTGGGTTAGCTCGGCAATTTGTCCCCGACCGCGCATGGCCAACTCCACCACGGCGAAATCATGCGCTCCGGTGATTTGCAAAAGGGTTTTGGGTACGCCAATTTCGTTGTTGAAGTTGGCATGGGTTTTGTGAACTTGACCCGCTGTGCCTAGAACGGCGGCGACCAGCTCCTTGGTGGTGGTTTTGCCTGCCGAACCGGTCACGCCCACCACGGGGATGTTTGCCCGATCGCGCCAGGCCCGTCCCAGGGCCTGATAGGCCGTCAGGGCATTGGGGACGATCAGTTGCGGACAGGGCTGGTCGATCGGCTCCTCAACGATCGCCGCCACGGCCCCCGCCGCGATCGCCCCCGGCACAAACGATCGCCCATCAAAATTTTCGCCACGCAGGGCCACAAACAGCTCCCCTGAGCCGATCTCGCGGCTATCGGTGTTGATTTGGGTGATCGGCTGGGCCAAGGCGCGATCGGGTAAGTGCTGAATCGTTGCTCCCGTGATGTGGGCCACTTCCTGCAAAGAAAATGGCGCGATCGTTCCTAAGCCATTGCCCATGACCCTACCCTTATGCTCAAGATCTCTGAAAGATATTGCCTAATATCGTCGCACCGGATCAGCCGTTGCTAAACCTTGGGCTGATTGGTTGGGATGATGCTGGCCATGAACTCTTTCCGCCGGCCGCTCCCACAGGCGATCGAGATCGACCCAATTCCTGAGAACCCGATTCCTGAAAACCCATAACCTCGTTTCGTGATGCAACGACCGCTGTTGGTTTACCTTCCCCTCGCCCCCGCCGATCGCCAGCATCGGTTGATCGGCCTGTCGTTGGTGGCCTCCCCGATCATTGCGGCCCACTGGCTGGCCCACAGTCACCAAACTTCGCCGCTGATTTGTCCCTTTCACTGGTTGACGGGGTTGCCCTGTCCCGGCTGTGGCTTAACCCGATCGTTCGTGGCGATCGCCCGGGGAGACTGGCCGGGGGCGATCGGCTACCATCCCTTCGGCCCCCTGTTGTTCGCGGCCCTGCTGGGTTTGGGATTGCAATGGGCCGTGGAACTACGGGCGCGGCGGCGACTGGTTTGGCCGATCGGGCGATCGCTTCGGCGGGCGATCGGGCGCGGGCTGCTGATTCTCGGGCTGGTTTGGTACAGCGCCCGGCTTTACGGCCTGTGGAGCAGCGGTGCGGCAGCCCTGGACTGGAGCCGATCGCCCCTGGGTCAGTGGCTTGGCGGTTAGCACCCGGCCACAACTCCTGCAAACGATTCTGCCCAAAGTGGTTCCATTTGGTAGGATAGATATTCGGCGATTTACCCAGCGATCGCCCTCTTTTGCCAGCGCCCAATTTGCCTCAAAAGAGTCAGCGTCATGCCTTTGGGCCTGTGCGCCATATTTTGTCCACCTATCGCAAGGAGTGAAACCGCATGACCCAAGTGGTTTTGGGTGAAAACGAAGGAATTGAATCCGCGCTACGCCGTTTCAAGCGCCAAGTCTCGAAAGCCGGTATCTTGGCGGACGTGAAATATCGCCGGTACTATGAAACCCCGATCGAAAAGCGCAAGCGTAAGGCCGCTGCTGCCCGCCGGAAGCGCCGTTATCGGTAAAGTTTTTTGAGCAATTGCACCGTATTGAGCGGGGACAAGGGAGGTGAGCCTATGTCCCCGCTCTGTTTTTGGCTGGTTGTTAAGGTTTGTTGCGATCAAAAAACTAGGGAATGCTGGCAAATACTCCACAAGGAACAGTGGGTTAGTCAACAGTTACGGTCGATGCCAAACTGAGGTGATCGCCCGGCCCAGTTGTCGCCCCAACGATCGCACCGGGAGCTGGCACAACAAACAGGCCCCCAGCACCAAAGCTGCTCCCACCCGGCCCCGATCGCCCAATTGTTCCCCCAACCAAGCCGCCGCCATCAGGGCTGCCCAAACTGGCTCCAAGGTATACAAAATCGCTGCTACCGGAGCCGCCACCGATCGCTGGCCGATCGCCTGCAACCAGGCCGTGCCCGCCGTGGCAAAGGTTCCCAAATAGACCAAATCTAGCCAAGGAATGGTCTGGGCGTTCCAAATTGCAGACGAAATCGCCCATGAAGACCCCCATACCCACAGGGCCGCCGCCAGAGCCGTGATCCCCAACTGAATCAACGACAGCCACAGCACTTGGGCCCGAGCCGCGTAGGCCTCCATCCGCCAAATATAAAAAGACCAAGTGATGGCTGTGCCCACACTCCACAAATCCCCAATATTGGGCGGTGCGCCATCGTAGGACAGCAACGCCACCCCCAACGCCGCGATCGCCGCCGCCCACCAAACCTTAGGAAACAGCCGCTGGCCCGCAACGCCCGTCAGCAACGGAACCAACACCACATAGAGGGCGGTGATAAACGCGCTACGCCCCGCCGTGGTGTATTGCAGCGCGATCGTGTGAGCCACATAGCCCAAGGCCATCCAGAAGCCCAATTCCAAGCCTCCGCGCCCCGTGACCGCCCAAGCGGCTGAATTTTTCGGCAAACCGCTCCAAAGAGTGATCGGCAACAGAGCAATGGTGGCAATTCCAAACCGCACCAACATCAAAACGCTCGGGGAAACGGCCTCTAAACTAGACTTGACAACAACATAGGTACTTCCCCAAAGTACGCCCGCGATTAACAGCGCGATCGGGTTCAACCATTGCTCGCGATCGGCCCTTTCTACCCCGTGGATCATGTCTCGCCTCAATGATCGTGCTTACCAACTCCTGAAGGGAGCTATCCGTGCCCGCTATCAACAACAACCCGCCACCCGGATTCCCAAGGAAGTGCTGTGGCAGCGGTTAGAAAAGTTGCGGTTGCAGTCTGGCGAGCCGGCCGGTTTTGAGGATCTACGGGCGATCGTGAGTGATGCTTTCCCGGATTTTGATCTTGGCTTGCTCAAGTCCGCCGCTCGCCTTAACCAGCCTAAGATGGGCTGGGGATTTTGGGCTTGGGGATCTTGGGGCTGTGGTTTGGCGGGAGTGGTGGTGGCGACGGGGGGGATTGCCTTGGCCAACCTGCCATTGCCGCCGATTCGGAATGTGGTGGCAGACAACGCGCCATTGCTGTTGCTGCCCAGCTTTTGGATGATGGATCAAGATTATCGAGCCGCCACCGCCGCCACGGCCCAGGCCAAGCAATTGCTCGACAATGCCACCAGTGCGGCCGATATTGAACTGGGAGCCACCAAAACCCAAGCGGCCCAAGCAGCGCTCGATCGCCTGCCCGTTTGGTTTTTGGGGTCTCGGCCGAAGACTTATTGCACTCTGTTTTCATGCCGGTGGCGATTCACGTTGGATGAATTTGCCGCCGCCCGCCAAACCGTGGCCCGTTTGGAAGCGCAAGTGTTTCAGGAGCGCAATGCCCAAGCCTTGTTAAATCAGGCCTTGGCAACCGTGGAAACGGCCCGCCAACAGCACCAAAGCGCTAAGGACAGCAGCGCCCAAAACGCGGCTCTCGGTGATTGGCAGTCGGGAATCGATCGCCTGCGGGAAGTGCCCCAGAAAACCTTGGCCGGACGGCAAGCACGCGCCAAATTGGTTGGGATCGATCGAGACTTTCAATCGATCACCGGCCGGGCGGTGGGGCGGCAGCAATCGGGCAGCCTGATCACGGGGGCCAAGGAATATGGGTTTCGGGCGGCCTTGGCGGCTCAAAAACCTCCTCACCCGGTGGAACAGTGGCGGGTGGTGCAAAACCTGTGGCAAGAGGCCTTGGCCCTGTTGACCCAAATTAAGGATGACGATCCGCAATTTGCGGCCGCCCAGCGACTCCGAGCGGAATATGCGCAAAATCTGGCAATTGCCAAGCAGCGGGAGGCCTTGGAGCGCCAGTCGATCGAGTCTTTGGAACAAGCGGATCGGCAAATCGCCCAATGGCGCACCCTGGCCGCCGCTGACCCCAGCAATCCCCGACTGTTGGGAACGCTCCAGGAAATCGAAAACAACTTGGAGCGGGTTCACCCGGCCAGCACTGCCTACGCCAAGGCTGAACAGTTGCGCCAGTTTGCGAACCAAGCGCTCCAGCGCTACCAACCCATGACTCCGCAGCCCAATGTTGCCCCGAATGCTCCTGCCACCCAAGCTCGCTAGGGCAAGAACGACCCAGCCTTTCCCGGGTGAGCGAGCACAGTCTCTATGGCTGCCCCATGTGATCGTGTAGGGTGTGTGGGAGCGCGCCATCCTCATCACGACCATTGCCCGGTCATCTCCCACGCACCGCAACCGCCACGCCATTCACGACGATTCCTGATCGGTTGGGTTGCCCCATTGCGACGGTGCGTAGGGCACAAACCCAATCTCCGTAAGCCGCCAACCGTTGCCCTACGCACCCTACGGCTGTTGGGTGAAGGCGGTGGCGAGGTCGTCGGGGGTGCGGCCGAGGAGTTCGGCGGTGGCGGTGAGGATGTTGGGGTCTTGGGTTTGTTGGTAAAGACGTGCAAGGTTTTGTAGAGTTTGGCCTGCATAAGTCTTATTATCTAATAATAAAAAGCTTTGAAGAGTCTGGAGGAAGTAATCAAGAGCCTGTGGAAAGCGTTCCTGGCATTGAGCTATCAATCCTAATTCACCAATGGTCTTAGCAATTTTAAATTCTGGAGCGCCATGCTTATAGTCGATAGATAGAGATTTTTCAAAGTATGCTAAGGCTTGTTCATACGATCTCTCAAGGCGGCATAGCCTACCTAGTTGATGATAGATATCTGCTTGATTGATTTCATCATTTGATTGAATTCTGATTTCTAAAGCAATTTTGCACATTTCTTTTGAAGCATTCAAATCTCCCAAATCTTCATAGATGAGAGCCTTTTGCTGATAAACACATGCTTGACCATGATGATTTCTATACTCATTGAATATAAGCAATGCTTTCTCATACTCTTTCATGGCTTCTTTTTTGTTTCCAGTATCTTCTAGTAATAGGCCATAGTTATAGAAATGCACTCCCTGGGCTAAACTACCTGGCTGTATAATCTTGTAGGCTCTTTGATACCAATTTTCTGCAAGAGAGGTTGAACCTTTCTCTCTAAAAATGTTTGCAATTTGACCACAGATATAGGATTGAGATTCGCTGGATTCAGTCAAGCTAATAGCAAGCTCATAGAACTCTTCTGCTTTTGTTAGCTCTTGATAGGAGTAATGAATATTTCCGATGTTAAAAATAATATGAGAAACCATCTCTCGAAATCTTGGGTCTGAATCTTCGCAACACAGACTAAAAATTGCGAGATATGATTTTTTGGCATCATCGAACTTGTTGAGAATGCACTGACAGAAAGCAAGCCTCTCCCAAAAAACACACGCTTCCATCTTTAAGCTCGAATCATTTTCTAGATCTTTAGCTCCTGGTAAAATATCTATTAGCTCTTGAGACAAAAGTAATGCTCCCTTGTAATCTTGAGCTATAAAAAGGCTCTGATAAAGACAAAAAAATGGTGTTAGGGTTTTATGCTTTTTCAAGCATTCTAATACTGCACTGTGAATGTTTTCATATTCTTTTCCAGCTAAAAAAGAACCTAGTCGTTGACTATTTATCTCCGAGGACTGCATCAGTTGGTAATAAGCCGATGCTAGACCCAGGCAGTGGTTATGAAAAGCAGAATTGATCGCCGCCTTAACACTTGAACCATGCATGTCTAGTTTCAATTTCAAGAAATAGGGCAAGGTCGGCTGAATCGTTAGCAATCGCGGCATCTCCGGCGAAATGGGCGACAACAGCCCCCAATCCACCGCCTCCTGCACCGCCCCCGCCAAAATCTCCGCCCCCGACTCCCCAAACCAAGCCGCCAAGGCCGGCTGCTCCGCTAACTGCGCTGCATACTGCTCCAAGCAATTGCCATCGCAATTAATAAACCCACTGAAGGGAGCCAAGCAGAGCAACGCCTGCTGGGCCGATGCCGACAGCGCCCCGTGGGAATAGTCAATGCAAGCAATGATGCTTTGGGTTTTGTCGCCCTGGGCCTGCGGATTGTCGAGGTTCACGTCCGCCGCCTGCATCCCCGCCAAAATCTCGCTGGGGGTTTGGCGCTTCAGATTCCCCAACACCACCTCCATCGCCAACGGATAGCCATCCAACAGCTTCATCAATTGCCCAAAAGCTGGCTCATCCTTGATTTTGGCAATGCGGCGCGAGTCGCCCACCTGCCGCTCCAGAATTTTTTGGGCCAGGGTCGTGCGGGCATCGGCATCCAACCCCCGCAACCCCAGCCGATTGGTTCCATAGACCGGCTCCAGCCAGGATTCCGCCCCCCGCGACCCCAGCAAAATCAGGGTTTTGCCCCCCACCAGCCCCCGCAACCATTGGGCCAAGGCCCGCTGCTCCGACTCTGGCAAGCTGTTGGGAATCGACAGGGCCGCCGCCGTCACCGATTCCAAATTGTCCAAAATCAAGGCATAGCGGCGCGATCGCAACAGTTGGGTCAGCTTGGCCAACCGCGCCGCCAAGGGCCACGACTGGAACTGCAACCACCCCTCAGGATCGAGCTGCTGAAAAATACTGGCGGCGATTTGCTCCAGGCTGTGGGCCCGCTCGTCATAGCCAAAATAGAACGATCGCTCAATCAGCCCCGTCCGCTGCCACCAGTCGCGCAAGTAACGCAGCAGGGTGGTTTTGCCCGTGCCGCCCATCCCCTGTAACAACAGGGCGTTGCGCTCCGGCTGCAACAACCGCCGCTCCAGTTCCAAAATGTCCGTGTCCCGCCCCACAAAGCCATAGGTCGGCGGCTCAAAGCGATCGCGCTCGGCCTCCGCCGTCCACCGGGCCGCCTCTTCGTCGGCAGTCAGGGGCCGCAAATTCAAATTCACCGTGCCGCCGCTGTAGACCACCGGCAACAGCCAATCCTCCAGCTCGATCGGCAGATTGAACCGGCCGGGGCGGGTTTTGGTTTGCCACAGCTCCCGCCGCCCCAACCGAATCGCCTCCATCACCGGCTGCTGCGTAAACAACGCCTGATAGAACCGCGTCATCATTAGTTCCGCCGCCCGCACCATCACCGAATAGCGCATGGCCACGATCGCCTGCATCCCCGCCTCCAGCAGCTTGGCCCCCAGGCTGGTTTCCGCCGCCGGCCCCTCGCCGTCGCAGATCTGCTTGGCGGACTGACAAGCATTCAAGATGCAAAGGGGAATTTGCCGAGTTTGCAGCAGGGCCGCCACTTCCGCCGCTTCCACCAAAATCGACTGGCCCGCCGCTTCCCCTTCAAAGCTCAAAAACGCTCGGTAGCCGTCATATTCGGGCAAATCCCCCAAGTTATGACCACGCCGAAAGGTTTGGCCGCTGGCTTGGGCGGGGAGCTTCATCAGTTGGTTGGCTTGGTTGTAAGTCAGCACCGATCCATGCAAATCGAAGTGAACGGCGTGATAGAAACCGGGGCCAACGGCTTGCAAGTGGCGTTCGAGCGCTTCCCAAGTGCCGGGCCGCAACAGCGCCACCTTCACGGGCAACTCAGCATTGGCGATCGCCTCCACCAGGGGCCGGGAAATCGTCCGGTAGTTCACATCCCGACTCCACCCGGGCCGCGCCGTCACCACCAACAAATTCAGCCACCCGGACGGCTGCACCCGGGCCGGATTGGAAACCGATCGCTTCGGATCGCGCCGCACGATCGGGGTTATCAGTGACAGCGGTTCCGACAACTCCGGATCGCGCATAGCTTCCCAATGCCACCCCTGAAACTCTGGCGAGCCAATGATCTCGATTGTTACCGTGCCCTGCTCAAAGCAGTGCGATCGCCTCAGTTCCCGATAGTCCGCGTAGGCATCGGGGTTGGCTTTCAGCAGTTGCCCGAACAGCTCTTGGCCATATTGGGCGATCGCCGCCCGAGCGCGATCGGCCCGCTCCCGATCGAGCGTCGGGAACTGATACCACTCCTCAAAGAAAAATTCCAGATCCGCTTCTTCGTTGTTCTGAAACGGGTTCCGCAACGTGACGGGATAGGTTTGGCCGGTGTGGAGATCCTGGGCGATCGTGACTTCAGCGGTGAATCCATCATCGGTGGCGGCAACTTCGCGGATCTGGATAGTCGGCATAGGTGGGGCGATCGGGCCAGCAACTCCGCCCATCCTAACAACCTCACCAAGGCACTAGCCGATCGTGAGGGGCAAGACCGGTAGGTTGGGTTGAGGCACGAAACCCAACACAATCAATACGCTATTTTCTGAAACTAATCGAGCGCATGGTCTAGATCTTGCGTTGGGTTTCGCGAGGCTCAACCCAACCTACTCGACTACTCAACTAAAATAGGGTCATGCCTGCTAAAGATCTCTATCACCAAACTGTTTGCAATGCCCTAATTGATGATGGCTGGACGATTACGGATGATCCCTTGATTCTCAAAATTGGTGCGCGATCGGTGTTTGTCGATTTGGGTGCAGAACGCCTGATTGCGGCTGAACGAGGTTCCGAAAAGATTGCGATCGAGATTAAAAGCTTTCTCAGTGCCTCTCTTGTCAGTGATCTCGAAAATGCCTGGGGACAGTTTTTTATGTATGCTCGCGCTCTAGAGAAACGCGAACCCGATCGGATTCTGTACTTGGCCGTGACTCAAGAAACTTTTAATACGATTTTTCAAGAGCCGATCGGTCAACTTTTATTAGAAGAACCGGGTTTTCATTTGGTTGTTTTTGATGCAGAAACGGAGAAAATTGCAGAATGGAAGCCTTAGAAGTTAAGACAGCCCCTAATCTCGAACAATGGCGATCACTCCTAGAAAAAATCCTTAGCGATTATGCCAAGTTACCCTATCGCTATGGAGATGTGACGACCTATTTGGTGGTTGACCAGGATCGCAATCATTTCCTGCTCATGCAAGAAGGCTGGGAAGAAAATCGGCGAGTGCATGGTTGCCTAGTTCATGCTGAAATTCGGAACAAAAAAATCTGGATTCACTACGATGGCATTGAAGGCGGAATTGCCAATGAGCTAACAGAGTTGGGAGTTCCGAAAGATCACATCGTCTTAGCGTTCCATGCTCCCACCGTTCGGCAATATACGGGCTACGCAATCGATTAATCCCAGCAAGAATTAGTTGTGACCGCGTTGGGTTTCGCACTGCTCAACCCAACCTACTTGACCTATTGGTGGTGAAGAAATAGACCGGCTATGACTCGGATTTGGGTTCGGTGTACTCACAAAACACATTCAGACCGATCTTGAGCAAATACAACACCACAATTGTGGAAATCGCTGGGTCGATCGGTAAGCCCGCCGCCGTGGTCACCGACACGATCAAGCCCGTTAGTAGGGGCGCGCTGCCGGGATTTTTGGTGTATTCCTGAAACTGGGCGCGCACACCTTCGTTGCCGCAGAGTTCTTTTCGCAAGACTTTTAAAAGGGTTTCCCAGAGTTTTTGACCGCGCCCAAAGGTGCTGGGGGTTTCTGACTGATTCCAGAGGGTTTCAACAGCGCTGATCAGGTCGCCATCGTGTTGATCGAGGGCATCGATCGCCCGCAGGCCGGGGCCATATTCGGCTAGCAGAGTCTGGTAGTCTTGGCGCTCGGTGGGGCTGAGGGTCGCGGTCATGGGGCTAGTCGGTGTCGGGGCAATGGGTCGATCGTAGCAAAGGTCGTGGGGGCGATCGGGGCGGGCCGTGGAATTATAGACAGTAGTGTTTAGCCCCTGCCCGATCGCATGAGTCTGCTGTCTCTGAAGAATGCCCACAAGGATTTTGGAATCAAAGAAATTCTGCGGGATGGAACCTTTAGCATCGAGCCGACGGACAAAATTGGCTTGATTGGCACCAATGGTTCGGGCAAGTCCACGCTGCTGAAGATGCTGGCGGGGCTGGAGCCGATCGACCGGGGCGATCGGCTGGTGAACCCCAACTATCGGCTGGTCTATTTGCCGCAGGATCCGCCGCTTGACCCCGATCGCACGGTGCTGGAGCAGGTATTTGCCGATAGCGGCGAGCAAATGGCGCTGGTGCGGGAATATGAGGATTTGTCCCACCGGCTGGGCCACACCACGGGGCCGGAGTTGGATTTGGTGATGGCACAGTTGGCCAGCCTGGGCGACAAGATGGCGGCGGCAGGCGCTTGGGAATTGGAAACCCAGGCGAAAATTGTGCTGTCTCAGTTGGGAATTGAGGATTTTGAAGCAAAAGTAGGAACGCTTTCCGGGGGTTATCGGAAGCGAATTGCCCTGGCGGCGGCGCTGTTGGCGCAGCCAGATTTGTTGTTAATGGATGAGCCAACAAACCACCTGGATGCGGACTCGGTGAACTGGTTGCAAGATTATTTGCGCCAACAGTTTCGCGGGGCGTTGTTGTTGGTGACGCACGATCGCTATTTTCTTGATCGGGTGACAAATCGGATCTTGGAACTCGATCGCGGGGATCTGTTCAGCTATGCCGGTAATTATGGCTATTACCTGGAGAAAAAGGCAGAAGCGGAAACAGCAGAAAACAGCCGTCAACGGAAATTTCAAGGGGTGTTGCGGCGGGAGCTGGAGTGGCTGAAGCGCGGCCCGAAAGCGCGCAGCACCAAGCAAAAAGCTCGAATCGATCGAATCCAAGATATGCGCGAAACGGAGTTCAAAGCCAGTTCGGGCAAGGTGGAAATCGCCACGGCGGGCCGGCGGATCGGCAAGAAGGTGATCGAGCTGGAGAATTTGACCTATGAAGTAGGCGATCGGGTCTTGATTCGCGATTTCACCTATCAATTTTTGCCGAACGATCGGGTGGGGATTATTGGCGGTAATGGGGTGGGTAAATCAACTCTGATGAACCTGATTATGGGTAAGTTAGAACCCACAGCGGGCCAGGTCGATCGGGGCAGCACGATCCAAATTGGCTATTTTGATCAGCACTCCGATGATTTGTCTGATAAGGGCGATCTGCGAGTGCTGAATTACCTGAAGGAAACGGCGGAACTGGTGAAAACCGCCGATGGGCAAATTATCACCGCCTCGCAAATGTTGGAGCGGTTTCTATTTCCGCCTGATCAACAATATGCGCCGATCAGCAAACTTTCGGGGGGCGAACGGCGGCGCTTATTCTTATTGAAGGTGTTGCTGGAAGCGCCGAATGTGCTGATTTTGGATGAACCGACCAACGATGTGGATGTGCAGACCTTGGCGGTGTTGGAAGAATATTTGGAGGAGTTTAATGGCTGTGTGATTGTGGTGTCGCACGATCGCTATTTTCTCGATCGCACCGTTGAGAAAATCTTCGCCTTTGAGCAAGCTGGTCAGATTCGCCAATATCCCGGTAACTATTCGGTGTATTTGGATTTGCGATCGCCTGATTCGACCAGCGATACTTCTGAGAAAAACGGGCGATCGGCTGAGAAGAAGGCTAGTGCTGCAACTACGCCAGAGCCGGATCAAAGTAATTCATCCAAGGGGCGATCGCGCAAATTGTCCTACAAGGAAAAGCGCGAACTGGAACATTTGGAAACCCATTTGCCCCAGTGGGAAGAGGAAAAAGCAACTATTGAAAAGCGCCTCTATGAAAATCCCCCCAGTGGCTATAGCGAGGTCGAGAAATTATCGCAAAAGCTGGCGGATCTCAGTCACCAAATTGATCAAGGAACGGAGCGTTGGCTTGAATTATCTGAGCTAGCCGAATCCTAGGATTCAGAATTCGATCACAACTCCCCAAGACAAGGAGCTTAGAGCGTATTATCAATTGCAATTGATCGGCGTTGAAATGGCTTATTTATCCAGCTCAACCGCTCTAAACAAGGGGCTTAAGCCTCTTGCTCCCCACGATCTCGCAACGCAAGAATCAGATTTTTGGGTATTTGATGACACGCCCTAAGCCCCTTGCCCCCGACAATTTGGCTAATAGCTCTATCGAGATCTTCTATAGTAGTGGTTGAAGGTTTGTCGCCGTTTTCCTCACTGTTTTCTGTGTAACCCACCATGGTTTTTGCACCGTCGCTATCGGCTACTCGCCCCGATTGGGAAGCGATCGCCCGGGAATTTGTGAATGCGCTGGGCGATCGGGCGGTGATTCGCCGCAAAGATGAACTGCTGACCTATGAATGCGACGGGCTAACCAGCTATCGCCACCGGCCGGCGCTGGTGGTGTTGCCGCGCACCACGGAGCAGGTGGCGGCGGCGGTCAAGCTCTGCAATCGGTTTCGCGTGCCCTTTGTGGCGCGGGGGGCGGGCACGGGCCTCTCCGGCGGCGCACTCCCGATCGAGGATTCGGTGCTGATTGTCACGGCGCTGATGAAACAAATCCTGAAGGTGGATTTGGACAATCAACGGGTGGTGGTGCAACCGGGGGTAATTAACAATTGGGTGACGCAGGCGGTGAGCGGTGCAGGATTTTATTACGCGCCCGATCCATCGAGTCAAATTATTTGCTCGATCGGGGGGAATGTGGCGGAAAATTCCGGCGGGGTTCATTGCCTCAAATATGGCGTAACGACTAACCATGTTTTGGGGTTGAAATTGGTGTTACCCGATGGGGAAATTGTGGAAGTGGGCAGCGCCGTGCCGGAGATGCCCGGTTACGATTTGACGGGAATTTTTGTGGGTTCCGAAGGCACATTGGGAATCGCCACGGAAGTCACCTTACGAATTCTGAAAACCGCTGATGAAATTGCTGTTTTGCTGGCAGATTTCACCAGTATGGATGCGGCGGCCAAGAGTGTGGCCGATATCATTGCTGCCAAGATTATTCCTGGTGGCATGGAAATCATGGATAACCTCAGCATTAATGCGGTGGAGGATGTGGCCAAAACCAATTGCTATCCCCGAGATGCGGAGGCAATTCTATTGGTTGAATTGGATGGTTTGGCGGTGGAAGTGGAAGCCAATACTGATCGGGTGGCCCAAATTTGCCGCGAGAATGGGGCGCGGAATATTGCGATCGCCACAGATCCCCAAGAACGCCTCAAGCTCTGGAAAGGTCGCAAGTCTGCCTTTGCCGCTGCCGGCCATGTCAGCCCCGATTACTATGTGCAAGATGGTGTTGTACCACGCGGCAAATTAGTTTGGATTTTGCAAGAAATTGCCAAGCTGAGTGAGGAATACGGCTACAAAGTAGCCAACGTGTTCCATGCGGGCGATGGCAATTTGCACCCGTTGGTTTTGTACGATAAGTCCGTGCCGGGACAACTGGAAGCGGTGGAGGAAATGGGCGGCGAAATCCTCAAGCGCTGTGTGCAAGCGGGCGGCACAATCTCCGGCGAGCATGGCATTGGTGCCGAGAAGCGCTGCTACATGCCCGATATGTTTTCGGCGGCGGATTTAGAAACAATGCAATGGCTGCGATCGGCCTTTGATCCCTTGCGGTTAGCCAATCCTGACAAGGTATTTCCCACGCCCAAAACCTGCGGGGAAGCGGCGAATGCTCAGGCTCCAGCACAGCGATTGGTTGAGGGAGCCGATCGCTTCTAAATACTCATCTCTAAATACCCATCCGGCCGGGAATCAATGAGCAGGGCAGAGATGGGGCGATCGAGTTCTTGATTCAAAATTGCTCGATCGCCCGTCATCCCACTGCTTGCTCATCACTCATTGGCGCGATCGGGACTCATAACCTGGGGTTTCACCTGCAATGACAGGTTTTGACCGTTGCGATTGATGGCAAAGGTGAGGGGACGGGTTGTGCCCGTGGCTTCCACCATTTGCTGCACTTCGCTGGGATCTTCCACCACCTTGCCATCAATCTGAAACACCGTGTCTCCGGGGCGCAAACCCGCTTCCGCAGCGGGCGATCGGGGCATCACTTGCACAATCAGCACCCCCGCATCCAGTTCGATTTTGGCGTTGCTGTTCGGGTCTTCGTTGATTTGCTGCTTCAGTTCGGGCGTGAGCTTCACCATCCGCACCCCCACGAAGGCGTGATCCGCCCGGCCCTTGGCCACCAGTTGCTCGGCAATTTGGCGGGCCCGATTGATCGGAATGGCAAAGCCAATCCCCTGGGCCCCTCGGATGATGGCCGTGTTCATGCCAATCACGGCTCCCCGCTCATCGATCAGCGGGCCGCCGGAGTTACCGGGGTTAATGGCTGCGTCGGTTTGGATGAAGTTCACCCGCTTGTCCGGTACGCCGACCTGATTACTCGATCGCCCGGTGGCGCTAATAATTCCAGTGGTGACTGTGTTGTCCAGCCCCAAAGGGTTCCCGATCGCGATCGCCCATTGCCCCGGTTGCAATTGGTCAGAGTTGCCCAAGTTGACCGTCGGTAAATCCTTCGCGTTGATTTGCACCACCGCCACATCCGTCAGGGAATCCGCCCCAACCACTTTGCCGTCAAACTTGCGCCCATCCTTCAGGGTCACGGTCACCGAAGTGGCTCCTTCCACCACATGGGCATTGGTGAAAATTTTGCCGTCATTGGTCACAATAAAGCCCGAACCGGAGCCACGGGTTTCCCGTTCCTGGGGGGCGGGCCCTTCTTCTCCAAAGAAGCGACGGAAAAAGGGATTGCTAAATTCACCGGGAATTTCGTTCCGAACGGTGCGGGCGGAGTCAATGCGCACCACGGCTGGCCCCACGCGATTGACCACGGTGGTGACGAAGTTACCAGGGTTGTTGGCATTGGCAGCAGATCCCAACGGCAGCGACACCGGCACGGAACTGGTGTTGGGCAGCAAGGCCGGCTCGCCCCCATTGGCTAAAATGCCCCAGGCATTAGGCGACACCATCCGCACCCCTGCCAAAGCCGCCCCCGCCCCAAACAGGATCAGGGAAACGTAGAGCAGGGCCTTCGATCCGCCACCGGAACGATTGGGGGGATTTTGAAATTGCACCCGATCGGGGCGATCGTTGGGAGATGTCATGGCAGCTTTTGGCAGTCGAAACGTCATCGGGCTGTGTCCTTATCCATTCTGGCCTGTTTGACCCCAATCTAGTCAGCTTGTTTGACGGGGTTATGGTACAGACATGACGCAGTGATGACGCTTGCGCGGCAAACGGTTCACGCTAAGCCAGCGGAGAGCCACGTTTAGTCCATGATAACGAGGGGATTGCTGGATCTTGATTGCTGGATCTTGCTGTCCAGATCTCCTATTTTGGGTTCTTATCCTCTGACGCTATGGCTCCTTTGGTATCTCCCCCGCAACCTGAACCGTCCGCCCATTCCCGATCGCCCCGCTTGAGTCCACCCAATGCCCCCGCTTCCCCCAAGCTGCCCGCCAGCGGGCCCGATTGGTGGTTGCTGGCCCGCCAGCGCTCCGTGGTGCAGCGGGCCCTGCGTACCTCGCTGTTGGTGGGCACGATCCTGGTGGGTATTAATCACGGCGATGCTCTGCTGCGGCGCGACTGTCCGCCCGATCGCCTTGCCAAAATTGGGCTAACTTACATGGTTCCCTATCTGGTTGCCACCTTTGCTTCCGTTTCCACCCTGCGGGAATTGGGGCGATCGCCCATGGCCGATCGCGAGGAAAAGGGTAACTAGGATCCCGCCTGATCCCGCAGCCGTCGCAATTCTGCCTGGAGCCGTTCCACTTCTTGGCGCATGGCATCCAGATTGGCCCCACCATTGGCCGGATCTGCGCTCACTTCCGCGTCCAAAATTTCAATGCGGCGCGGCTCTTGGCCGGCGGATGGCTCGCGGCTGGGGGCGTTGTCTTGGGATTGTTGAATCAGGGCTTCCACGGCGCGGCGAGCTTCTTCGGTGGACATTTCACCTCTTGCCACCATCTCATCGGCCAGTTGTTGCAGTTTGCTGGGCAAGTCGGTGAAGGTTTCGCTGGCCTTTTCACCGGCATAGCTGGCAAGGCCAACACCTAAATACAGGGCTTTTTGCACCAAGTTACCGAAGTCAGGCATGTTGCTTGCTCCTGAGGAAACGGGTCGATCGAACGGATGGGCAAAATCGGGCGGCGGCCGGGGCCAAAGCCCAAGGGCCCAGCACCGGGGCAAACCCGCCAAGGATTCGCATCCAGCCTAGCGCGGGAGTTCCCCGATCGCGCCGTTCTTTCCAGCGAATTTTGGGTAAATTCAGGGCCGATCAACGGCTATGGTGTTGTCGAGATTGGGCAAGCGGCAACGGTTGTCTGGCTTGTTGTCTGGCTTGTTGTCTGGATCGTTATCTGGCTCATCGATAGATCACGATAGATCACCTATAGGATCATCAGGATCATCTTCATCCATAAATCATCCATCGATACTGGTATCGATACGGGTAGAGAGATACTTGTAGAGCGTTGTTGAACACGATCGATTCCTGGTCAAAATTGCCAGGGATGGCCAAAACGCTTGTTCGCCCGGCGGTTTTGCGGCTGAATGGGCGATCGTCTGCCCTGTTTGCTCTGGTCACTGGCTCCGCTTGCTGGCCCGGTTTGCTTGAGCAGCTTGCTGACAAAATGGCTTGTTTTTGCTGCTTGTTTTCGCTGTTTTCTTCTGTTGCTCTTTCTTGTTGTTTCTTGAGGAAATTCCTGTGGTTGCCGTTGCGATTCTTGCGGCCGGTAAAGGCACGCGCATGAAATCTGATTTACCCAAGGTGTTACATGAATTGGGGGGCAAAAGCGCGATCGCCCGAGTCTTGGATAGCTTGTCTCAATTATCGGTCGATCGATGCCTGACCATTGTTGGCCATCGAGCAGACTTAGTGCGATCGCACCTGGTCGCCTGGCCCCAAATGGAATTTGTGGAACAACGGGAGCAACGAGGAACTGGCCATGCTGTTCAACAATTACTCGACCCTTTAGCGGACTATGAAGGTGATTTGCTGGTGCTCAATGGGGATGTGCCCCTCTTGCGCCCAGAAACCCTAGCCAACCTTCTGAAAGTTCATCAAACTCATCAAAATGCTGCCACCATTTTGACAGCACAACTGGCGAATCCTCAGGGATACGGTCGCGTTTTTTGTGATCAAAATCTGATTGTTCAAGAAATTATCGAAGACCGAGATTGCAGCCCTGAGCAATGTCAAAATTGCCGAATTAATGCCGGAATTTATTGTTTTCGCTGGTCGGCATTGGCGGCTTTTTTACCCCATCTCAAAAATGACAATAGCCAAGGGGAATATTATTTAACCGACGCGATCGGGGCCTTGGATCCGGTCATGGCTTTGGATGTGGCCGATCCGGAGGAAATTTGGGGATTTAACGATCGGGTGCAACTGGCGGCGGCGGCCCAGGTGCTGCAACGACGCACAAAGGAACAATGGATGCGATCGGGCGTGACCCTGATTGATCCCAGCAGCATCACGATCGACGATACGGTCACCATTGGCCCCGATGCGATCATTGAACCCCAAACCCATTTGCGCGGTCACAGCTCGATCGGAGCCGGAGCCAGAATTGGCCCCGGCTCACTGATTGAAAACGCCACGATCGGGGACGGCTGCCAAGTGCTCTATTCCGTCGTCACCGACAGCGAAATTGGCCCTAACAACCAAGTGGGGCCCTTTGCCCATGTGCGCGGCCATGCGAGCACGGGCCCCGATTGTCGCCTGGGGAACTTCGTGGAACTGAAAAATGCGCAATTGGGTAGCAACACCAAAGCCTCCCATCTGTCCTATTTGGGTGATGCCACCTTGGGCGATCGGGTCAACATCGGCGCAGGAACGATCACGGCAAACTACGACGGCGTGAACAAACACCGCACCGCGATCGGCGATCGCAGCAAAACCGGTGCAAACACAGTGCTGGTGGCTCCCATCACCATTGGCCAAGACGTGACGATCGCCGCCGGTTCCACGGTCACCGAAGATGTGAGCGACGATGCCTTGGTGATTGCCCGATCGCGCCAGGTCGTCAAACCCGGTTGGCGCTTGCCCAGTGCCGACTAGGCTCGTGCTCCAAATAGCCTCTTCCCATTGGGCGCTATCGAACTGTTGCAGTTCCTAGCGCCCGATGTTTTTTCAGAGTGATTTTCAGAGTGATTTAAGGAAAATTTTAGAAAAATCTGCCAAATTACCGATTCAGAATGGCTTTTTCGCTAAAAAACACCTGGAGCGTGGCCATTTCGCGAGTAGCTTGGCGCAAGCCCCGTCGCTGACAGACTTGAGGAAGCTCAGTGACACAATGCACGCCTGATGGCGATCTCGATCGCAGCAAGTAAAGATATGTATCACAGAATACGGTCTATTGCGATCGCCTTGATCTTCCGCAATGATCACGCTCCCTTACTGGGGTGAATCACCTAGCCAGCACACCCAAAGCGTCATATTAGAAACGTAGATTCGACTGCGAATGTCGATGCAGGGGTGAATTATGCAACCGCCCGTTCGACTATTGCCCTTTGCATTGTCCGAGCTATTTGCCCAAGTGACGGCGACCGGTCGCCTCACCCTCGCCGATCGCTACGGCTTGCTCGCAGCGCTCCTAGACGACTCGATCACGGAAGAAGAACGAGCCTCTATTGATCGTCTTTTGCGATCGATTCGTCGTGGGCGGGTGGAGATAGTGAGCGATTTGTCCACACTGGTGTAGTGGGGTCAGCAGCTCATGGGATTCAGTCCTGAAGGCTGCCTTGATATCCCCAAGCTCAGTCACAACAATCGTTCCGGGTTCGGCGGTCAACCCCTTTGACCGCCATCCACCCAAGGGCAAAGACTCCAACGATTGGGCCGCAGCATCACAATTCCCTCGCGATCGCGCCAGTCAAATCCACACCGCTTTTGTATCTCAGTGCGGTTTCTAGGCAACCCCTGAGATGCCTAAAGCCCTTAAAGCACACTCAGCACAGCTAAAGCGCCGTCCGACAGAGCCGGCGCTTTTTTCGTGTTTTTTTCGGTTTCTCCTGGCTCAGAACTGGATCCCGATCGGCCAGCGGTGAATTGTGGTGGACAGGCGGCGATCGTTGCAGCCCCAAAAGGGCGGGGCTGGAACCCTGTTTTCTGATAAAATTTTCGGCAGCTTTTAATAAAATTCGTGTTGGAGAGGATACACACAATGGAAGCCGCCTTGCTGTTGGCCAAGTTGCCCGAAGCTTACTCCGCCTTCTCGCCGTTGGTTGACGTTCTGCCGATTATCCCTTTGCTGTTCCTGGCGCTGGCCTTTGTGTGGCAAGCTGCTGTTGGTTTCCGCTAAAGCACAACACCCTTCGGCTCGACCTGGGCTAAAAACCAGCCTGTTGAATCCGTCCTCATCCAAGATTGTCCAAAAGCGTCCAATTCTGTCCCAGCCTCGCTGAGTTTCTCTAAGTTTCTCTGAGCTTAATGACCTGAGATTCCCTGTCTAGGTTGTGGCTTAACGACTGGACATTTGAGCGCGCGATCGAGAGCGATCGCCCACTGATTCAGCTCAGTTCAACGCAGCTTTCCTGAATTAGATCAACTCAGATTTTCATTATCTTCTGACCAAAAAGGCGTACGATCGTGCGCTTTTTTTGTGTCTTCCAACATCCAAGTTAATTGCTCTGGAATTGCACTGGAATCACTTTGGAATTGCGCTGGCAGCCTGTAGTAGCGTGGCTGCCTTAATTTGTTGGGTTAAATGACATGGCTGTTACCGTCACCTGATCGTTAAGCAGCAAGATGTCAAGCCCCTTGTTACCACGACTGGCTCTGCAACTTTGATCCAATGTATGAAGCCCAATGTATGAAGCCCAATATATTAAGCCCAATATATTAAGCCCAATATATTAGAGCTGATTTATAAATCAATTATTAAGCATCTAGAGCAGCCAATCTTCTCACCATCAAATGCATTAAGCAGCCATAGATCATCCCTTCACTCGTCTCCGAATACAACTCATAGTCCTTGCTCAA
>NZ_JAZAQF010000029.1:0-113652 GCF_043235035.1 Limnothrix redekei LRLZ20PSL1 | reverse complement strand
GAACGACTAAAGCCACAGGCACGGCGGAACTGTGATGGGGGTAGCGAGGCGAGGCTTTCGTAGAGCATCTCCCGAGGGTGGTGACAGCGACTTTCTACACCGCTATTCTATTCGTGCAAGAGGTCTATTCAAGGCAGCCGTTAGATCGGGAATAAAAGTGGCGTACATTCCCCGTAAATCACCGGGCTTGAAATCGTAAGCCAAATCCTCGGGATAGTTGTTGGCTACGAATTGGGGCCGACGCGATTTTTGCCCATGACAAGCTAGGCAACCGGGAGATACATTAATGCGGCGAAAATAATGCGTTCCGGGCTGACCATTCACTTGGCCACGCTGCCACAAGCCTTGTAGTTCGGAATTAGCTGAAAACTGTTCTAAGGCCGCCAATTCTGTGGCGTTTTGGGGCCGGTGTTCTGGATTTCGATACTTCTGGGAAACTTGGCGCAGTTGCCAACCTTCCGTCTGGGCGATCCGTTTGGCTTCCATCCCCACCGGCTTGCACACGGCTTTCATGGTTTCGGCGGTGGGGGGTTCAGTTTTGCCTTCCAAGGTGGAAGCGAGTCCCGATCGCAGGGCATCGAGATTTTCAATGGCTTCCACGGCTTTGGCCAACTGATCGGGGCTGGTATTGGCTTGGGCCGTCGGGGCGATCGCGCCATTCAGACCGATCGCCCAAATGAAAGCGATGCCCAACATTAGGATTCGTCGCATGTGGATATCTCCGGTGGGGAAAACGTTGCAAGATCAATCAACGATTGAGCGCAAAGTCCTAAATACTTCGGATCCGAAAGGAAATAAATTCGGGCATTTCCTTCCTTCCGACAAGCAACCACTCGAGCCATTCGCAGCATTTGCAAATGCTTAGAAACATTGGCTTGGCTCAGGTTGGTTGACTCGCTAATTTCAGTTACGTTGCACTCACCTTGGCAAATGCGCCAAAGAATTCCTAATCGACTGCGATCACCCAGCAATTTGAATAGGTCAGCTAGCCGATCTAAATCAGGATTGGCAGCAGCAGCAGCCATTTCAGCCGACAAGTTCAACACAGAATTAGGTGTGGTGCGGGGCATGAAGATTGGGGCCAAGGTTTGGCCGAACAGATTGGGTTACGGGCCGCAGGAGCGAAAGACCAAATAAAAGCTTCAGCCCCCACAGTTCAAACCAGGGTAGCCCAATTCCCCATTGCATTTTGAGTAGGAAGTAGCGTTCAAAGGCGGCTTTTGCCCAATTCACCCAAGCGCCTCGGGTGGCGTAGGAATAGCGTCGTTGACCATTGGCAGGATCGGGCAAGATGGGAGCAGCAATATAAGCAATGCCGGTTTGGCCAAACTCCGCAAAGCAAAGGGCTTCAAGGGTGGGAATTTGGTGCGGACTGGGCAAGGCTCCCAAGTCCACGGCGATGTTGTAAGCCACCGCTGCGCCCATGGCTTCGGTCATTTGACCGCTTTTGGGCAGCCCGATCGGGACAGGTGTGTGATAGGGCTGCTCCAGATGCACACTCACCCCCAGGGCATAGATCCGCTCGTGGTCTCGGTGGCGCTGGGTGGGCAGGATCGGAATAAAGCCCCGATCGTTCCCTAGCCCAGAAGCCTGCACGTATTCCGCGCCTCGGAAGGCGGGCAAAATCATCGCGTAACCAAAGGGAAATTGGCGACCATCACTGAGTTCCACCCGATCGGGCAGCACTCGGGCGATCGCCGCATCGGTCACCACCTGCACCCCCTGTTCTTCCAAAACGCCTTCCGTTAGCTCGCGAGCCATGTACAGATCCGGCAGGCCCAAATAGCCCGCATAGGGTTCCGGCGTGATGTAGGTGATCGTTACCCGATCGCGCAGGCCGCGTTTGCGCAACTCCTCATCGGCCAGCAATGCAAACTCATAACCCGGCCCCAGGCAACCGGTTTTGGGCGCGGCTCCCACCACCAAATCCGTCGGATTTTCCAGAAAAGCTTCCCAGGCCTCCCGGGCAATCAGCGCATGAGCGGGATTGCAAACAGACTGGGTATAGCCCCCATGGGGCCCCAAACCGGGGATTTCATCAAAAGCCAACGAAGGGCCACTGGCAATCACTAAGTAGTCGTAGGAGAGCACCTGATCATTGGCGAGTTGCACCGTTTGTTGATCGGGATCCACCCGCACCACCGCACTGTCCACCCACCCCAACCCATGGCGCTTGCAGAGGGAAGCCACATCAAGCTGCACATGCTCCAGGGGAATTTTGCCCAGGGCCACCTGAATCAGACCCGGAATGAAGGTGAACTGGGGACGGTCAGACACCAAGGTAATTTGATGCCCGCCCTTGAGCCAATGTCGCAGTTCATAGGCCGTGGGCAAGCCGCCTAATCCTGCGCCGATCACGATTACCTGTGCCATTGCCGGGTGCTCCCTTGTTTCATACTTGCTTATTTAGTTATATAGTTTATTATACAGAAAGCGGCAAGGCCCGATCGCACCCCCAAGGTTCAACCGACCAGTTCGATCGCTCCTTACATTGACCCCCTGTTGATTGGTTCCTGGTTGCCGGTCGGTTCCCGTGGCTGACCGAGCCGCCCCTCGCCGCCTCATCCCCCATTGCGGAGTTTTTTTTCGGATGTATCACCTCAGCAAAGTCTTGAATTTGTCCTTTGATGAAGCCATTGCCCACACCAAAGAAGCCCTGAAACAGCAAGGCTTTGGAGTGCTGACGGAAATTGATGCCAAAGCGGCCTTTAAACAAAAACTCGATGTGGAATTCCGGCGCTACACCATCTTGGGAGCCTGCCATCCACGCATTGCTTACAGCATCTTGCAAACGGAAGACAAAGCTGGCGTTTTTTATCCCTGCAACGTGGTGGTGCAAGAACAAGAGGGCGGAGCCGTGGAAGTGTCCGCGATCGACCCCACAGTCATGTTTGCGGCCCTCGAAAACCCCGGCGCAAAGGGGATTGCTCTGGAAGCGAAAACCCTGATGGACAAGGTGATGGAGCAGCTTTAATCGCCTCCCTCAGAAACCCTTGGGGCAAGCCTGAACCTGAATGAGACTGCATCGCAATTGGGCGATCGGGCAGGGCGTGGCCCGCCAAACAAGGCTTCAGGCTGTCTCAAGAATTTGCCCCAAGCATTCAGTCCTAAAGTTTGACCATTTTCAGGATTGATGATTCTCAGGATTAATGACTCTCAGGGTTGATAATTCATCACTCAACCGCTGGGAGATTGATCACGCCAAGATTCAGAGTTTGGAGAAAAACAAATCGGAGAAAAATGCATATGTGGACATTACTATCACTGTTGCAAAATCAACTGATTTGGTCAGTTCCAATCAGCATGATTGTCGGAATTCTATTTGGCTTAGCAACAGACCCCAGCGGTCTCAAGGATCTGATTGTTCCCCTAACTTTCTTAATGGTTTACCCGATGATGATTAACTTGCAATTTGGCAAGTTAGTGGCCGGGGGAAACTGGAAGCTGCAAGGGGTCGCCCAATTCATTAATTTTGGAGTTGTGCCCTTTTTAGCCTATGGCATCGGCTGGCTCTTCTTCCGCGATCAACCACTAATTTGGCTAGGGTTGCTGTTAACGGGATTGCTTCCCACCAGCGGCATGACCATTTCTTGGACAGGCTTTGCAAAGGGAAACCTAACAGCCGCAATTCAAATGACCGTGATCGGCTTGATTTTAGGTTCTCTAGCCACTCCGCTCTATGCTCAAGCTTTGCTGGGACGAGCTATTGAAATTCCTTTGATGGAAACCTTTAAGCAAATTGCGATCGTGGTGTTTTTGCCCATGATTTTAGGTTTGGTCACGAAAAAAGTGCTGATTTCAACGGTGGGAAAACAAAAGTATGAGGGGAACCTGAAGAAAAAGTTTCCGGTCTTTTCAACCTTGGGCGTGCTGGGAATTGTGTTTGTGGCAATGGCCCTGAAGGCCAAGGCAATTGTGGCTTCACCGCTGGTGTTTTTGGGCTATTTCGGGCCGTTGGTGCTGATTTATTTGATCAACTTTGTGTTGAGCACGGTGGTGGGTAAAGTTTGGTTTTCGCGCGAAGATGCGATCGCCCTAGTCTATGGCACGGTGATGCGCAATTTGTCGATCGCTCTGGCCATCGCCATGACAGTATTTGGGGCTAAGGCCGGCGCTGAAATTGCTCTGATTATTTCTATGAGCTACATCATTCAGGTGCAAGCGGCAGCTTGGTATGTGAAACTAAGCGATCGCTGGTTTGGCAAACCCGTAGCGGAAGGTCTGTAGCGACTGGGCTGTTTTGAGGCGATCGAGGGCGGTATAAATCGATCGCCAAGTGTTTCGCGAGGTTAGTTACCAGTTAATTGGAGATTGTGCCTATTTTCATAGGTGCAATCTTCGGCGGTTGAAGGGCGATCGCTTGCTATATTGGAGTGCGATCGATCGCCACAGCGCTATTGTGTTACCGAGAGGTTGATGACTGTTGTCGCACGGGAATTTCAATCATAAACTCCGTGCCCACCCCCTTTGTTGAGTGACAGTAGAATTTGCCTTTGTGTTTCTCAGTAATAATTTGATAGCTAATGGAAAGTCCTAAACCTGTACCTTTACCTACGGGTTTTGTTGTAAAGAAAGGGTCAAAAATACGTGATTGCACTTCCTCAGGAATTCCCTGACCATTATCAGCGATCGTAATTTTAATTTGATCTTGATTATTAACTTCCGTGCGCAACCAAATTGCATGAGGATTATGCTGTAGCTCTTGATCAGTACGAGTTTGATTGGAATCTTCAATCGCATCAATAGCATTATTCAGTAAATTCATAAACACTTGATTGAGCGATCCGGCATAGCACTCCACTAGGGGTAAATTTCCATATTGTTTTCTAACTTGAATTGCTGGGCGAGTTGTGGTTGCTTGAAGCCGATGCTGCAAAATCATCAAAGTATTATCCATTCCTGCATGAATATCAACCGCTTTGAATTTGGATTCATCTAGCCGCGAGAAGTTACGTAACGAGAGCACAATTTTTTGAATTCGCTCACTCCCAGTTTGCATTGACCTGAGAATGTTAATCATGTCATCTTGCAAGAAGTCAAGATCGATTTCTTCACTCAAGTCTTGTAATTCTTGAATGGAACTAGAAACATATTTTTGATAGACCGTAACAAGCTTTAATAGATTCTGAGTGTAAGTTTTGATGTAAGTTAAATTGCCATGGATGAAATTAATAGGATTGTTAATTTCATGGGCAACGCCAGCCACCAGCACACCCAAGGCTGACATTTTCTCAGACTCAATTAGTTTGACTTGTAATTGCTTGAGATCCCTCAGCGCCACTTCTAGTTCACGAGTGCGATGCTCCAGATTGGCTTGGGATAGTTCAAAATCTCGAATAACAACTTTAAGGATACGTTCTCTTTCTTCGCTCGCATCTTCCAGTTGTTGTCGATCGGCCTCTGAACGCTCTAATTTTTTCGTGAGAACTCGTACTTTCTTCTCTAGCTCTCGTAGCTTTTGCTGATCAGCATTGGCTTCCATAGGACTTTTATGCTGTGCCTAAAAGCAGAGTAACAAAAGTTTCTTGGTGATAGTAATTAGAACCCTGTTGTTGAAGCGGTGCAAACTCACCGTAGGTATAAAAGCCCGCGATCGGCATAATTTTAGGTAGCGCCTTTTTGACCAAATCATACTCTTCCTTGGCTCTTGTTCCCAACAACCAACGACGACAGCAACAAGAAAAGATCAGCACTGCTTCTGGTTCGGTTCCAGGATAATTGTTTAGCGCCATCTTGAAGGAAGTTTCAGAGGCAGCAATCACTTGATCTCGGCTAATTTCAGCCAGTTGCACAGTTGCGCCTTGGGGAATATTTCCCAAGAAATTAATGCTGCCTGTTTCTAAGTCGCAGGTGTTGGGAACTCGTAGATAGCAACGATCGCTATCTTCTTCATAAACATAGAGAGGATGCTCTGCGGTAGGAGAGCGATCGCCCAAATATTTTTGGTAAAAGTTCAGCGCCGATTGACCATCGATTTCATACAAAACTGTTTTGTGAGACTTAGTGACCGTGCTCTTGGAGCCAATGGGCTGCCAACCGCAGCCAGTGCCATGGGAAAAGCGCAAATCTCCAGCAAAAATCAGAACCGGCAGAGCATCGGTGAAGACTTCTGTTCCAAAAAATTGATAGGTTTTTTGAAATCGAAATTGATCGCCTGCGGTTCCGCCCACAACGGGGACATTTTTTCCTAAAGCTAGCTCCAATCCTTTCAAAATTTGCTCGCCGCTGGTTGTTGAACCATCAGCCGTATAACTGGCTGGAACTGTAATGCAAAGCTTGGCGGGGGTCAGGCTTTTTTCGGTGGCTTGCTGCACGGCCTGGTGAGCAGCAGCGATCGCGTCCTGTTCGGTTTGGCGACCCACACCCGCATAAATTTCCACGGTGTCTGAGCAAAATAGCGTTAGGGTCAGCGAGTCTTGTTGAAACCCTAAAATTGAAGATATTTCTCCATCGGTGGTGCAACCAATGAGTTGCAAACCCGGGAAAACCTGATTGATTTTTTGTAAAATTAAGGCATGATCAAAATCAATAGCCGCAAATAACAGTCCTGCCTTGGGGAGCATTCCTGCCAATTCACGGGTACATTGTTCTAGCACTTCTTCAATAGCATCTTGGGAGTCAGGATCATCACTATGACCAAGAACTGTTTTGAGCATGTGTCTTTCCTCTGCAAGGGGACTGATCAATGTGATTGGCTTGAGTGTCCTGAAAGCTTTACGATGTCAGTCATCTTTCAACAGGAATTATTACCTGACCGACACTGACGATCAAGTTAAGTTTCATGAGCGAAAAATAATAAATGCGCTGCTTAATCTGTAATGGAGAGCACATTTGGCTTGGCGCTCTGCGTCATCATTATGGTCTGATCAATAATTGCATGGCGAATGTATAAATAATTACCAGCTATTCAGGCATTACAACTATGCATTAAACCGCAAGTGCGGGACGATTTCCCTCCGTGGGTTGCGATTTTGAAATAACTGACCCGATGCGATCGCCTGGCTGATGGGTGGCGCTTGTGATGGTGGCTTTGGCTGAGGCGGGTTGATTTACCCTCTGGCTCGGCGCGATCGCGGGTTGTGGCTGTTTCGCTGCATAAGCTGGATGAAGCTGTTATGGAAGGTCTGTAGCGGCTGGGCTGCTTTGATTAACATGCATTTAACAATAAGGCTTGTAGGACAGGCATCGCTCACCACTATCCAACCAAAGTAACACTTACTTTTCAAAGCAATAATCACTCGTTCCCGAAGCATAATTAAATTGCTTCAGCATAAATTATGGGTGGGCATACCCCACTCTATAGACTCCCGTTTAATTATTTAAAATCTTACGAATTTAAAACAAACCAAATATCTTATTTGTTTAGATAATATGAAGTAAGTGGAACACCATCTAGTCTTAGTAAGTAGAGTAACTTGAGCTGCGTAAATTCATAGCTGAGAACTACGCGACAAACATCTAAATCATCTATTGGTAAACTTGGCAGCATTACATCTAACATTTTTGGAACATACTTAAAAAAACCGTCTATATCATCTTGAGTTGGATTTGTGATGATCACATTGATCTCAACTGTTCTGCCAGAATAGCTGTTAACAAAAAAATTGAATTGAAGCAAATTTTCTGTCTTTTTTAAGGACTTTTTCTCAAAAATATTTTTTAGCTTCAGTTTTAGCTGCTCATATAAATCTTCGCCCAGTTTTGAGAAAAAGCCATTGGATATTCCTTGGAGAGCAAATATACCAAATCCAATAATTAATAAAGAAAGGGGTTCTACAGAGTATTCGCGATATACTCGGTTGAGGTCGTGATCTCCAAGCTCTCGCAATTCTCGATATAAGTCAGTAATATCTTCATCTTTTTCAAAACTTTGATTGCCAAAAGCCAGAAATTTATTTGCTTCTTCAGGGCGAATTTTTATAAATTTACCGTCTTGAGGCATTGAATCAAGATAATCAGATTCTTCAAAAATTTCTGCCTCGCCTTGTAATACATGGGTTCCGTCATCAAGCACGACCACCTCAGCAGAAACTACCCTTCCGATAGGGGGAGTACGAATATCGTGCTCGCTCGTCAGTGGAATATACTCTTGATTGTATTGTTTTGCAGATTCTACAATTACTTCAGGTGTAATAAGCACGTGATCAATGATTCCTGATCGAGCCATTACCATTTTGACTTTCTGCATGGGAGAACTCTGACTGTAAATTACTTAGCTTAAATACATATTCAAGGTAGCCTATTTCTCCAGAATCGGACGGTCAGACTGTATATTAGACCGCGAGTACGGGATAGCAACTTGAGAAGGTGAGTCATCCTTGAGTCAGCGTCAGAATCTGGCCGGCTTGAAATTTGCGACACGATCGGGCGGGCGATACAAACCGATCGCCCCGCAAAGTTTCTGGAAAAGGTTTTAGGGAGTCGATCGGGGAAGTGGCGGCAAAGAGCGCGGCGGGCCGCCGCTGTTGAACATGTTGAACGGCGAAGCGGCGCGGCTTTGGATGAGGGCCTTGAGGCGATCGATCTCCGTCACCAGGCTGAAGGGCCGGAAATCATTCAAAGAAGCCACCTGATCGAGATGAATCAGCGACACATGAATCGGCGTGCTGCCATTGACGGCGGTCGGTTCCGTAATGCTGCCGGGCATGACACGGTAGGCAACCAAAAAGCGCTCGCCGCCCACCTCCGCAATTTCGCCCTTCGTGTAATAGTCGCTGGGAGATGCGCCAAAAACCGCCGCCGTCAGAGACAGCATATTGCTGGTTTCAATTTGCCCCGTGACACTGAACACACGCCACCGATCGTCCAATTCCTGAAGCGTGAGGCTGAGGGGAGTCGATCCTTGGAAAAAGCTGGGCGCAACGGTCTCCGCTTGGGCCGGTAACCCGATCGCCCCGATCATCACCACGGGACTCACGAAGCCAAGCAACCATCGCCGCAGATTCGGGTGAATCTTCTGCATAGAATTTTGTTAGAACCGGAGAAAGCGGGACGATTCAGAATAGATTCCGGTCGCGCTTCAGTCATAGCCTAGAAAAAAGCCATCGCTCGTGACTGCTCAATGGTTCTCAATCAATGTTTGCTGTGGGTGGTTTGCCGTGGTGGTTTGCGGTGGGTGGCGATTCCTGGGGCTGCCGGTGCGTTGGTTGCCGGGGCGATGAGTGGTCTTCAGTGCGGTTGCAGGTTTCAGCGTTGGGTTCCTTGCTATCGTTTTGATGGCGATGGTTGAGGCCCGCCAGCGTTCCATGCGTTTTTTCTCCGGCAGGAGGTGCAATTCATGCCAGCCCTTGTGCAATGTGCCCTCAGTGATGCCAATTTGGATGCCAAGTTGGCCCGCAACCAGCGGCAACTGGCGATTTCGGTGGCGGCCCAGGCCGGCCATGGGCGGGTGCGATCGAACCTGTGTTTAATTCTCGATCGCAGCGGTTCCATGCGCGGCCGACCGATGGAGATGGTGAAAGCGGCAGCGCGTCAGTTGGTGGGTCAGTTGGCCCTGGGCGATCGCCTGTCGTTGGTGGCCTTTGACCACGAGGCCCAAGTGATTTTGCCTTGTCAGGAAGTGGCCCCGGAGCCGCTGTCAATTTTGCAGGCGATCGAGGGCTTAACGGCCGGTGGCGGCACTTGCATTGATGAGGGTCTGAAGCTGGGCATTGAAGAACTGGCGCGATCGCGTAAGGAATCGGGCCTTTTGGGCAACGTCAACGCCGATCACAGCGGAATTTTGCCCACTGCACCCTCGGTGTCGCAAATTTTCCTGCTCACCGATGGGGAAAATGAGCATGGCAACGATCCCCGCTGCTTAAAGATGGCGGAATTGGCCGCGAGCTACGGCATTTCAGTCCATTGCCTCGGGTTCGGCAGCCATTGGAACCAAGACACCCTGGAACAGATTGCCGACGCGGGAGCCGGGGCCCTTTGCTACATCGAACAGCCGGAAGATGCGCCCGCCGCCTTTGAAACGCTCTTGGCCCGGGTGCAGTCGGTGCAGTTAACCAATGCGCGGTTGTTGTTGGCGTTGGAGTCACCTGTGCGCTTGGCGGAGCTGAAGCCGATCGCCCAGGTGGCCCCGGAAACGGTGGAACTGACGGCGCAGGAGTTGCCCGATGGTCGGCTGGAAGTGCGGTTGGGCGATTTGATGGTGGATGGGCCGCGGGTGGTGTTGGTGAATGCCTATGTGGCCCAGTTGCCGCCGGGGGATCATCGGTTGGTTCAGGTACAGGTTTGTTATGACGATCCGGCGACGGGCCAGGTGGATCTGCTGTCGGAGCCGATCTCGGTGATTGGGCGATCGCTGGAACTCTTTCACCCGGCTCCCAATGCCCCGGTACAGGCTCACATCGGCGCATTGGCCAAATATCGCCAAACCCAAATTGCCGAAACCAAGCTGCAAACGGGCGATCGCCAAGGTGCGGTGACCATGCTGCAAGCGGCGGCCCAAACGGCTTTGCAAATGGGCGATCGCAACGCGGCGACGGTGCTGCAAACCCAGGCCACCAAACTCCAGGCGGGCGATGACCTGTCGGAGGCCGATCGCAAAAAGACCCGCATTGCCTCAAAAACCACCCTTCGCTAGGGGGGCGATCCCGCCCGATCGCGCCGGGCAACCCCACCCCCGATCGGCTTGGGTTGGCCACCCCTGCGGCCCATACTGGAAATGGGGTATTTTCCGCATTCCAGACAGCTCAGCGCTGAACATGGCATTGCTGCACTTGGGATTATTTTTGGGGTTATTTAATGAGGTTAAATAACCAATTCTGAGGAACCCCAATCGCCCCCATTGTTTCGCTGAGAGGCTGACCCGATCGTGAACCGTTTTAATTGGAAATCAACCCAAGCTTGGCCCATTCTGATCGCGGCCCTGGGGCCCTGGTTGCTGATTTTAGGGGCGATCGGGCTGCTGAATGCGATCGGTTTAGGGGTGGTGGTGCAGGCGATTGGTTGGTTGCTGTTGCTGGTGATTTTGGCCCCGATCGTGCTCAGTGTGGTTGGTTTATGGTGGCTGCGGCGCAACTTGGTGGCCGGCCCCTGCCCCGCCTGTGGCTATCCCGTCACCACCCTGCGCGGCTTCAGCAGCAACTGCCCGAACTGCGGCACTCCCCTCAGCGGTTTGGGGCAAACGGTGCAGCGCCAATCGGCTCCCGGCACGATCGATGTGCAAGCGGTGGAGGTAGGCAAACGAGAGCTAAGAGATGCCACCCCACCCGACCAACGCTATTGAACGCTCTTGCAGTTCTCGAATACTCATCTTGAGCACTCATCTTGAGCACTCATCTTGAGCACTAATTAACGGAAATTAATTAGCGGGAATTAATTAGTGGAAATCGAGAGTTGATAGGGTTGGCGGCCGCTGGGGTTGCGATCGCCCACGAAGATGTCATAGTTGCCCGCATCCCAATAGCCCGGCATTTCTGCCACCCCGTTGGCCGCTGGAATGCAAAATTGACCGCTCGGCCCCACCACCAACAGCGTTAAACCATCACCCCCCTGCACCTTCACCCGCAGGGAGCCAAAATCCTGACCCACCGCCAAGCGATGGTTGGGCGCACCGGCCACAAAGCCACAACTGGTGCTGGTGCTGCCGCCGGCCGTGCCCGATCGAAGAATCGGTTCACTCATGCCCGGCCCCAGGGCAATCAAATCGGCCCGGGCCGGCGCTGCCCAAGGCACGATCGTGACGATCGCCAGGCTGGCGGTCAAAATCGAGAAAAATCGGTTGGTTTTCATGGCAGCATCTCCTGATGGTGAGCAGCCGGGCCTCCAAAACTTGGCAGAACGCCGGATCGCGAATAAATCCAGTATGCGGCCCGCGCTCCACCCGATCGTGGAGGCACTTCCTGTTTATGAACTGGCCGCCCTCAGGGAACCCACTTCCCACAAATTCCGCGCGATCTCATGCCGCTAGGCTTCACTAGCGAGTAGATAGTGGGCAATGCGTAACCTGAGTTTGATCAAGTTAGGGGCGAAAGACCCGAATAAAAGGCTCTTTGCGGTAGCGACGATAAACATCGAAATCCTGATCTAAAGTTGCAATTTCTGCAATTCGTAATCGTTCTGAAATAGCTACCAATGCTAAATCTGCAAAGTCTCCAGGCAAATCTGAGTATTGTTCATTGAGTTCTACAATTCTTTGAAAATCATGACAATTTAATGACTCACAGCGATAAATATTTTGTGCTAAATGGTTCAGGAAAATATTTTGAACTTGCCAGCTTTTATTCAATAACCAAAGTACTTCCGTGACACAAGCTAAAGTTGTAATCAGGTCACTTCGACAAGTTCTAAAGAAATCAACAACTCGACTGTGGTATTGATCCTCAGCATTGTAAAAAGCAATTAAAACGCCTGAGTCCACTAGCACTTTTGCTGACTTCATGATTGATCTGTAGTGGATTGATGGAGTCGATCGGCCAAGGCTACTCGCCTTAAATCTCGATCAGCCAAATCACCATCATGAAGCCAATGCTCTGGTAATCCACCCATGCGCTCAAGGATCGTCGGTGGCATTTCCTGTGGTTTGAATATGAAGAGCGATCGAATGACAGTCCAAAGCAGTAACCACCGATCTCGCCATGACAAGGCTAAGGTTGCTTCACGAAGTTCCAATAAAGTCATGCTTGTGTTTTTCCAGTTAATGTTATTTGGGGTTCTGAGCAAATAATATCTTACACTTCAAATACTATTCCTTTCGGCCCGGGCCGGCGCTGCCCAAGGCACGATCGTGACGATCGCCAGGCTGGCGGTCAAAATCGAGAAAAATCAGTTGGTTTTCATGGCAGCATCTCCTGATGGTGAGCAGCCGGGCCTCCAAAACTTGGCAGAACGCCGGATCGCGAATAAATCCAGTATGCGGCCCGCGCTCCACCCGATCGTGGAGGCACTTCCTGTTTATGAACTGGCCGCCCTCAGGGAACCCACTCCCCACAAATTCCGCGCGATCGAGCTAGCGGAGTATTTTGACAACTGAGGTTGAAGAGATTGCTGGAACAATCGTCAAATATTGGTGAATCAAAGTTAGTAGGGCTGTATCTGTGCAGCAATCTGCGAGCAGCGCTCACAATCATTAAAATTATTGCAAGAAGGTTAAAGTTGTTGATCGTAACTTGGCACACTTACTGATGCAATCCAGAGCATCTTTGCGATCAACATCCAGCCCTGGATATCGCGCCGCAACGGCATATTGAGTCAAAAAGGCTAAGTCCTGGGTATTAACTTGCCAGTTTGGATAATTGGAACTGAGCATTCGATCGAGTATCAACAAGTCATGGCTGTAGGGTGGCACAACTTCAGCTTGGATTAAGAGTGCTTTCATCAACTTTGCAATACACTGTTGTGCATGAAAGCAAATTGATCCATAGCTATCTAAATTTGACTGAATGAGAAGGTTTGCAATTTGCCAATCCTCTTCAGATCGCTTTAGCCACTCTTGAATAACTTGCGTCATAAAGAACCTTGCCTTGATCAATCGCTACTCGCACTAGCGGATCAAACTGTTGATACCGCCATTGAATTTCATAAGAGGTCTTGACAATAAAATCCACTGAAAATTCTGGCTTCGTTGCTCGCCAAAGCTCCACAGATAAATCGATTGCCCGTCCCTCAAAATCCATGACTACCAACAAATCGAGATCGCTCCATTCGTGAGGTTGACCATAAGCATAGGAACCAAACAAGATGATTTTTTCAGGTTGAAACTGCTCAACAATAGCCTGACAAATTTCTGAAATCTGTTGATCGGTAATCAGACGAATCGATGAATTCATCATTCAACACTCCTGACAGAAATAGAGTGATTGATTGTCTTGCTCTCAGGCTTTATTGCAAGAAACTTAAGCCCCTTACCCTCATGATCTCATATCGGTAGATTTGGACTATTCCTCAAATATAATTCCTTCATAGAATTCCTCGATCGCCACGGTTAGCCCAATACTTTGCAGTTCGACCCGATCGCCCGATCGATAGCTCAAAATCAACCAATCTCCAGCGCTATTCCTGTGGTAGATATCAACCGCCACCTCTTCGGAGCTAACTAACACGTAGTCAATCAGATTTGGATTGCGGCGATATTTTTCAAACTTCTTGCCGCGATCATAAGCTTCCGTGCTGGGGGAGAGAACTTCAACAATCAAGCAGGGATAGGTAATGTAAAGTGGATGTTCCCGATCGCGTGGATCGCAAGTCACGCTCAGATCAGGATAAATATAATTAAACGTATTAAGAATGTTGATCTTCACATCAGAATTCAAAACTCGACATTGACCACCTCGTACATTAGGACGAATCAACGTAAGAATGTTAATTGCGATCTCACCGTGATTTTGTGTACCGCCGCTCATAGCGTAGACATGACCATCGATTAGCTCATGCCGTTCGAGCTGTTGGGCTTCCCACTCAAAATAGGCTTCCGGTGTGAAATGGGGCTGATTCTCTCTTGCGGCAACCATTGTTTTTCTCCTGGTATTTTTGGGCTAATTCTATTGTGCTTCAGGTCAACGAGAAGAACATCAGCCAAGCGTCTAACTAGCTTCTGAAGAGGCGGCTATATTGGGTTTCGTGGATCATGCTGGAGATCGAGAGACCCCAACCACAAGCAAACCAATCATCATCGGTGTCAGCAGTGGCGAGTTGCTGAATTTCAGCGATGGCGGCGGTTAAATCGGGCCATAAATTGAGTAATGTTTGCTGACCTTGGGTTTGACCGATCGGGATAGAGCGAACCCCGGCGCTCACCAAATTACTAGCCCAAGATTGTAAATAGGCGGTCAACATTTCTGCGTGGCTCAGTTGCCAATGGGCAGCCAAACTAGCAAAGGCGATCGCATAGTTTACCGGTTGCAAGTTCAGTGCCATTAAGGTGGCATCGGTTGGGTTGAGATCTTTGGCTAAGGTGACCAACGATCGCCCCATTTGCCAACTTTGTAACCGCAATTCTTCCGTTTCTCGCAGGGCCGAAATCCATTGATTCCAGTGGTGAATGGAGTCCCGATCGCCCTGGTCGATCGCCTGTCGGGCCTTCAACAGGGCCGCCGCTTCCAGGCGAATGCTGCCCACCCGTAACTCCTGCCGCAACCAGTCGGTCAAATCGGCAGCCGATCGCACCCGGCCCTTGTCCACCAAGGTTTCGATCGCCTCAGAATAGCTGAAGGCTCCCACGGGCAAGGCCGGGCTAGCCAATTGCAACAGGGCAAGCGATCGGGACAGTGGCTCACTCATGGTGGTGGGAATGGGCGTGGTTGTGGTGATGGTTGTGGGTATGGTGGGCGCGATCGACCGTTGCATAGGCTCCCGAATCCGGCACAAAGGGAGCGATTTCCTCAATCACCTGGAGGCCACGCCGTTCCAGCAAATCCTTCAAGGTGGGATCCGGCGCAAGCCGCAAATAGTCGATCGTGATTTCCAGGGGCGCATGGCGGTTGCCCAAATGATAAGCCGCTTGCAACAGGGATAGTCGATCGGGCGATCGCACCGTCAGCACCGGTTCCGGTTGCGCCACCACCCAGCAACAGTCTCCTTGGGCGGTGCGCAGTCGATCGCCCGGCCGCAGCACTGTGCCCCGGGCCAGTTGCAACCAAGCCACCGTCCCATCATCAAGGGTGACCTGTCGGCGCACCTTCACCCGATCTTCGGCAACCAAGGCCAACTGACGCAGGCCATGATCGGCAGCGGCGGGATCGAAGGCGGCAGAATCCTGGGCCTGGGTCTTGGGCAGTTCCGGGCGATCGACCTGAATGAACACCCAGTGAGGCGGAACTGTGGACTCAGTTGAGTTATTGGGTTGTTGGGTCGAATTTCCCGGGATCACGAGGGCTACTCCATCGCAACTCATTTGATCATTACCCGATAAATTGTCCTACCCGATCACGTCGCCTCTTGACTCTATAGCTCACTGGAGAGAATAGAGTTGAATTGTTAGTCAAACTTGCCCTTGTGCAAGCAGGAGAACGAACCCATGACTCAACAGACTTCGACATCGCAATCGTCTAAAGGTCGCCGCACGATCAAGATTGTGGGTGCTGTGGCTGCTGCTTTGACCGTGATCGCGCCGACCGCTGCCTATGCCTCAGGCTGCGGTTGCGGTGGTTCTGGTTCCTGTACCTGCGGTGCGAACTGTACCTGCACGAATTGCGGCAATTAGGGTTGGAAACTTTGACACCGCTTAAGCTGGAGAGGATGTCAAGACAGCGCTGATGATGACGGCCCTGACCGTGCGATCGTGGTCTGCACTGTGGAGTACTGACCACGGCCCCGGCATGATCAACGGTGGGCCGCCATCAATAACGCCGTCAACAATCTCGTTGAACCTGTCTGGAAGCGGGTTTAGGAGCGATCGCCCATGACTGCCAAAACCATTGCCGCCAATACCTACGAAACGGATTACCACGGCTGGATTCAGCAGCAAGTGGAGTTGCTGAAATCCGGTCGTTTGGCAGATATTGATCTAGAAAATTTGATTGAGGAGATCGAGAGCTTGGGGGCATCGAAACGAGACGCACTCGTTAACCAGCTTGCACGCCTCTACTTGCATCTCCTGAAGTGGCACTATCAAGCTCACAGGCGATCGCGCTCATGGTCAATTTCGATCAAAAATGCACGGATTGAGATTGAAGACCTGCTAACCGATAATCCCAGCCTAAAAGCGCGGCTATCGGAGTTCGTCGATAAAGCCTATGCTAAGGCTCGCAGGCAGGCAGAAGCCGAAACTGATCTGCCGATCGACCAGTTCCCAACCGCCCCAGTCTTGAACTTTGAACAGGCTATGACTATAGATTTTGCGGAATGGAGCGATCGCCCATAATTGCCCATAACGTTAATCTCTGGAATTTCAGAAATTTCTGAGTCGCTGCCTGGTGTGGGTAGATCATGCCTAAGGTTTCAGTCATCATTCCGGCCTATAACGCGGCGGCCACCTTGCCCGAAACCCTCGCCGCCTTGCGATCGCAGACTTGGGCAGATTGGGAAGCGATCGTGGTAGATGATGGCTCCACGGATCAGACGGGGGAGATTGCCCTGCAAACGGCCGATCCGCGAATTCGGGTGTTGCGCCAACCCAATGGAGGTCAGGCGATCGCCCGAAATTGTGGCTTGGTGGCGGCTCGGGGATCCCTGATTGCCTTTTTGGATGCGGATGATTGGTGGACGGCAACGGCCTTGGCCGATCGGGTGGCTGCCTTGGAGGAGAACCCGGCCGCTGTGTTGGCCTACAGTTGGACGGACTATGTGGATGATGACAACCAACTGCGTCACCCGGGCTTTCGCGATCGCCATCAGGGCCAGGTGTTCACTGCCCTGTTGCTGAATAATTTCATTGAAAATGGCTCCAATCCCCTGATTCGTCGATCGGCCCTGGAGCAGGTGGGGGGCTTCCAAACAGAACTCATTCCGGCGGAAGACTGGGACTTGTGGTTGCACTTGGCTGGATTGGGTGAATTTGTGCTGATTCCCGAGGCCCAAGTGCGCTACCGGGTTTCGGATCGATCGTCCTCGGCCAATTTGCGGCGGTTGGAGCGGGCCTGTAATGCGGTGTTAGAGCGCCATTTGGCCAAGGCGGGGCCAAGGTCTTCGGCTTTGGGGCGATCGGCGCGATCGCGGTTTTATAAAGGATTAGCCTGCAAAGCGCTGACGGCGGGGCCGCGCGATCGGGGGCGTGGGTGGCGATCGGCTCGGTTGCTGTTGTTGGCCCTGTGGTTTGGGCCGCACCTGTGGCGAGAATGGCGGTTTTTGGCAATCCTCAGCGGCAAGATTGGCCTCACAATCCTGTTGGGGCCGCAGCGGTTCGATCGCCTGTGGTCGCGATCGGGTGCGTCCAAATTCGGCTGATCAGAAGCTGATCAAAAACTGATCAAAATCCGTGATACCCAACTCGTGATACCCAACTCGTAATACTCAACAACTTTCTGCGCCTAAGCAGTTAAGGGTGTGGCGCGGGTTTCAATGGCCGCCAGTCGATCGAGCAGCGAAATCGACACATCGTAGGCCGCGCGATAGTCATTTTGACGGTTGGCCTGTTGGGAAATGGACTGATCGGGCAGTAATTCATCAATCAACTCGCTGGCCAAAATTTCCAGCATTTCCGCCAACTGTTTCACCTGCGGATAAACCGCGCGGGAAATGGAAGTTTGCGCCTCATCGCGATCGCCCTTTTTGCCCGATCGGGGTTTGAACTCCAGCCCCCCGGTGGCATCCTCCAACAACTCCAGCGTGGCCAGCAATTGCATAGTGGCTCGGTAGGCCTCCTTCAGGGACTCATATTCCTCCTGGGGCGACTCCACCAACCCATCCGCCAACAGCGCCAACGTGCCAATCACCGCATTCAACCGCAACCGTCCCTCGTAGGACAACCGCTCCACCAACACCACCGATCGCATCCGAATTTGTTCAATCAGTGGATGCCGCTCATCTTCCCAATGGGATTGCTGGACTTGCTCGATCGCCTCCGCCACCCGATCGCTGACCGTCGATCGCCACACATCTTCCGCCACATAGCGCTGAAACGCAGCCCCCTCTTGGGTGGCCGCATAGAGCGATGGTAGCCGGTTCAGGGCCCAAGCCATCACACTGCCCGGATCGAAGGCAATCTTCACCCCCTCCGCTTCCAGTGCCCCTAACTGGGAAATGGTTTCCTCCATCACCAGTTTTTCCATGGCGTTTTCGCAGCGCACGGGGGTTTTCGTGGCGCTTTCGGAAAACTGCACCGCGTAAAGGCGAGCATAGTAACCTCGCTTGCTCAGCAACTCCGCATGGGTTCCCACTTCCACCACCTGCCCCTTATCGAGCACGGCGATTTGGTCGGCATTTTGCACCGTGGACAGGCGGTGAGCAATCACGATCGTGGTGCGATCGCGGCTTAATTCGTTAATGGCCTGTTGCACCTGGCGCTCCGAGACCGTATCCAAGGCACTGGTGGCCTCATCCAAAATCAAAATATCGGGGTTGCGCAACAGGGCCCGAGCGATCGCAATTCGCTGCTGTTGGCCCCCAGACAGGCGCACCCCCCGATCGCCCAGCATGGTTTCAAACTGCTCCGGCAAATCCATAATGAAGTCATAGGCGTTGGCCCGCCTGGCCGCCTCCATCACTGCGCCCTCCGTCACATCCTCGCAGCCATAGGCAATATTGGCTCGCACCGTGTCGTTAAACAAAAAGGTGTCTTGGCTAACGATGCCCATGGACTGGTGCAAACTGCGAAGGGAAAACGTGCGCAAATCTTGACCATCGATCGTGATCCGGCCGCTCGTGGGGTCATAAAACCGAATCATCAAATCCGCCAGGGTAGACTTGCCGGCCCCTGAGGAGCCAACCAGGGCCAGGGTTGTCCCCCGAGGAATGCGCAAACTGACCCGATCGAGCACCCGGCTTTTGTCGCGGCTAGGGTAAGCAAAGGACACATTTTCAAACCGAATTTCTTGCCGCAGACCAGGAAAGGGCACTGCTCCATCGGGCACAAAATGTTTGCCTTGGCGGCTTAAAAAACGCACCATGGCATCCACCGCCGCCGAGCAAAGGGCTAAGTTATTGAGAGCCTTTCCGAGGGTAGTAACAAAGGCAAAAACCCGCGAAATTAAGAACAGGTAAGTTAATAGAATGGCCGCATAGGCTTCGAGGGATCCGGGAAACACAAATCGCCCAATCCAGACGATCGAGAGCAACGAAGCCACCACCAAAAATTCATTGACCGAAGCCACAAAAGAGCTGAAGGTTTGGGAATGTAAATCCACCCGTTGCCGCTTCAGCAATGTGCCCGTTAAGCGGTTATATTCCAAATCTTCGCTGCTGGTGGCCTTGATTAACCGAATCCCCCCGATCGCCTCCAAAAGCTGACTGGTGTAAAGCCGACTGAGCTGCACCCCTCGCTTGCCATATTCCTTGAGTTTTTTGGCAAATCGTTGGTTACTGAGCACCACTAACAGGGCAAAAATACTGGAAATAATCGTGAGTTGCCAGGAAATGGCCACCAATAAACCAATGAAGGTGAGCAAGGTGACCATGGTGGCCACAATTTGCACCACGGTGTTGATTGTGCCCACGGCTCCGCTCATTTCCGAGCCAAGGCGTTGAATTAAATCGCCAGCTTTGGTGCGGCTATAAAAATCCAAGCCCACCCCTAGGAGCATCCGAATTCCTTGAAATGTGCCGTCATTCACCAGGGCCCGGGACAAGTGCCCTCCAACGGCGGTGCTCAAAAAAGCCAGGATATTTTTAATCAGAATGGCTCCCACGATGGTGGCCACCATAGCAGCGCCCCGTTGATCTTCGGGCAAGGCATCAAAGGTGGAAAGAAGGTTACGCACCAGTTCTGGGGCATCAGCGCCAAGGTCAATTTTGCGACCCAAAAAAGCCAGGATGCCCGGAACCAGGAGGGCAATGCTGACACCGTTAAAGATGCCGCTCCAGAAACTCAGAATCACCGTCCCAAGAATCCAAAGCCAATTGCGAAGGGCAATGGCAAACAGTAAACGGTTGCTGGGCGAAAGTTTCATGCCAAGGGGGCCAATCAACAGCGATTGAACAGGAGTTGAACAGGAATTGGATAGGGGTTAGACAGTGATCAATACGGTGATTACTTTGTTGCGGCTTCCTGGCGGTTTCCTCGGGGTGCTCTGTTGAAATCGTGACAGAAAATGCAGAATTCGGGAGGCCCCATTGAAGGCCGGCGTTTCTGCATGGACTGCTTGGGGCAGCGGAACAGGAAAGCGGGGCGATCGAGTCCTGTGATCGAGTCCTGCGATCAAAGTATCGCGAAACGTTCAGGGGCTGCGGTCAAAGCATCAATATGTTTTCGCCAATTTTTACCAATTTTCGCCAATATTTTCTATTGAATGACCATTGAATGGTGATCGGCAGGCGATCGCCCTTGGAAATCCCGAAGCGGCGCACCCCGTCTTGAAGAGGAGATTACGCTCGTGCTTCTGGACGCTGGCCATGCCCACTTTGCTGCCTATCCTGTCAAGTTTTGCCGGTTCCGGTTCGTCCTTGCTGGAAGTGCCGGGGGTTGCTCGGTCTGCCCGTCGATCGAGCCAGAGTTTGACCGATCGCCCTCGGGCCAGCCGCTCGATCGCCCGTTCCGCCGCAGCCGGCAGTTGGAACCAAGAGCTATATCAACGGTTGCGGCTGTCCTTGGGGTTGGGGTTGCGGCGGCAGGTGTTTTTGGTGGTTTGTGATGATTTGCCCCTGCGCGATCGATTGGCGGGACGGTTGGCCCAGGAGTTGCCTGCGCCGCAGTTAACCACTTTGCGCCTGGAACCTCATCAGCCCACTCTGGCGGGGGCGATCGAATCCCTTTCCGAAACCACGGTGCAACTGGTGGGGGTGGAACAACTGACCCGGCAAGCGGCCCGGCTGCAACGGCAATTTTTAGCGGAATTGGAAGCTTTGGCCAGCAATTGGGCTCATGGGAATTTGAGTCTGCTGTTGTGGGTTCCCCGACCTTGGCTATACACGATTCGGGAATCGGCTCCGCAGTTTTGGGCCTGTTGCACGGGCACGTTTGAGTTTGAAGGCCAGCCAGCGGTGTTGCTGAATCCCTTGTCGGGAGCCGATCGGGCCGGATCTTGGATTGGTGGGCGCGATCAGGGACGGCCGACCCTGACGGTGTTGCCCCGACCCAATGAAGGAGCCAAGCCGATTGTGCCGCCCTGTCCGCCCGCGCCGACGGCTTGGGAGCGGTGGGTGATGGAAGCCACGGCGGCCCGGGCCACGGCTGCGGCCAAGGGAGTGGCGGCGGAGGTGGCCCGGGCCAGCTTGGAAACGGCGGCCCAATGCTATCAACGGGCGATCGACTGGGTGAAAACTCACGGGGAGCTGGCCGCCCTGCGATCGCTTTACTACGATCTGGGCGGAGTTTATGGCGATTGGGTGCGCTGGGGCGATCCGGCCTGGGCTTGGGAGCGGGCGGTGCTGGCCTACCGAGCGGCGATCGGGGATGGCTCCGGTGGCGATCGGGCTTGGCGAGTGGCGGCGCGAAATAATTTGGGCACGGCCCTTTGGAGTTGGGCCCGCTATGGCGACTCGGTGACCCGGTTGCAAGGGGCGATCGACAGTTACCGAGCGGCTTTGGCGGACTATGCAGAACAACCGGGGACTGAACCGGCCACCGGGCGATCGCATCCTGGTGATGAGCGCCTGCAACCCGACTTGCTCTATGGCACGGTGCAGGCGAATTTGGGAACCGCCTACCTAAACCTGGCCCAAGTGGATGCCCAAGAAAAATGGCTGCTGCTGGCCGCCAGCGCCTTTGAAGCGGCCTTGCCCTATCGCAGCCCGGCCGATCGCCCCGCCGCCTATGCGGCCACCCAAAACAACCTGGGCACAACCTATTGGCAACTGGGGCGGCAACTGCAACCGTTGGATCCCCAACGGCGGCGAGACTGCTGGCAGCGAGCCACCCAGGCCTATGCCCAAGCCCTGACCATTGACCCCACCATTCCCGTTGGGTTCGATCGCGCCGCCGCCGCCAGCCAGTTGGCCTGGATTTACTTACAGTTGGGCGTTGATTCTTACTTGCCCCTGGCGGTGAGCGATCGGGCAGTCCAGCTCGATCGGGCCCTCGCGACCTACGTGCAAATTCTGACCGCCCATGGGGATCAGCCTCCCCTGCGCGATCGGGCCCTCAGCGGGGCGATCGCCACCATTCGCGCCATCTATCAACACCTGGGCATTGAGGGCCAAAGCCGCGCCCTCTCCAGCATTCCCGGCCAATGGCTGCCGGCCGTGATCGATCGCCTCACCCACTAATCCTTCGCCCTTCTGCCCCGAGCACCCCAGCACCAGAGCACCCACCCACCAGAGCACCCACCCACCAGACAAGGGGTTTAAACCCCTTGCCCCTGAGGATCCTGTGGCCCCTGAGGCTCTCGCAGCGGATGCTTGGCAAATGCTTGGTCGATCGCCCTGGCCAGCCAAAAAAAAATGCGCCAAACCCAGGGGATGCTGTCCCGAAGTTTGGCGCGTCAACCATTCGTTATCAATCAGTTCTGAAGAAGCTCTGGATTAGAGGAGTCGCTTTGGCGTTCAAAACGCAACCCTACCCGATCGGCACACAAACGATTGCTAGACGATGGCGGTGCGAGGAGTGGAAACTATTTTTGGCACACCAATTTTTAGCACATTGCGGCCCGAGTCTTGCGAAATTGCAGGTCTCCTTTGGACACGCGCCCTGCCAAAACCTGGGTGAGTTCGATGCACCCTGAATGACCAGGTAGTTTCAAGATCGGGCGATCGCCCCTTACAGCGCACCCAGATAGGACAAGCCCAGGATCGTCCCCAACCCGAGAATGTGGCCAAAGCTCGTGGTGGCCAGCAGGGCCGGGAAACCCATCCCCCCAAACAAAGCGGGCGAGGGCAGGGCCGGAGCCGCGCTGGGATACTTAATCGAGTATTTGCCGATGGCGATCGCCAGCACATTGCAAGCAATCATCACCGCACCCACCTTCGGACTCCATTCGAGAGTCGTGGGTACAGCCGCCAGCAAGGACAAGGAAACGTTCAGCATAGATTCTGAAGGGGTGAAACGCCCGAAACACAGCAAATTTGAGGCTATCTTGAACCGAAACCTTGGGGAACGGTGGAGTTTGTTTGCAAGATTTAACGTTTCTTTGAAGAGTTCCAGCAATCTCTTAAGCGGCCCTGCGAAAGATTGCGAATCTTCCGATCCCCTATTCTGATCCCCCAGACCCAACCGATCGCCCGCGATCGCCTGATCGCCCGCCCCCAACCGCGCCCCAGACCGGTTTGGACCTCGGATTCCCACGAAGGACGACCCCGCGTGGCACAATAGCCCCCGGATTCCCCATTCGCTTCAGTTCCCCATCAACCGGCTCAAGGCGCGATCGACCATGCAAGTCGTTAACCAATGGTTCACCCTCGGGCGCAATACCCTGCGCGATCGCCCCAATCTGCGCCATGTTTGCATCGTGGCCGCCCTGTTCGGTGCAGTGACCCTCATCCTGGGTTTGCACCGCTACTTCACCCTCTACGCCTCCTACGATCAGGGCATCTTTAACCAAGTTTTTTGGAATAACCTGCACGGGCGCTGGTTTGAGAGTTCCCTCTCCTCCTCCCTCTCCAGTGCCGTCAAACAAGACGGGCAAGCCGCCGAGGTGTTCTATCGCCGTCTGGGGCAACACTTCACCCCCGCCTTGCTCCTGTGGCTGCCGATTTATGCCCTCCATTCCCAAGCAGTCACCCTGGTGTTTTTGCAAGTGGGGCTAATTACCGCCGCTGGCTTTGTGCTTTATGCCCTGGCCCGGCAACACCTCAGTGGCCCCGTTTCCGCTTGGATTGTCACGGGCTACTATGCGGCCAACGCCGTCATTGGCCCCACCTTTTCCAACTTTCACGATCTGTGCCAAATTCCGCTCTTTTTCTTCACCATTTTGTTGGCCATGGAAAAGCGGATTTGGTGGCTGTTTTGGCTGGTGGCAGGTCTCAGTTTATTGGTGCGTGAAGATCAAGGGATTGGGTTATTTGGCATTGGGGCTTACATGGTCTTGAGTCGCCGGTTTCCATCTCAAGGATTGGGGCTTTGCACCCTGTCTTTTCTGTATGTGGTGACCTGTACCAATGTATTCATGCCCTTCTTTTCGCCAGATATTTCCAAACGATTCATGATCGAGCGCTTTGGTCAATATGTGGGAGAAGAGGAGGCTTCCTCGATCGACATTTTGAAAGCCATGTTGACCCAGCCTTGGCTGTTGGTTTGGGAGCTGGTGAATCCGCCCTTTGAAACATTGAAATATTTGGCGGGTCATTGGTTGCCTTTGGCCTTTGTGCCGGCCTTGTCTCCCGCCAGTTGGATTATTTCTGGGTTCGGGTTGCTGAAAATTTTCTTGCAGCAAGGGGAATCGGCCCTATCCATTAATATTCGCTACGCGATCACGATCGTGCCGGGGATGTTCTATGGGGCAATTTTGTGGTGGAAGTCCCATGGCGATCGATTCAAACAACCGAAATTTCGGCAGTTTTGGGCCGCTTGTATTGCCCTCTCGCTGCTGTTTTCCTTCACGTCCAATCCCCATCGGGCTTTATATTTTCTGATTCCCGATTCGGTGCAGCCTTGGGTTTATGTGTCGCTGCCGGAACAGTGGAGCCATGTGGGCCATGTGCGCAAGGTTTTGGCCCAAATTCCTGAGGATGCGAGCATTGCGGCCACGACCTATTTGGTTCCGCCCCTTTCCAGCCGCCGAGCGATTATTCGCCTTCCTTGGACGGAAATTCGCCGTGATGATCAACAGGTTTATTCCGCTGATTATTTGGTGGCGGATACTTGGCATTTAGCCCGCTATCAGGTGGCTTTCAGCAAGGAACGAGGGGAGTTGCGGGAGTTTGTTCCCTTAGTCGATCGCACGTTGGCCCAAGGTCAATACGGGGTGCAAATGGTAGAAGATGGGGTGGTTTTGCTGAAGCTCAATACCCCTTCGGATCCGGCGGCTTTGGCTGCTTGGAATCAACGGCGATCGGAGCTATTACCGTTGATCCAACCTACCCAATCCTAGAGGTGGATTAAGCAGGATTAAGCAGATCAATTTGGGCTGTTCAGACATGCTCAACAGTGGCTGAATTGGGGATGCAAATACAGGAGGAAAATCGATGGCAATTCGGATTGGCAATGGCTATGACATTCATCGCCTGGGGCCCGATCGGGACTTGATCTTGGGCGGCATCAAAATCGATCACGAGTTGGGATTAGAAGGCCACAGCGATGCGGACGTGCTGACCCACGCAATTATGGATGCGATGTTGGGGGCCCTCAGTTTGGGCGATATTGGTCACTACTTTCCGCCCACGGATCCCCAGTGGAAAGGGGCAGACAGCCTGAAACTTTTGGCTCAGGTGAACCAGCTTTTGCGCGATCGGGGTTGGCAGGTCAGCAACATTGACTCGGTGGTGGTGGCGGAACGACCCAAACTGAAACCGCACATCAACGCCATCCGATCGCGCCTTGCGGAAGTTTTGGGCATTGAACCCGATCGCGTTGGCGTGAAGGCCACCACCAACGAAAAGTTGGGCCCCACGGGACGCGAGGAGGGCATCTGTGCCTATGCCGTGGCGCTCTTGGAAACCGTTGCTTAGGGGATGTCTGAGGCCGGTTGTGACGACTAGCGAGGGTTGGCGGGCGCTGCGTTGGGGCTGGTGTTGGGCTGAATTTGGGGTTGGGCTGGCTGGAAGGGTTTTTGCTTGCTGTCCATGATCGGCCGCACCAGGGCGAAGCTAATGCCAAAGGCCGTCATGGCAATCAGGGCGATCGCCAAAATGGGCCAAATGCCAGAGCTGGACTCGCCGGAGCCGCCGTTGGGGGTCGATCGCCCAAAGTTGCCCAAGCCTCCCAGCCGGGTCGATTGCGGTTCGTTGGCGGCTCCATAGAACTCTGCCATGGGTTCCAAGTCCGGCAAGGCGTTCCAATCGCTCACGGCCGCTTGCTGGAACGGATCTCCCGCGATCGGGGCGTTGGGAGCCAAGGCGGGCTGGGGCGGCCTGGCGGCCATTGGCGGTGGCGGGGCGATCGGGGCGCTGGGCGCAACACTCAAGGGATTGGGATCTAAGGGGCGCGGGGCATCCTGGGGCGTGGCGTTGGCCCGCAGGGTGGCCACGGCTTCCGCCAAGGCATCCAAGTCCGATCGCAGGCGATCGCGCTGTTGGGTCAGTTGGGCATTGTGCTTTTGCACCGCTTCCAACATGGCGCGGGTAGCTTGCAGCTCCGAAGCCAATTGGCGATAAACCGCCACGGGAATTGTGCCTTGGGAACCGCTTGGCCCGGACGACACAAGGGACTTCGGCGAAACGTTGCTATCCATAGCTCAACTCAACCCAACGTTGAATAACGGCAAAGACTCCCGGCCATTATCAACGATCGCCCTCAGGATCGACTGCCCAATCTGGGTTGTGGACTGGTGCGATGTGGATTTCCCGATCGGGCTGGGTCGATCGCGCGGCCGATCGCCCGTGGCCGAAATGGGGCTGGTTGGCTGGAGTCAGTCCATCAAGTTTTGTAAACTGTTCTCCAGTCTCGCAACCTCACAGAGCCACAGTCATGAGCCAAGCCACCGCTGACACCGCCCACGAACCCGTGAAATACGGTGAGCGCCACATTGAAGAAGGGCAATTGATCACCTTCCCCAATCCGCGGCCGGGTCGGATCTATCATGTGCAAATTAGCTTGCCGGAATTTACTTGCAAATGCCCCTTTTCCGGCTACCCCGACTTTGCCAAAATCTCGATCGACTATGTGCCCGATCAAAAAGTTGTGGAACTGAAGGCCATCAAGCTCTATATCAACAGCTACCGCGATCGCTACATTTCCCACGAAGAATCCATTAACCAAATTTTGGACGACTTTGTGGCAGCCGCTGATCCGTTGGAAGCGACGATCGTCGGTGATTTTAACCCCCGTGGCAATGTCCACACCGTGGTGGAAGTGCGCCACCAAAAACCCGCCCAAGCCTAGCCCAATTTCGGAGTCGATCGCGTGAGCCAACCTTGGCGACAAATTACCCAGCAACCCTGGGGATCCATGGCCGGTGCGGCGGCCCTCAGCCTTGCCCTGGCCATGGCGATCGACCAAGGCGTAATTATCTTGGCCGAAGCCTGGCCGCCCCTCGCGGCGGGGCTGATGGGGTTGGGATCCTGGTCTATTTTTTTAATCCTGGCGATCGGGCTGGGTGTGGGAGCCTTAGCGGTGCATTGTGCTGAGCGGCTGTTTCCGCAAGTGCGACTCAATGGGGGCAGCCTGTGGACGTTGGTGGCTTGTGTGGGAGGCGAGCTGGGTCTTTTGAGTTTGTTGCCGTTGCCGGTGTTGCTGATTTCCTTCAGCGAGCTGATGGTGATGGCGATTTTGGTCGGTGTGTTTTGGCGGGGCCGGGCCCACTGGCGTTGATCCAGATCGCCAGCTTTCCAAGATTTCTAGAATCTAAATTTCTAAAATCTAAATTTCTAAAATCTAAATTTCCAAAATCTAAATTTCTAGGTTTCTAGAATCCAAATTTCTAAATTTCTAAAAGACTGCATCCAAAACGCAATCGGGTGACGTACTCCGATCGAGCGATCGCGCAGGGTGGCTGATCTCAGTGCAGCCTGTTGGCCAATGGGCCTGTTGTGCAATAGGCGCGCAATATTTTTGTGCAACTTTCAGTACAACCGGCCGTTAGTACAACCGGCCTTTAGTGCAACCGGCCTTGCTTCTGCGCGATCGCCCCGAGGTCTCAAACCCGATTTTGATTTCAGGATGATCTTTCATGCGCCATAATCCATTGCCCCGTCCTATTGCCCAAGATGCTGTTTCTGCCGTTCGCTGGCGATTGTGGGTGCGATCGGCCCTGTTGTTTGTGCTCAGTGGTTTGTTAACCGTTGTATTTCACGGTTTTGCCCTGGCTCCAGTGGGTGGCCAAGGGGCGGCCTGGGCGGGCGATCGCCCTATGCTCGTGGAAGCGAGCCAGTTTGGCCCGATGCAGCCAGCAAATTGGCTCGATCGCGCCGTGCATCAAAATCTGCAAGCGGCCAAGGCAACCCTGTTGGCCAGCGGAGCCAAAGCCAGCGAGCTAAAAACCTTTGTGGCCAAAATGAGCACCGCCGAAACAGTGCCCATGCGAGCCAACAGCGGCGCTTGGGGAACCGTGGGAGCCGTCCTGTCGGGTAACCGCCTGGTGGTGCGGGGCAGTTTTCGGGAGCTATCCAGCCCCCTGCGCAACTACGTTACGGATCCCGTTAGCCCCCCGAACCCGAACATCACCTCCGCCTTTCACATTCACCGAGGTATGGCCACCGAAAATGGCCCTTTCCAATACGCCCTGCAAGTGATGACCGATGACAGTGGCTTGCTGGGCAGCGCCATGGGTGACTACATGCTCACGGTGGAACAGTTGGATGCGTTGAGCAAGGGGATGCTCTATGTGGATTTGCACACCACTAAAAACCGTGGTGGCGAGCTGCGGGCCGTGTTGAAGCCGCTTTAGCTTCTCCCTTGGCTGAAGCACGAAGGCGCTCAGCTTTGGGGTTGACGGACTCCCCGTGATCAATCGACGGGGAGCCGGCCGCCGGCTAGAATGCATCGGGAAATTGCAGAAAGTTAGGGTCTGAAACTCCGTGCTTTTGGAGCGTGCTAGGCTGCAATTGGCCGCGAGGTTCTTGGCTTCAGTCTGTGGGTTTGCAATTCTCGAGCTGCCTGTGGCGGGGAGAGTGCCAACAGCATTAGCAGACCGATGCGTCGCCCGTGACCCCAGTCCTCAGAGGCTCAGGATTGCCGGTATCGAGACAGCCAGATCCACCGCCATTGCCTATGGATGCCCAATCCCCTGAGCTTGGCTCCGGCCCAGATTGGGCAGCGGAGGAAAAAAGTCGAGTTGTGGACCCGCCCGAGCCGAGTGATGCGGTTCTGTGGCAGGCTCTGCGACGGGGGGAGCGGGCCGCCTTGGGGCAGCTCTACGATCGCCATGTGGGGGTGGTCTATGCGATCGCCCTGCGATTGTTGGGTAATGTGCAAGATGCGGAAGATTTAACTCAGGAAATCTTTTTGCAACTTGGGCGCAGTGCCTATGACCCCGATCGGGGATCCTTGCGCACATTTTTGGCAATTTTGACGCGATCGCGCGGCCTCGATCGGCTGCGGGCCCAACGCCGGGCGCGGGCTTCCCTGGAAACTTGGCAAACGGAACAACAACAGGCCATTGCTCAACCGCCGGATCTGTTGGCGGAGTCACTGGATCAAGCCGAGACGGCGGCCCAGGTGCGTGCGGCTCTGGCCCAACTGTCTGAAAATCAGCGCCAAGTTTTGCAGTTAGCCTACAGCGACGGCCTGAGCCAGTCGGCCATTGCCGAGCGCCTTGGTCTTCCCCTCGGAACGGTCAAAGCTTGGGCCCGACGGGGATTGCTGAAGCTGCGCCAAACCTTGCAGCCCGCTGTGGAGGATGCCTAGCCCCATGAGTTCTCCCATCCTTCCCCCCAATTCTGATGGTTTCACCCCCGCGCCTGAGCCAGCCCCCACCGTTGAGCCGTTGGTCAATACCGACGCAGCTGATCGCGCCTTGGAGCCGATTGCGCCGACCGAGGTGGATTGGTTGTTGGCGGGCTATGTGTTGAATGATTTGGATCCGGATGAGGCGGCCGCCCTGGCCCAACGGTGGGATGAAGCGGCGATTCAACAAACCTTGCAAGAACTGCAAACCAGTTGGGACTTGGTGAACTTGCCTGCGCCCGTGCAGCCTGCTGCTGCCTTGCGATCGCGCATTTTGGCGGAAGCTGACCCAGCGGCTCGATCGCTGGACTCTGCACCACCGGAGCCATTGGCATTATCCACAACATCGGAGTCGGCTTTACCATCGCCTCCCTTTACCCGATCGACCCGATCGACCTGGTGGGCAGAAGTCCAGCAACTGCCTCGTTGGGCCCAACGGGCCGGTTGGGCAGCGGTGGTGATCATTGCGGCCTTGACGGCGAGTAATTGGTGGTTGTGGCGATCGTTGCAAACCCAACAGGCCCAAGCGCCCGGCCGCCCGATCGTGGTGGTGTTGCGCACCGCTAATCAGGAATCGCCCCCTGGCCGAACCAGCGCAGCGGTGGCGATCGAGGTTGATCCGTCCCGGATGGTCGGTCGTTTGCGAGTGGATCAATTGCCGCCCCTCGCACCGGGCAAGGTCTATGTGCTCTGGACGGTGGTGGATCCCCAGGCTCCGTTCACGACGGATCATAAAAACGCCATCTTGACCCATGTGTTTTCGGTGAATCAACCGAGCGATCGGGTTCAAAATCTAGTGTTACCAAAGGCTTTTTTAGATCTTGAATATGTCAAGGCGTTGGCCATTTCAGTTGAAGATGCCAAAGCGCCCCAACGCCACCAATCACCGCCCATTTTGATTGAACGTCTTTAATCAAGTGCCGCTGATCTAGCCTTCAGTGATCTGAAACTTCAGCCCAGATTTTCCTAGGTTCTCGGATCCGTTTTCCAAAGCACCATAAAAGCGCCACTGCTATTGGTCAGCTTCACCAGGCTGAAAAAGAAAGTAATCCCACCGGTATTTTTAGCCATGAACAATTTGGATCCGCCGTAGTTGGGATCCATTTCCGTGACTTCAAATCCCAGTTTTTGCGATAGGGTTGGCTCAATGTAATCCAAATAAGCAGCACTGGCAGACATTTGAGGAATCGCCAACGAGGCAAAGGCCCCGCGATCGACCAAAATTTGGCCATCGGCTCCCACAAAATCCCCATAAATTCCCTCAGGAATAGTTTCAGGAATACTGGCCATAAATTCCTGAAGCGTGGTCTCATCATTGGTGCCACTTTCCAGCAATTTAGCCAGGATTTCTTTGCTTAATTCATCCACCAATCCCTTGCCGCTGCCGGTGCTGTCGCCATCCGCCTGATTCGCAGGGGGCGTGTTGACCGGTGGCGTATTGGCTAAGGGATCTTCGCCTTGGGGATCGGGTTTGGGGGTGGGTTCGGGCTTTTCGGTGGGGGTGGGTTTGGCTGGTTCCGTGGGCTTGGGTTTGGGTTTTGGCGGCGTGGCTACCAACGCGGGCGATCGCCTGGGGGGCGCGGCTTTAGGCTTTTGGGGTTTGGGTTTTGGGGGTTTGGGCTTGGCGTTTTTGGGTTTTTGAGGCTTCGGTTTTGGGGGGGCGGCGCTCAATTGGGAAACCTTAATCACTTCCTTGGGGGGCTGTTTTTCGGTTTCAGTGCGATCGGGTGTGGGCAACATCAAAACCACCACATGCAGCCCGATCGCCACAAACAGCAATGGCCGATTGCAAAGGTTCAGCAGATAAGGAATCGATCGCTGAATCTGTTTCCACTGGTTGGCAGCCCAGGGTAAGGAGTCAAGTTTAAAGTTCAGCATTGGTGAAGAACCCATGGGAGGCGATCGTCCAAGCGAGTAATGGCAACAGGTTTAAATCGCAATCAAAGTCAAGGTCAAAAGCAAAAGTAAAAGCAAAAGCGACAACAATCAAAATTCGCAACAATCAAAATTCACAACAATCAAAATTCACAACAATTAAAGTCAGCAACTGGTCTATAAATGGTTCAAATTTTGAAATTTCTTAGCCAACGCTACCTGACAAATAGGATTGGGTAAGTGGATCTTGTGGTTCAGCAAAGAGCTTTGTGGTTCTTTGAAACTCTACGAGTTTTCCCAAATACATAAAAGCGGCATAGTCTGAAAATCGTGCCGCCTGCTGCAAGCTATGGGTCACAATTAAAATCGTGACTTGAGCTTTCAGTTGCCGCATTAATTCTTCAATATGGGCCGTGGACATTGGATCTAACGCAGAAGTTGGCTCATCAAATAATACTAAATCGGGGTTTGTTACAAGGGCACGAGCAATGCAAAGCCGCTGTTGTTGACCACCGGAAAGATTAAAAGCTGGTTCCTTTAAGCGATCTTTCACCTCATGCCAGAGGGCGGCTGATTTGAGAGCAGCTTCCACCTTTTCATCCAAGTCCGATCGCTGAGTGCGCCCCTGAACCCGTAAGCCATAGGCTACATTTTCATAAACCGATTTTGGAAAAGGATTTGGTTTTTGAAAAACCATCCCAATTCGCATTCGCACTTCGATCGGGTCAATAGCGGGACTGAGAATATTGTGTCGCTGATCTAAGAGAATTTCGCCCCGATAGCGATTGTTAGGATATAGGTCATGCATTCGGTTAAAACACCGCAGCAAGGTTGTTTTACCGCACCCCGAAGGCCCCATGAGGGCCGTAATTTGCCGATCGGGAATCGCAAGGTTGATATCTTTTAGCACCTGGGACTGGCCGTAGTAGAAATCCAGCGATCGTACTTCGGCCTTAATGGGGAATTGGCTATCAAATCGATGCATATTTCGTGAGTCACTGGTTACCATTTGATTCCTTGACGCAGACGATAGCGTAGATAAATTGCAAAGCCATTCATCAGCAAAGTCATGGTCATTAGCACTGTGCCTGCCGCTGCCGCGTTGACCTGAAATTCAGGATTGGGCCGAGAAACCCAGTTGAACATTTGGATCGGCATCACGGTGAAGGGAGAATTCAACCATTCCCAGGACACAAAAGGTGGTTTGCCTTGAAAAGGAGACTCAGGCAAAAAGGCAATAAAGGTTAAAGCACCAATCGTAATCAAGCTGGAGGTTTCACCAATCGCTCGCGATAAACCAATGATGGTTCCCGTCAAGATGCCCCCGATCGAGTAGGGCAAAACATGGTGCCAAATCACTTGCCATTGGGTGGCTCCCACCGCATAGGCCGCCTCGCGAATCATTTGCGGAATTGATCGCAAGGACTCTCGCGTGGTCACAATTACGATCGGCAAAATCAACAGCGCCAATGTGCAACCAGCCGTTAAAACGCTACGCCCAAACTTGAACTCATAGACAAACACGCCCAAGGCCAAAAGTCCGTAAATAATGGAGGGAACTCCAGCCAAATTGGTAACGTTCACCTCAATCAGTTCTGAAAGCCAATTTTTGCGAGCATATTCTTCCAAATAAATGCCCGCTGCCACCCCGATCGGCACTGCCACAATGGCAGTAACTGAAATCACCAACAAACTGCCAACCCAGGCGGCTAAAATACCGGCGCGTTCTGGCCGGCGGCTGGCAAAAGCCGTGAAAAACTCCCAGGTACTGAGCCTTGGCCAGCCACTCATGCCCATATGAATAATCAAGGCTGCCAGGGTGAACAGTGCCACCAAGATTGCCACCAAACCCATCACCATAAAGCCCAGGTTCAGCAGCTTGCGTTGATGGAGTTGATGACCCAGTTGTGGTGTAATTAGGTCTGAAAACTTGGCAGCTAACATCAGTAACGCTCGCGATAACGTTTTGTCAGTAAGTGACCAATAATGTTCAGGATGAGGGTTAAAAGAACCAGCGTTAATCCTGCGGCAAAAATGGTTTGATATTGCAAAGTGCCATGGGGCAAATCGCCCATGCTGACCTGCACAATGTAGGCCGTGATGGTGGCAGCCTGCTCAAAGGGATTGAAGGTGAGGGTGGGTTGTAACCCAGCCGCGATCGTCACGATCATGGTTTCCCCCAACGCGCGGGATGTGCCCAAAATATAAGCGGACATAATCCCAGAAATGGCCGACGGAAACACCACTTTCAACGCCGTTTGTAGCTTGGTTGCCCCCATGGCATAGGATCCCTCGCGCAGGGTATTGGGCACGGCTTGCATGGCATCTTCGCTGATGGAACTAACCAGCGGAATAATGGCTAGCCCCATGACTGCGCCTGCGCTGATCATGTTGAAACCGGGGAGCCAAGGAAGCACCTGTTGCAATAGGGGCGTGACCACCAATAGAGCAAAGTAGCCATAAACAACGCTAGGCACACCGGCTAATAATTCCAGCAGCGGTTTTAGGATTTCGCGCACCGTGGCGGGTGCAAATTCACTGGAATAAATGGCGATCGCAGTGCCAAAGGGAATGGCAATGAGCAAGGCCACAAAGGTGGTCGTTAAGGTTCCGGACAACAGCGGCCAAATGCCATATTTGGGATCGCCAAAAAGGGGAGTCCAGCGGGTTCCAGTAATGAATTCCCAAAGGGAAACTTGCTGAAAAAACTGTAGGGATTCACCCACCAAAACGTAAAGAATGCCGATGAGGGTGGCGATCGAAGAGAGGGCCGCCAGCAACAGCAACAGTTCGATCGCCCGTTCAGTCCAGCGCTGTCGATCGCGCGATCGCCGCCAAGGGTTGAGGGGAGTTGAATCTCGCAAAGCCATAGGTCTTGATATCAAACGAGCAAGCGATCGACCCCATTGGCAGACCGCTTGCCCCAGTTCACTCAGTTTGATTGGCTCAAGCGCCGGGCCACCGTCGCGATCAAGCAATAATCCCAAGGGGGTCTCGATCGATCCACCGTTGCCCCGCGCCGCCTGCTGTATGGACTACAGGCCCGCCCGCAGCGGCTTGCGGCCCACTTCCCGTTGGCTCAAGCGCTGGGTTGCCGCCCGGTAATCCGCATCCGGCAGCGGCACGTAGTCCACTTCCCGCACCAGACGAGTCGCATTCTTCAGGTAAAACTCCGAAAACTCCCGCACCTCGGGGCGATCGAGAGCCGACTTCTTCACGTAGATGTAGATTGGGCGCGACAGCGGCGTATAGGTTCCATCATTCACCGCCCCCACCGTCGGCATCACAGCGCCCTTGCCCGAGTCAATGGCCACCGCCTTCACGCGGCTCTTGTTCAGGTCATAGTAGGCAAAGCCGAAATAGCCCAAGGCATTTTGATCGCGCGAAACACCTTGCACCAGCACGTTGTCATCTTCGCTGGGCGTGTAGTCCGTGCGGCTCTTGGTGTCCTTGCCCAAAATCACTTCATTGAAATAGTCAAACGTGCCCGAATCTGCCCCGGGGCCAAACAGCGTGAACTTCACATCCGGCCAGCCAGGACGAATTTGGCTCCACTTCGTAATTTTGCCTTCAGCAGCCCCTTCCCACATGGCCTTCAATTCTGCGGTGGTCATGCTGGCGGCCCAAGTGTTGCGGGGGTTCACCACCACTGTCAGCGCATCGTAGGCAACTGGCAACTCCACGTACTCAATTCCCTTGGCGGCGCAAGCCTGTTGCTCGCTTTCCTTAATCGGCCGCGATGCGTTGCTGATATCCAATTCACCGTTGCAGAACTTCTTGAACCCGCCGCCGGTTCCCGAAATCCCAACCGTCACCCGCACAGCTCCCCGCTTGGAAGCTTGGAACTCTTCGGCCACCGCTTCCGTAATGGGGAACACCGTGCTCGACCCATCAATGGCGATCGTGTTGTTCTGGGACTGAGCGGCTTGGGTACCCCAGTTCGTAACAATTGCCAGCGCTGCCACTGCTCCGGCCAAAATCGCGCTCCGACGACGCAACTTCGTAGAGATCATAAACACTTCACTCCAGCACAAAGATTGATTACGAACACCAGCAACCCATCCCGAGACCCAGCCCGCAGCCGTCAGTCAATGTTCAAGCTCTCGCCCAATAGCGGAACCTTAAAGCCATTGGCTATTGAGGCTACTGGCTAGGGCCTTGGCCGCACTCAATCAGTGCGGAATCGATGCATTATTCGTGTGATGCCAACAAAGCATCTACATTGCCTTGGATTGGCTTGCGATTCATTGAAAATTTGCTGGCAATTGAATCACCGACTAAACATTTGTCTGTCTGAAGTGGGTGATCAGAGACAAGCAAACTTCAAGGAGTTGTTAAAAAATTCCGGCTTAGCAGCCTCATTATTTCGGAAATCGGTTATTGGAAGTCTGCTATTGAATTAAGAATGAGTTAAAGAAAAATTAAAATTATTCTGATTCACTATGAACCCCTAACAAAGTGATCAAGAATCGCGCATTTTGCGTCTTATTCAAAGATTTAATTATACTTAAACTTTTCTTAATTCAAACAAGATTGACTTTAGGCAGGAGCAATCAAAAACAGCTTTGGACGCTTAAATGGATTGACAGAGGTGCTCAATTAGCCCTCAATATTCGCATTCAAGGCTAAAACTCTACACGGAAAGATAGAACCGCCTAAGGTAGCAGCAATTCACAGGCGACTATCGACGCAGATTTAGGACAAAGCGGATTTAAGGTTTTTTCAGGGTTTTTCTAAAAAAGTCGAGTGCTGCTAAAGTTTCTATTTAGTTCTTAGCAAGCACGTTAGAACATATTCTAGTTTTTCTAAAAGAAATATTTTAGAAAAAACAGAAAACTCTTTCTAAGAATTTTCAGAGAAATTGTCAGCGAATTTAACGAATCAATATAACCGCATTTGTGAAATTGGGATCAACTCTGATTATTTTTATTTTCTGATTTCTTGATTTTTTATTTTCTGATTTTTCTTGTTCTGTTTTCTTCCATTAATTTATGAGTTCATCAGTGAATTGATTGATCTGTGAATCAACGACCGAATGAACTGATGAATGATTGATATTTTCTGATATTTTGTGATTGATTACGGACTCTGCCATTGTACTGAACCGATCAGGCGATGGTTTTGAGTTAAGGGTGCGATCGAACCTTGCAGCTACCCAGGGATCGGTTAGGACATTGATCGACTGACCAATGGGATTCTTGGGGCTGGTGGGGGCGATCGAGCGGGATCAATGGGAATCGGCAACGCTAGGTATCACAACGCTTTTGGGTTTTAGGGCGGCCATGTCTCAGGTTTTTGATTTGCTGGTGAAAGGGGGACCGGTCATGTGGCCCCTGCTGGGAATGTCGATCGCGACGGTGGCCGTGACCCTGGAACGGGCGGTGTTTTGGGTGCGGTTAATGGCCCAGGAAGATCGCATTGTTCATGACGTATTGGCGGCAGCAAAGTATAGCCTGCAGGATGCGGCGATCACGGCTCGCGAGGCCCAAACTCTCCCGATCGGGCGATTTTTGTTGGCTCCCTTAATGTTGAAACAACCCACCCCAGAAACGTTTAATTTGGCGCTGGAAACGGCCGCCGAACGAGAGTTCGTGAAAATGCGACGGGGCGATAAATTGCTGGAGACGATTGTGGCCGTTGCTCCCCTGCTGGGATTGCTGGGAACGGTGACGGGGCTAATTGCCACCTTCAATAACTTGAATATTGGTGGCGGCGGCGACACCAAGGCCGCCACGGCCGCCGCTGCGGGGATCGGTGAAGCCCTGTTGACCACGGCCTTTGGCATGATTGTGGCGATTATGGCTTTGGTGGTGTTTCGGGTGTTGGTGGTGCTGCAATCTCAGCAAATTGACTATTTCACCGAGGTGGGCAGTCGTTTGGAGTTGATCTATCGCCAGGTTTGGTATGAACCCCTGTTCCCCACGCCGGACTTGCCCAGCGGTGGCGGTCGATCGCCCGGTGGAGAACGCCCAACCCATGGGTTCGACCCCTTGCCCTATGCCGATCGCCCGCCGTCGTTGGTGGATTAGGAGTGGATTAGGACAGGAGACCAGGCCCCATGCGACCCAAGACCCGATCGGCCAATCAGCTTCCGGAAATCAACCTCGTGCCGATGATGGACGTGTTGATGACGGTGCTCACTTTCTTTATTTTGGTGTCGATGACCCTGACGGGGGCGCAGATGCCCAACGTGCAGTTGCCCAAGGCCAAAACCTCAGCGGCGGCGACGGTTCCTAAGGATCCGCTGCTGGTGGGGCTAGACCAAAAAAAACAGATTTTGCTGAATGACAAACCGGTGACCCCGGCGGAACTGGACCAAGCCGTGGCGGACTATTTTGCCAAACAGCCAGATGGGATGGTGGTGTTGAAGGCCGATCGCACCTTGCCGTTTCGATCAATTGAAGAGGTCTTAACGCTCCTGAAAGCCGTGGGAGGCGATCGGGTCGGTCTTTCCTTCGAGCAGGGTTAATCAACGGTTAGTCCGGTTGGTTTTTTCGGCCGTTGCCTGCCGCTGCCCCGTCCCTTTGGCGCTCATGCCCCCCTCAACCGGAGTGGATCCTCAACCATGCGATCGCGCAATCGACAGACTCACCACAAGCCCCCGGAAGTCAACCTTGTGCCGATGCTGGACGTGTTGATGACGGTGCTCACCTTTTTCATCATTTTGTCCATGGTGTTGGGCAGCCAAAACAGCCTGGAGGTGAACCTGCCCGCCAGCGGTGAGGATGCGCCTGCGGAACCCGACCAGGGGCCACCGCCACCGCCCTTGTTGATTAAGCTGGATCGCCAGGGGCAAACGGTGGTGCTCGATCGCGCCATCCCCAAGGATCAACTCAAGGCAGATATTCAGAACTACCTCAAGAATCCCAAGGGTGTGGTGTTGATTCAGCCCGATCGCAACTTGCCCTACGAAAAGGTGTTGCAGTTGGTCAGTGAGCTGCGGGCCGCCGGCCCCGATCGGGTCACCCTGGCGATCGGGGAAGAGTGGGCGACTCCTGCGGAGAATGCCCCGGAGAGCGAGGCCGCATCGAATGCGGAAGCGGCCGCCCCGGCGGAAGATGCCACCAACGATGCCACCAACAACGAAGCCGCCGAGGCAGAAACAGCCCCAGCGGCTCCGATCCCCGGCCGAGTGCTCTCGGATGTGCCGGACGTAACGAACGATTAGGGGAATCGGCCCCTAACGCCGGGCCCCCAAGAACGAGGGCGTGAGGTTCAGGTTTTCGGGCCCCCAGGTGGGAAACCAATTGGCCAGCAGCCGTTGATAGAGCCAAGCGCCCCCCACCCGCATCACGATCGAGGGATGAAACAGGGCTTGGGGAGAGAGGATCATGTGCTGGATTTTCCAGACGATCTCATGGATGTCCTTGTGGGCATCGGTGAGATGCAAAACTCGCTCCAGGTAAGCTTGCATCAAGCGTGTGGGGCGATCGGGTCGCGGCCCTTCGGTGGCGGGCCAACGCAGATCTTCCCCCGTGGCCATCAACCAAGGCAACTGAATCACTCGGGCCAACTCTTGCCGAAACAGGTGGGTAAATTGCCCCCAATTTAGGCCCAGTTCCGATTGTGCTCGATCGAGACAATCGCCCAAGGTCACCGCGCCGAGTGCGGCCCCGGTCATCCCCTGGCCATAGATTGGGTTGAAGGTGCAAACCGCATCCCCCAACAGGGCCAGCCCGATCGGGAACGTGGCCAACTGTTCGTAATGTCGCCAGCGATTGGCCGTGCCCCGATAGAGCTTGATGTCTGAAATCGGTTGCGCCGAGGCGATCGCCCGCGCAATGGCCGGATCCCGCAAGCTGCGGACAAAGGCCAGAAACCCTTCCTCGTCGGCCGGGGGATAGTCGCCATTGGTTCCCGAAACCGTCACCACCCAGCGGTTACCCTCCACCGGATAGAGCACCCCGGCGCGGGGTTGGTGGGGCGGCTTGGCCCACAGCAAAATCGATTTCCAGGTGTTTTCCGGATCCTGAGCCATCTGGGCTAAGTAATCGGCGGGCATTTGATACCAACGGCTGGCATAACCCAACTTGGCATCAATCGTCACTTCCGGAACGGAGCCGTAGCCCAACTGTTGCAACCAGCGGGGCATTTGGGAATTGCGCCCCATGGCATCCACCACCAATTGGGCCCCCAAGAGGGTTTCCGTGGCCAGGCTGCTCACCAGGTTTTGGGCAGAGTTCCCTTCCAGGCGCACTCCCGTGACCCGATCGCCCGCCACCACTAGCCCTTGAACCGCAACCCCCGACATAAAGATCACGTTGGGAATGGCCTGTAACCGTCGCCGCACCAGGTTTTCCAGGAGCGATCGGCTGCTGGTGCGGGTCACCAAATCCGATGAAACCCGTGGATTCCAACTGCCGAGACCCATCATGGCGCAGTCTGCTGTCCAGTTAACCTCCACTGCTCCGGACGTGGCCAAATCATTGGCGAATCCAGGAAAGAGCGATTCCAAAATCTGCTGTCCCCGAGCCAACAGCACATGCACATGATCAGCCTGGGGCGTGCCGGGACGGCGATTGCACCAGGTTTCGTCCGGGGTTTCGGGTCGCTCCCAGGGGGTGGGCAGGGGATCTCGTTCCAAAACCAAGACGGTTTGGAAGCGATCGGCCAAAACTCGGGCGGCCAACAGACCCGCCAAACTTCCTCCGAGGACAATGGCGCGATCGGGCTGCGAGTGGGTGGCCGCCGCCTGATCCATCACCGGATTCATCCACAATTGGCTATGGGCTGTAATCGATCGAAGAGTAGACAACAGCATCGGACGCACTCGCAGGGTGTAAAGCAGCGTTGCAATACACTTCGCAAAATCAAGTGCCCAATCCGGAGTTTCTCTGCTGTTCAGCCAATCCACCAACCGGAATGCGCATCTGATCAACTGCGGTATTAAAATCGGCCTAGACCCGCCATGCAAACCATGCAAACCCTGTCTCCTTCGCCTGCCCCGCTCGCTTTTCGATCGAGCCGTCCCGTTGTGGCCGCCATCGACATCGGCACAAACTCCATTCACATGGCGATTGTGCGGGTGGATCCCAGTTTGCCCGCCTTCGACATCATTTCCCGCGAGAAAAGTACGGTGCGGTTGGGTGAGCGAGATCCCAAAACCGGTGATTTGACAGAGGCAGCCATGAGCCGGGCGATCGCCGCCCTGCAACGGTGCTATGACCTGGCCCTGAGCCTGCAAGTGGATGAAGTGATTGCCGTGGCCACCAGTGCCGTGCGGGAAGCTCCCAACGGCCGGGACTTTTTGCGACGGGTGGCACGGGATGTGGGCATGAAGGTGAATGCGATCGCCGGGCCCGAAGAAGCCCGCCGCATTTATCTGGGGGTGTTGTCAGCCATGGAGTTGGATGGCAAGCCCCACGCCATCATCGACATTGGCGGTGGCTCCACGGAGTTGATTTTGGGGGATGGGCGTGAACCCCTTTACCTCAGCAGCACCAAGGTGGGGGCTGTGCGGCTCACCACGGAATTTGTCCGCACCGACCCGATCACAGACACGGATTACGAGGCGCTGCGGGCCTATGCCCGGGGCATGTTGGAACGGGCGGTGGAAGAATTGCATGGGGAACTGGTCAAACATCCCCTCGCGGCTCAACTGACCCTGGTGGGCACGTCGGGCACGGCGGAATGCTTGGCGGCCATCCATGCGGCGGACACCACGGGCTATGTTCCCTCCCCGTTGCAGGGCTGTGAGTTACCGTTGGCGGCCCTGCGAGAATGGGTTGATCGACTGCGCCGCATGGACATTGAGGAGCGATCGACCCTGCCGGCAATGAGCGATCGGCGGGCGGAAATTATCCTGGCCGGAGCCGTGGTGTTGCAAGAAGCCATGGATCTGTTGGGAGTCGATCGACTGGTGGTGTGCGAGCGATCGCTCCGGGAAGGCGTAATCGTTGACTGGATGTTGCAGCACCAACTGATTGACGATCGCCTGCGGTTCCAAAGCTCCGTGAGAGAACGCAGCGTTCTGGCGTTGGCCAAAAAATATCAGGTGAACCTGCCTTCCGCCGAGCATGTGGCCGCCATGGCCCTCACCCTGTTTGACCAAACCCAAGGCCTATTGCACAACTGGGATGACAATAGCCGCGAGCTGCTGTGGGCCGCCGCCATCCTGCACCAATGTGGCCATCACGTGGGCCATGATGCTCACCACAAACACGCCTATTACCTGATCCGCCACGGACAACTGCTGGGCTACACGGAAACGGAAATTGAAGTGATTGCCAACCTGGCCCGCTACCACCGCAAGAGCGCTCCCAAAAAACGACACGAGGGCTATCAGGCCCTGGCTGGCAAGCGCTATCGGCAAATGGTGGACGAGCTGAGCGCCATTTTGCGCCTGGCCGCAGCCCTCGATCGCCGTCAAATTCAAGCGGTGCGGCGGGTGCAATGCCAGTTTCGGCCCCCCAGTCGCGAATTTCGATTGTTGTTGGAACCGGCTGATCGCCACGATGACTGCGCGATCGAGCGGTGGAGTCTGGACTGTGAATGTCCCATTTTCGAGACCCAATTCAGCGTGGATCTGGTGACGATCATGGAACCCAGCGGTTGCTAGCCTTGGGGCCGCGGAAAGCCATCTAACCGACCAACCGCAAAAACCAACAATCAAACCCTAAAACGCAAATCCCTCGGGATCCGGCAACGGCGGCCCCAAATCATCCTCACCATCCACCGGGGCATTATTCTCGCCGGCCCCCTCGCCACTGGCCAGCATCGTTTCCTCCGCCGCCAACTTCTCCGCCAACGGCACGGATAACGCATCCTTGTAGCGCAAGCTGGAATCCGTTTCCTCTGGAATCGGCATGGCTTGGAGCTGGGCGATCAAATCGGCCGGGGCTGAATTCACTGTTTGGGAGCTGTAGCAGATAAAGAAATCAAACGAAAAGCCCCCCAACCGCAGTCGATCACCATCCCGCAACCGGTGGCGGCCCCGCACCAGCCGACCGTTAATAAAAGAGCCGTTGGTGCTGCCCAGATCCACCAAATAAAAACCCCGGCGCGGAATGTATTGAATCACTGCGTGACGACGGGAGAGGCGCTGATCGGGAATCGGCAATGCCGCTTGGGGATCGCGCCCCATCATCCAAATCATTTGATATTGCAGCAGGGATTGGCTTTTGCCGTTAATTAGGTTGGAAATCAGATAGGCCTGCTGACCGCGCACAATGCCCTGGACATAACGGCTACTGCGGAGATGTTCACCCACCTGTTGCTGATCCGCATCCAGCAGCTCATCAAAAAAGTCGCGATGGTTGTTGTAAAGCTTTAGAAACAGCTCATAGGCTTGCTCTCGATGCTCGTCAGCATCGATCGGGGGGCGATCGGGAGTGCGAGGATCGACAGCGCGGGGGTTCATAGGGGCAGGATGTTAAAACGCAATCAACCGCGAAGAGCAGAGGTTGAGGTAGACACTTGACACCCTCCTCAGCTTAGGGGCATGAGGATTCCAACGATACACACAACCACCCCTGAGTTGCCACCTGCACCTTGAGCGACCGAGTAATTACCGAGTAATTACTGAGTGATCGCACAGGTTGGCCACCGGTCTTGATGGCGCGCTGAGGGAAATTGGACTCACTAATCCATTGTGCAACTTTTGCAACGTCCCAGCGCACGGGCCACCAAGCGCGGTTTGCGGTTTCACCTTAGCCCACCAACATCTGGGTTGAAGCGTTTGGAGCCGTTGTGCCCATGACGGGGGATTGGGGAACGGAACGATCGGCCAATGGGGAATTTTCAGAAACCTTCAGCAGCTTGGCTAATTCCTGGAGCTGCCCGATCGCCTCGGCACCTTCAATTTTCATGAGTTCGCGATCATCTCGCATCTCCGTCCAGGTAATTCCATAGTCGGACACCAGGAACCGGATCAGGTGATTATCGCCGAGACTAACCATAAACGATGCGCTGTTCATGCGATCGCCACAGGTATAGCACGAGGCCAAATAGCCCCGGCGTTCTAAAACATTGGCCAACGCTTGCAGGCTCATGACGAGATCCCTGACAAACTGGCGATGCTGCTCGGCAAGTCTGAGAAACACGGCTTACCCTCGATCTTCTGGTTTCATTGTAGAGGCTGATTACGATTTTTATAGTCTCTTAAGAATTTCAGCAAGCAATCAACGGATTGATTGGTTTCGCTGATTCGATTGATGTGGTGCTTGGGGCGATCGCTCGGAGCTGCCCCTTAACAATGGCAGGCGACAAAGGCCCTAATCTGCCCAATGCTGGGTTTGGGATGGTTATCCCTAGTGCAAGGGCAGCATCGGTGACCCGTAAACTGCTGGCAAGATCCCACTAATCTGTGTCACCAGTCCGTATGAAAGAACACAGTGCTTCGAGCGGTTTCGGGATCAAACTTTGGCCAGCATTGAGCAGATTTTCCTGAAGAATTGCTGAAGAAACGCTCATCAATTCCAGAGGATTCCGGAACTTGGGCCCTTAGGAAGTGCCCCTGAAAACCCTGATCCAAACTCTTGTCTATGCTGTTCGGATTGTTACATTGACCGTCCCCGGGAAATGGATTATGGGGATGGCAGGTCAGGGGGTGAATAGCGGTTGATGCGGGACTAATGGGGGGTTCCTTCGCAACGGATTGGCGCGGATCTTGGCACGGATGTTTTGAGCCAAGGAAGCGCTCAAAGTCCGACATGATGGGGACTATTGCGATCTTCCCATGGTTTGATTCGGATCCGGGGAGATAGGAACAACCGTTGAGAATTCTTAGGATTCGATCGCAACAGGTCACAGGGGGCCGGCTGCCCAATTGAGCGGAGCAGACGTTTTCCAAAGACTTCCCAAGGGTATCAATTATGGCGCGATGATGGCGCGATTCTTGGGCGATCGCCCCCACTGATTTTAGTTAACCTGCCACCAGCCAAAGGCCGGCCCCACGAATCGAATGGTGAGCCAAGCGGCCAACAGCGTACCGATCCCAATCCAAGCCCCGCGACTGGTGATCTTCACGAACCGATCGGCTTGCTGTTTGGTAATTGGCACGTTGGGCAAAATCGTTTCTTGAGCTTTGCCGTAGTCGTCCCCAAGGAGGGATTTGCGGCGTTTGGATTCACCCATTGTTCATCTCCACCCAGTTTTTTTGTAGATAAAGGATATCTGTTAATTAACCCTGAAACGATCGCGAAATGGTTGGGCTGGTAGTTCGATTGGGGAGCAGAGCGATCAAAAATTCGCCCGATCGCCCCCGAGGGAAATGAGCTTAGACGAACATTTCGCAAGAATTCTTCAACTTTGGATTCAGATTTCTAGCCCGTCAGGGCTGCCCTGGAAATTTAAAGCCAACGGGGTTCGAGGTCGTTCATCCGCTCCACGGGATCCAAGGCCGCCAACACCTGGGAGCCATAGCTGCGGCGCACCACCCGGGTGTCCAGCAGGGCTAACAGCGGGGGCGCATTGGGATCAGGGGTCGATCGCTCCCGTAACGGCGCGATCGACCGTTGCAGATCACTAAGGGCCGAGGGCAACAGATACCAGCGAAACCAGTCCCGACGCTGGCGCTTGTAGGCGCTGACCCGGGCGGCCACCAGGGGATCTTCGAGGGAGGGAATGGGCAAGGCCGCAATCACCAGCAGGTGGGGAGCGGGCAGCCGATCGCTGTGGTTGCGCCAAAAGTCCCACCCGGTGACCAAAATGCCGTTGTCATCGGGGGCGGTGCGTTCCAGTTGGACGCGGGAGCCAAATTCCGCCGCCAGTTGAGCCGCCAGCCGGCCCTTGAGGGGCACGTCTCCCACCAACACCACGGTGAAGCCGGTGGGCCCTTGCCAAGCCAACAGGGCATAGAGCTGCTGAATGAGGGCGGCCTGAAATTGCGGGGTGTTGGGGAGGGGCAACTGCTCGGGCAAATAGAAGCCGATCGCCTCTTGATGTCGATCGGGCGTGAATTTCAAGCAGGTCAGCCGCTGCTCATCGCCGTTGTCCAGCCCCAACCGCGCTTGATATAAGGGAGCTTCCACTTCCAAATCCAGGAAGCTGCCAATCAGGGCGATCGGCTGAGCTTGCCAGAGGGGGCGCAAGATTTCGGCCACATCGATCGGTTGGCATTGCAGGCGAAACTGTCCCGTTTGGCGATCGGGCTGAGCCAGGATCGGCCATTGCTGGTCGCCGGCCCGGTGCAGCAGCGTTCGCCACAGGGGCGGCAGTTGGGCCGCCAATAATCGCAACGTTTGCAGCAAGGCCGCCGCTTCCGGTTCATCCAACAGCCAAGCGCCGTAGGGATTGGGGGGATGTTGTAGCAGTCCATGGGCGATCGCCACTTCCAGGTCATGGATGACCTGGGCGCGATCGGGGCAGGCCAAACGCCACCGATGCCAATCGGCCGGGCTAATGTCCAGTCGCAGGGTTTCTTGCGTCCAGCGCTCCAGATCATCGGCCCCATCAATCAGGGTGGGCAGACCGGCCAAGCGCGATCGCTGGCCCGACAGTTCCAGGCGATCGGTCAGCCATTGGCTGGGGGACAAAATCCAGAGACCCGGTTGATCGGCCCGCAAGGCGGCTGCCAGGGCCTGCGCGGCTTCTGGGGGTTGATCCACCAGGCAATGCACCGGAGGCAAGGGGCGATCGCTCTGGGCCAGCCACAACCGCAACCGAGCCAAGTCCACTTCTAAAAGCCGCTGTTGCACCGCCGGGGGAACCACCAACACCACCGCCTGCTCGCAGAGCAGGGCCGGAGCCAGATAGCTGAGGCGATGGCGGCCGGCGGCCACGGCCGTGCCCCCTTGGATCAGGGAACTGCGGCCCGATCGCAAGACCCGCGCCACCAACCGCGCCAGGGTTAGGTGATGAAGCCAGGGGCGATCGCCACAGGCCCGCAAAAACGCGCGTAACTGTTGGTGGACTTCAACTTCCAGCATTCTCAGCTCCCACGACCAAGGGCGGGCATCTTCACCCCCCTAGGATGCAACTAGGGGGGTAATCCACAGAATTTGATTGAGCTAGGCCTTTGATTGAGCTAGTAGTGCGTCAAGCTTATTTTGATAGGTCAAATCAAATGACTGTTGCCGTCACCAGCTTGTTAGGCAGCAAGGGGCTTAAGCCCCTTGTTACTACGACTGACTTCGCGACTTTGACCCAATCGATTAAACCTGTCACGCTACTAGGCCAACGAAGGCGACAAAAATGGGGCGATCGAACCGCCCCATGCTCAGTGTATTGAGTGTATCGAAACTTTCCTAAGCGCCTCGATTCAGGGCCGCTTCCACTTGCCGGAACTCAGTTTCCAAACGCTTTTGTAACTTTTCAGGCACGGGGCGGTTGGGATAGGCCGAATAGTGGGCCGCCAGCGAATTCAAAGCCGTGCGCATGGTGGTGTAGGAATTTAGCCCAGCCACGCGGGTATCCCGGCGGTAGTGGGAGGCATAGGAATTGATTTTGGCGCGAGCATCGGCTTGGGCTGCTCGTTTTGCGGGATCGCTATCGGCCATGGTGATGGCATTCCGCAGGCTGCCGACCAAGGCGAGGGTATCAGCTTGGTAGTTGCCGCTGATGCCGTTGGCCGAGTCACCCGCCGCACAGCCCGTCAGGCCGATTGACACCACCATCACCAGCGCCAGTAGCCCAGAGAGAAATCGCTTCATAAAACGTTAAAAACCTGCTAGTGCTTTTAATGCCAAGACTTTGAGCCACGGGCTGAATCGATGGTAGCCATTGCCACAGACCGAGCGCTTGACAAACTAAGCCCTATCCTACCGTGCTGGATGGCCAGCCCGATCGCCCCATCGAGGTGATCGCCCCGGAGGGCCAAGGGTGGGCAGCGAATCAACCGTGTACAATTTGGAGTCACCCGTGGCCTGTTTTCCGCCACTCGGGAAGGACATCGGCTGTCCTGGGCTGATGACCAACTCCGAATATGGATCTGGCGCAATGGATCTGGTGGTGGATGGGGCTGTTGGGGGTTCTTTGGGTTTCTTTGTTGGAGGAGTCAGCCGTGGTTCAAGCGCTTCCGTCTTCGGTTCGATCGGCCACCCCTTGGCAGCCGTCTGCTGTGTCTGAGGGTCTCACGGGTGCGGTGCTCGGCCAGTGGTTAGATCAATTGGCCGATCGAGTCATCGCAGGCGAGGCGATCGATCGAGCCACGGCCCTGATCCTGACCCAACTTGATGATCAGGCAGATATTTTGGCCCTTTGTGCCGCCGCCGATCGCGTGCGCCAAGCCCGTTGCGGCAACGTGGTTGACCTGTGCAGCATCGGCAACGTGAAATCCGGCTCCTGCTCGGAAAATTGCTCCTTCTGTGCCCAGTCGGCTCACCACCCCGGTCAGGATTCCCCGATCTATGGTTTGCGGACTCCCGAGGAAATTTTGGCCCAAGCCAAGGCCGCCGAAGCCGCCGGAGCCAAGCGCTTTTGTCTGGTGAGCCAAGGGCGCGGCCCCAAGTATGGCGGTCGCCAAGAAAGCGAATTTGAACAAATTTTGGAAACGGTGCGGCAAATTATTGCTGAAACCAACATCAAGCCCTGCTGCGCCTTGGGCGAAGTGAATGCGGATCAGGCCCAAGCCCTCAAGGAAGCGGGCGTGACGCGCTACAACCACAACCTGGAAGCGTCGGAGGCCTTTTTCCCGAACGTGGCCACCACCCATAGCTGGCAAGACCGCGTTGCCACCATCAAAACCCTGAAGGCGGCGGGCATCCAAGCCTGCACCGGGGGCATTTTGGGCATGGGCGAAACCTGGGCAGACCGGGTGGATTTGGCCCTGGCGCTGCGGGATTTGGAGGTGGAATCGATTCCGCTAAACCTGTTGAACCCCCGAGCTGGCACGCCCATGGGCGATCGCCCCAAGCTGGATCCCTACGAAGCGGCCAAGGCGATCGCCATTTTCCGGATGATTTTGCCCGATCGAATCCTGCGCTATGCGGGTGGCCGAGAAGTGGTGATGGGTGAGCTGCAAGCCCTGGGTCTGAAAGCCGGGTTAAACGCCATGTTGATTGGCCATTACCTGACCACCATGGGCCAACCCCCCGAGAAGGATCATGAAATGTTGGCGGAATTGGGCCTGGTGGGTGGCGAAGCGCCCGTCGTTGGCGCAACGGCCGCAACAATTTAAATGAACGATCGGGTTAAGTGAACGATCGGGAGTGCGATCGCCCGGATGGTGACCCCGGTGGTTGCGCTCCCTTGGGCATGCATGGGGCATTCATAGGGCGTTAATGGGGCGTTAATGGGGCGATCGTCATGCGCCTAGAAACCTTGCTGTGGGCGGCCATCGGGGTCTTACTCTCGATCGCCGCCTCCTTTGTGGAAGTCTTTGTGCCCACGGCCCCTTGGGATTGGCTCCAAGAGGGGGTGCGGGTGGTGTCTTTGGGCACGCGCTACCAAGTGGCGGCATTGTTGTTGGTGGCCTGCTTGGGCGGAGGGACGGCGGCGGCCCTCTCGCAAATTGCCTACCTGCTGTTGGGGTTGGCGGGGTTGCCCATCTTTGAAGGGGGCGGCGGTTGGCAATATATCCAAGAACCCAGCTTTGGCTATCTCTTGGGCTTTGTGCCGGCCGGCTGGCTCTGCGGGCGCTGGGCCTTTTTGGGGCCGCCCAAGGTGGAGCAGTTGGCGATCGGCTGTGCGATCGGGTTGGTGGTGCTCCATGGGGTGGGGCTGGTGTATGCCATGGCCTTGCGAGCCAACGAATTTGAGGCGATCGCCACCACCTACTCCCAAGCGGCCTTGCCGGGGCAACTGGTGGCCGCCTGCGCCGCCGCCACGATCGCTTCAGTTTTTCGACATCTCGTGTTCTACTGAAAGTTGGCGATCCTGCGGGAATCCCATCACCCCCAGAGAACCGCCACCGTTGAATTTTGTGGATAGTCCGGTGCCAGAGTCTCGATCCAAACCGATTCCCGCCTGGGCCAAATCCTGTGGCCGCCTGGTCTCCAAGAATGGCTGGTTTTGGGTGGTGGCCGTTGCCAGCGTCGGGGTCGATCGCATCACCAAAGCCTGGGTCGCCAGCACCTTCGCCCTCACGATTCCGCCCCAGACCATCCCGCTGATCCCCGGTTGGTTTCACTTCACCTACGTGGTCAACTCCGGCGCGGCCTTCAGCCTGTTCCAGGGCAGCGGCTGGCTGCGGTGGCTCTCGTTGGCGGTCAGTGCGGCCCTAATGGCCCTGGCCCTGGGTAGCCCGCGCATGAACCGCTGGGAACAGTGGGGCTATGGGTTCGTACTGGGGGGTGCGTTGGGCAACGGGATCGATCGCTTTGCCCTGGGCCATGTGATTGATTTTCTGGATTTCCGGCTGATTCGGTTCCCGGTGTTTAACCTGGCGGATGTGTCGATCAATGTGGGCATCATTTGTCTGTTGATTGCCATGTTGCAACGACCCGATCGCCCCAACACCGCCGACTAAGGAACTGGCCAATGGCCTCCCCTATCAGTCTTTGCGGGGACAGATCATGGCCCCAGGGCGGCGCTTGGGCCGCTGATTGGGTCACCGTGCCCCGTCGCCGCGCCGCTGACCGTTCCTCGGTCTGTTTTTTAATCGCTCTCAGGATCTTTCATTTAGGCTCAGGCCCATGCTCAAGGCATTCCAGACCCTCCAAACCCTTTTTCAAACCCTGTCCCATTGGTTGTTTCGAGCATCCTCCCTGCGCTTTTGGGCCGGAGTCGGAGCCTTAGCCCTGTCCACCACCGTCTTCTTGGTGGCTTGCCAGCCGATCGCCCTGTCCGCTGGGGGCAATGTGGATGCGGACTTTGAAGCCAAAGTGCTGGACGTGATCCGCAAAAATCCGAAAGTGATTTTGGAATCCGTGGCGGACTATAATCAACAGCAGTCCCAAAAGCAGCGGGAATTGCGGCAAAACTTCGCCCGCGATGCCAAATCCGATCCGAAAAAGGTGATTGGTAACTCTCCCACCCTTGGCAAGGGACGAGTGCTGTTAGTGGAGTTTTCCGATTTTCAATGTCCCTACTGCGGTCGGGCCTTGGCTCCCCTGAAGCAGTTCATGGAGGACTATCAAGATCGGGTGATTCTGACCTTTAAGCATTTCCCCCTCACCAGCATCCATCCCCAGGCGGTTCCCGCCGCCCAGGCCGCTTGGGCTGCCCAGCAACAGGGCAAGTTCTGGGAATATCACGATGAACTGTTTGCCAACCAATCGCGTTTGGCCGATGGCTTGTATGGGGAATTGGCTAAGAAGTTGGGATTGGATTTGAACCGATTTGAGCGCGATCGCAACAGCGAGGCGGCCAAAAAAGCCGTGACCGCCGATGCTGAGTTGGCAGAAAGCTTGGGTTTGGAAGGTACTCCCACCTTTTTGATGGCCGGTGAACCGGTGCAGGGTGCGCCCAGTCCTGAGGCGTTCAAGGCCGCCTTTGAGCGGGCCAGCAAGTAAATGAGGCCGTGGGAACTGGGGGGCGCTTCCCGGCTGATGGTGGGGGCGATCGCGCCGTTGCTGTGGGCGGGGGTGGCGATCGCCCAGCCGGCCCCTAGTTCCTCGGAATTACGGTTGGTTTATCCGCCGGAGGGTCATCAAACCGCGAGTGATCGAATTTTTTTCCTAGGCACTGCGCCGCCTTCTGGCTCGGTCACGATCAATGGCCAAGGGGTGAATCGCAGTGCCTTTGGGCATTTTGCCCCCAGTTTTCCGCTGCAACTGGGCCCCAACCGGTTTGAAATCCGCTGGGGCGATCGCACGGAAATTCGCACAATCACCCGCATTTCCAATCAGTCGTTGTTGAGCACACCCCTGGCCACCCTGGAGCCGACGGCCGATTGGGGCTGGCCGATCGGGGAGCCAATTTGCCTGCGTGTGACGGGGCGGCCCAACTTGACCATTGATGCGCGGGTGGCGGAACGGACGTTTCCGATGTTGCCCCGATCGGGTGGATCGCCCTTGCCCAACGCCTCCGTCTTGACGGGTAGCGATCCCCCGCCGCCATCGTTGACCACCTATGAGGGCTGCTTCACGCCCGATCGCCCTGATGATTGGGGTCAGGTGCGGTTTTACATCGACGGCGAAATGCCCATGACCCCTCGCGGTCGGATCACCGTTTGGCCGCGCGATCGACGCGATCGGGCCCGGGTGACGGTTCCTTGGGGGGTGGCGCGCACGGGCCCGAGCACCAACCACAGCCGCCTCACCCCCTTGCCCCAAGGCAGCCAAGCCACCATCACCGGCCGCCAGGGCGATTGGTTGCGCCTTGGCTATGAGGCTTGGATCCAGGCCAGCGAAGTGGCGATCGAACCCAGCTCCACCCCCCTGCAAGCGGTGGTGCAAGGGATTCGGGCCCAAAATCAGGGAACGGCCGTGGAAGTGCAGTTTCCCCTCAGCGAGCCGGTGCCCGTGGAAGTGCGCCAAGAGAATCAGGACTTGGTGCTGACGCTGCATCAGGCGATCGCCCAAACCGATACCGTCTTTTTGCAGCGTAATCCAGCGATCCGTCAGCTCACCTGGCAGGTGTTGCCGGGAAATCGGCTGGAATATCGGGCCCGGCTCGCCACTGCCCAGGCCTGGGGCTGGACTCTCCGCTACGAAGGCAATGTGCTCCATTGGCGAATTAAGCATCCGCCCGTGCGATCGGGCCCCTTGCCCCTGTCCGGCGTGACGGTACTGCTCGATCCGGGCCATGGCGGCGCGGAACCAGGAGCCGTCAACGCAGCAGGCATTCCTGAAAAGACCCCCAACCTGCAAACCAGCCTGAAACTGCAAGCAGCCCTGGAGCGGCGTGGGGCGCGGGTGGTGCTGACCCGATCGACCGATCAAGACTTGCCCATTCCCGATCGCCTGGCCCAGATTGCCGAATTGGAACCGACGATCGCCCTCTCGGTGCATTACAACGCCTTGCCCGACGATGGCAACGCTGAAACCACCCAGGGAATCGGCATGTTTTGGTATCACGCCCAATCTCAAGACCTGGCGCAGTTTTTGCATGACGAGCTGACTCGACGGCTCGATCGCCCGTCCTATGGCGTGTTTTGGGGCAACTTGGCCCTGGCTCGCCCCACGATCGCCCCCTCCGTCCTGATGGAGTTGGGCTTTATGAGCCACCCCACCGAATCTGAGTGGATCACCAATCCGGCCGAGCAGGATCGGTGGGCGGAGGCGATCGCCGCAAGCTTAGAAACCTGGTTCGATCGCCTCGCACCGAACTGAGCGAACAACCAACTCGTCATCCATCCGCCCATCGTCCAGGGCGATCGCACCGTCATCTATCTCCACAGGCTAGGCGGGTGCGATCATCCTTGGGGTCTTGACGATGGTTGGGGAATTGTTCAAGCTGTTGAGTAAGTAAGTGCTTACTTTTTATGCCCCGTCCACCGAAAATCACCAACGAAGCTATCTTGACCGCCGCTCGTCAGGTGTTTTTGGAGCAAGGTCTCAAGGCTTCAACGGTGGAAATTGCCCGGCGTGCTGGCATTTCGGAAGCCTCGGTGTTTAAGCGGTTTCCTACCAAGCAAGCCCTGTTTTTAGCCGCCATGGGGGTGACGGAAACGCCCGACTGGGTGAAGCGCCTGCACGATCGCCAGCCCACCGCCAACATCAAAGCCGAGTTGACGGACATCTGTGGCGAAATGTTGGCGTTCTATCAAGAAGGGTTGCCACGGGTGTTCATGATGATGGCGCAAAAAAAAATGTCCCATCCGCCGCACTCCCCCCACTTGCCGCCGCCTCCGGTGCGCGATAGCCGTTTGTTGGCCCTGTTTCTGGAACGGGCTGTGGCGGGGGGCTGGTTGCGGGCGATCGACTCGATGGCGCTGGCTCACCTGCTCGTGGGCAGCATCATCAATTACGTGATTGCCCATGAACTACCCCCGATGGCTCAGTCGATGCCCCAGATGCCACCGTTCACGCAACGGCCCGAAGCGATCCAACCCGAGTCCCAACAGCCCGAGGTGAAACCAGAAAGCTGGATTGAACCATCGCAGTTTGTGGCCAGTCTAATCAGTATCCTTTGGGCGGGCATCGCACCGGAGAACCCACCAGCGGACTAAACCCAGAACAGCGATCGCACTTGCAGCCCCCGATCGTCACCCAACCTTGGGCAATGGATTGAGCATTTTCAAGGCAATTTTTTTTGCTCAATTAATAAGTAAGTACTAACTTTTGATGAAATTCATTCCCCGACCAACCGCTCAAAACGCTTTGCGATCGCGCTTAATCGCAAGGCGATCGCTCAAGGATCCCGCCACGATCGCTCCGTCCACTTTTTGACAATTCAAGGCCGTGATTGAGGCCGCCCCTCAGACAGTCCCCCAGCGTTTATCTGGAGAACCCGATTGTGTCAAACGTTTTATCCAATCTCCGTTCTAGACTTTCTCGGCTATCCGGCGCTGCCAACCTCCTTGGCAACCGGTCCACTGCCACGCCTCGGCCCTCCGATCGCGGGCGCTGGCTCAAGTGGGGGCTGCCGATCGTGCCGCTGCTGCTGTTTAGTGGGGGGAATGTGGCGGCTCAACTGACGGGGGGTGCGCGCTCAACCACGGTGATGTTGACGCAGCCGGTGCGCCGACAAACCGTGACCGTGACGATCGCCGCCAATGGGACGATCGCGGCGGAGCGATCGATTAACCTCGGCCCCAAAACGGCGGGCATTGTCAAAGCGCTGCTCGTGAAGGAGGGCGATCGGGTGCGCCAGGGCCAAGTGATCGCCTTCATGGACGATGCAGATCTACAAGGCCAGCTCATGCAGCGCCAGGGCCAGCTCGCCCAGCAGCAGGCGAACTTGGCGCGGTTGATGGCGGGCAATCGCCCCCAAGACATTGCCCAAGCGGAGGCCCAACTGGCAGAGCGCCAGGCTCAGTTGCAAATGTTGCGATCGGGGAATCGCCCCCAGGAAATTGCCCAGGCGGTGGCGCGATCGCAGCAAGCCCAAGCCACTCTCAAGCAACGCGAGTCGGACTACCAGCGCTATCAGGAACTCTTTCAGGACGGGGCAATTTCGGCTCAGACCCTCGACCAAAAACGCACCGACTATGAGGTGGCACAACGACAGGCGATCGAGGCGGCCCAAGCCTTGGCGCTCCAGCAGGCCGGCAATCGCCAAGAGGATATCGCCCAGGCGATCGCCCGTGTGCGTCAACAGCAAGAAGCGCTGGCCCTTTTGAAAGCGGGTAGTCGTGTGGAGGATGTTGCCCAAGCCAAGGCCCAAGTGCAGTCGGCGCGCGGCGATTTGCGATCGATTCAAACCCAACTGCAAGACACCAAAATCACTGCTCCGTTTGATGGAATTGTGATTAAGAAATATGCCGATGTGGGTTCATTCGTTAGCCCATCGGTCGCGGGCGGTAGTGAATCGGCATCTTCTTCTTCAATTTTGATTTTGGCGAGCGATCGCCAAGAAGTGGTGGTGAATTTAGCGGAGGCGCAAATTCGGAATATTCGCCTCAATCAGCCCGTGAGCATTCGAGTAGATGCCTTTCCCGATCGGCAATTTCGGGGTCGTGTTGCCCGAATTGCACCAAAGGCAACGGTTTCGCAAAATGTGACGAGCTTTGAAGTTTACATTGCGATCGATGATGCCCGATCGAACCAGTTAAAAGCAGGCATGAATGTCGAAGCGGAGTTTGAAATTGGGCAACTTGCCAGTGCGTTGCTCGTGCCCAATGCGGCTGTGGTGCGCCGCGCAGAGGGTGAAGGTGTCTATATTTTAGGAGCCGATCGTAATCCGGTTTTTCGCAAGATTGAAACGGGTTTGACGGTCGAAGGCTCCACTGAAGTGAAGACCGGGTTACAGGGCAATGAGCAAGTTTTAGTCAGCCCGCCCAGCAATTTAGATTCTGGCTCAAAAGGCTTCAGTATTCTGCCCAAAGCGCCACCGCCTCCCTAGGATCTTTGGCTGTAATTTTGGCTGCTGAAATTCGGCCAGTCTGAACCAACCGATAGCGACTGATCCTATCCAATTGCGGGTGAATGTTGCCATGACCCAAGCAACGCCTAATCGCGTAACAATTTCGGCGATCGACATTATGGAAATGGCGATCGAATCCCTCTGGAATAACAAGCTCCGCAGCGCCTTGACGATGTTGGGGGTGATTATTGGGATTTCATCAGTGATTTCGATTACCTCGATCGGGCAAGGTGTACAAAAGTCCACGGAAGACAGCATTCGCAGCCTCGGCACCGATGTGTTGCAAGTGATGTCTGGTTCGGCGAAAAGTGGCGGCGTGGTGCAAGCCATGGGATCGGTGAGCACCCTCACTTGGGAAGATGCCAAGGCGATCGCCAAACAAGCGCCCTCAGCCACCGTCGTTGCAGCCTATTTACAACGGCCCGTGCAGGTGGTTTACAACCAGACCAACACCTCCACCACGGCCTATGGCGCGGATTTGAGCTTTCCGGATGCGCGCAATACCTATCCGCAAGTGGGACGTTTTTTCCGTCAATCGGAACTCGATGAAACAGCCTCGGTGGTAGTGATTGGCCCCACGGTGCAGCGGAGTTTGTTTCCAGCGGATATCGATCCCATTGGCCAAAAAATTCGCATTCGCGGTGAACTATATAAAGTGATCGGTGTGATGGAAGCTAAGGGTTCCCAGGGACCACAGGATCGCGATGATGCGGTTTATATTCCTCTGACCACCATGTCAGCCCGCACGATCGGGAAGAATGCGCTCACAGGCATTTCTGTGAATGGCATTTTTATTAAAAGTCAGCATGAATCGCAGTTAGAAACCCTGAGATTTCAAGTCACCAATATTTTGCGATTGCGCCACAAAATCATGTCGCCCGCCGATGATGATTTTCGCGTCACCAACCAGGCCGATATCCTCAAAACCTTGACCACCATTTTGGGATTACTCACCACCACCATTGTGGCCGTTGCGGCGATTTCTTTGGTGGTAGGTGGCATCGGCATCGCCAATATTATGTTGGTTTCAGTAGTAGAACGAACCCGCGAAATTGGCGTTCGCAAAGCGATTGGGGCAACCGATCGCGCCATTCTCAGTCAGTTTTTAGTCGAATCCGTCACCATTTCTGTCCTAGGCGGCACGATCGGCATTGTGTTGGGCATTGGTGTCACCGTGGTGGCGGCTACGGCTTTTCAATTTGCCTTGGTGATTTCGGGGGGTGCTGTGGTGATCGGGTTTGGGCTGTCCACGCTGGTGGGCTTGGCTGCGGGGGTGATTCCTGCTCGTAATGCGGCCCGCCTCGACCCAATTACCGCCCTCCGCAGCGAGTGAGGTCAAACCACATGATTACTCTTCAAAACATCACCAAAACCTATCAACTGGGTGAAACCAACGTGCCTATTTTGAAGGGCATTGATTTGGATATTCCCGCCAATGACTACTTAGCGATCGTGGGGAGTTCGGGTTCGGGTAAATCAACCCTGATGAATATTATTGGTTGCCTCGATCGCCCCACTGAAGGAACCTACACCTTCGAAAATCGCAACTTAACTGCGCTGAATTCGACAGAATTAGCCTACATTCGCAATCAACGCATTGGCTTTGTTTTTCAGCAATTTAATTTGTTGCCCCGTGCCACAGCCCTGGAAAATGTGATGCTGCCGGCCGTCTATGCTGGCCTTCCCAAAGCCGATCGCCGGGCCCGTGCCGAAGCCGCCTTGGTGAGTGTGGGGCTGGGCGATCGACTCCATAATCGGCCCAATCAACTGTCGGGGGGGCAACAACAACGGGTGGCGATCGCCCGAGCGTTGATCAATCAGCCATCTCTACTGTTAGCCGACGAGCCAACCGGTGCCCTGGACAGCCAAACCACCCAAGAGGTGATGAATTTATTTGACCAATTACATCAGCAACAAATTGCTATTGTGCTGATTACCCACGATTTAGCGATCGCCGATCGCACCCAGCGCAAAATTCAAATTCGAGACGGACTAATCGTGGACTAGGTGATAGCCAGTTTGAGTAAATTCAACGGTTGCCAAATCGGATTGACCCTCTTCGCATGGAAATAATTACAACCCGATTAATCCGTTCGTAGGGCAATGTGGGGCAACTGTTGAATGGTGCGTTGAAACGAGCTGAGATCGCCCAACCCCTGCGACAAAATCAGCGCTCCTTGAATCGCAATCACTACATCTTCACCCCGCTGCCGGGCGATCACCGTTTCCATCCCCTCATCGACCAAAACGCGGGCGATCGCATCGATCCACATTTGCAATAATCCGCGCACGCGATCGTGAAACAAATCGCGTGCCGAACCCAACAGCAAAATCGCAAACAGGCATGGCTGTTGACCGCCCCCGTACATTTCGCTGAGGCGATCGCCCATGGCCTGCAACCGACTGAGCGCATCGCCCGGGCCCGCCAGCAGTTGCAATACATGGCGATCGAACCAGGATTCGATCGATTTCAGCACGGTTTCCACCATTTCCTCCTTACCGCCGGGGAAATGGTGATAGAGGCTGGCCTTGCCGAGTCCCGTGGCTTCCGAGATTTTGGCCAGGGTTGCGCCATCGTAGCCATATTGCCGAAAGAGCTGAAACAGGCAGGGGATATAGGTTTCCTTGGGCATGACAGGGATGGTGCTGGGAACGTGGCTGGTGATGGAAGGGGGCGATTTTGTTAAGCCGATTGACATCATACCGAACGCTCGGTACAGTTAATTTAGACCGAACGACCGGTACAGTTTTTTTCTGCCGTCAAGACCCACGCGATCGCAACGGCTTGCCTAGCACGATCAATTGCCCTCAGTCCCCGATCGCTTCAGCCACTGATCCTCCAAACGCTTCATCCAACGCCATCCCATCTCCAACGGAGCCAAAATCCATGATTCAGCTATATGGTCACGAACTGTCTGGCAACAGCTATAAGGTCAAACTGTTGCTGTCCCTGTTGGGGTTGAAATTCGAGTGGATTAAGGTCGATTTGCTCCAAGGCGAGCACAAACAGCCGCCGTTTTTGGCGCTGAATCCCTTTGGGCAAGTGCCGACCTTGGTCGATGGCGCAACGGTTTTGTCCGATGCCCAGGCGATTTTGACCTATTTGGCGCGGCAGTATGGGGGCGATCGCTGGTTGCCGCTGGAGCCGGTGGCCCTGGCGCAGGTGGTGCGTTGGCTGTCTACCACAGCGGGCGAGGTGCGCCAAGGGCCCGAGTCAGCGCGGCTCTACCATTTGTTTAATGCCAAAACGATCGACCTCGATCGCGCCAACCAAAAAGCTGAATTCATCCTGAGCCAACTCGATCGCCACCTGAGCGATCGCCAGTGGTTGGAGTTCGATCGCCCCACGATCGCCGATGTGGCCGTGTTTCCCTATGTGGCATTGGCTCCCGATGGCCAGATTGACCTCGCCCCCTATCCCCACGTGCTGGCTTGGATCGATCGGGTCAAGCAATTGCCCGGCTTTGTGGGCATGCGTAGCATTGAAGCCTTGGCCCACGCCTAAAATCACCCCCTCGATCGCCCATTAGGAGATCGGTCTATGCCTCGCAAATTTGGTGAAATCGCCTTCACGCCGGAAGTCCAAGCAGCCCAGACCGATCGCGGCTCCCGGGAAACCTACGAACGCTACATTGCCAACGGGCCCGATAACGATTCGATCGCCCCCCAATTGGCTAACTTCATCGCCAGCCTTGAGGGATTCTATTTAGGAACCGTTGGCTCCAATGGCTATCCCTACATCCAATTTCGAGGCGGGCCACCGGGTTTTCTCAAAGTATTAGACGAGAAAACCCTCGGGTTCGCAGACTTTGCGGGCAATGTGCAATACATCACCGTGGGCAACCTCAGCAGCAATGCTAAAGCCTTCCTGTTTTTAATGGATTATCGCCATCGAAAACGGGTAAAAATTTGGGGGCAAGCGGAGTTTGTCGAGGGAGATTCGCCTTGGATTGAACAGCTCCAAATTCCTGGCTATCCTGCCAAAATTGAGCGGGCAATTTTGTTTCACGTAGAAGCCCATAGCGAGAACTGCCCGCAACATATTCCGATCCGCTATTCCGAAGCAGAAGTGGAATCTATGTTGGCTCCCCTGCGCGATCGCATTGCCGAATTAGAACAACAGTTGGGGCAATCCCCATCCCCATTACCATAGGGTCTGTTGTCATTTCCTGGAATCATGCGAAAACGGTTGATTTTCTATGCCCCGGTCGTCGTAACAAGGGGCTGAGGTTCCTTGTCCCCCACAATCCGCTAACGTCGATTAGGGGCAGAATCCCCACGCCTTCAGGCTGGGGAGGATGTCAAAACCAGCCTCAGGATTGGGCCTCCTGTCAAGGCCACAACACAAGCTTCAACACAACACAAGCTTCAACAATAGAGGCGGTATGCTGAATTGCGGGCAGAGAAGCCGTTTCTAAGCCCTAGTAGCGCGACAGGCTTATTCTGATCGGTCAACTCGACTGTTACCGTTACCTGATCGTGAGGCAACAAGGGGCTTAAGCCCTTTGTTACTGTGATTGACTCCGCAACTTCGACCCAATGAATTAAGGCAGCCGCGCTACTAGAGCCAGTTTCAGTATTTCGGACTCGGCCGCTGGTGATTCGGTCATTCATATGAATTTTTTTCAGGAATTTTCGCTGCTGCTGCGGGCCCGTTATCCGCTGATTTATATCCCCACCGCCGAAGAGGAGCGGGTGGAAAAGGCGATCGCCCAATGTGCCCAAAGCCAAGGCAATCGCGGGGTTTATGTTTGGGATTTTGTGGAAGGCTACAGCGGCAGTCCCAACGATTTAGGAGCAGCTAAGCGCAATCCGCTGCAAGCGCTGGAATTTTTAGAGAAATTCCCCGATTCAGCGGCGGGGGTCTTTATTTTGCGAGATTTTCATCGATTTTTGGATGATATTGCGATCGCCCGCAAATTGCGTAACTTGGCGCGATCGCTCAAGGCCCAACCCAAAAATATTGTGCTCCTTTCCCCGCAGGTACAAATTCCCGAAGACCTCAGCGAAGTGCTGACGGTGTTGGAATTTCCCCTGCCCGCCGCCGATGAACTGCGCCAGGAGGTGCAACGGATAGCGACCGCCACGGGCCAAACCTTGGAAGGGCGAGACTTAGAAGACTTGGTGCGATCGAGCCAAGGCCTCTCGCTCGATCGGGTGCGGCGGGTGTTGGGCCGGGCGATCGCCCAAAACGGCAACCTCCCCCCCGAAACCATGGATCTGATCCTGGAAGAAAAGCGCCAATCGATCCGCCAAACCCAAATTTTGGACTTTTGCCCCGCCACGGAACAAATGTCCGACATTGGCGGGCTAGACAACCTGAAAGCCTGGCTGCTGCGGCGTGGGGGCGCATTTTCGGAGCGGGCCCGCCAATATGGCCTGCCCCATCCCCGGGGTCTGTTGTTGGTGGGGATTCAAGGCACTGGCAAATCCTTAACGGCCAAGGCGATCGCCCACCATTGGCACTTGCCCTTGCTGCGGTTGGATGTGGGACGTTTGTTTGGCGGCTTGGTGGGTGAGTCTGAATCCCGCACTCGCCAAACCATTCAGCTCGCGGAAGCCTTGGCCCCCTGCATTCTGTGGATCGATGAAATTGACAAGGCCTTTGCCGGATTGGGCAGCAAGGGCGACGGCGGCACAGCCTCGCGGGTTTTTGGCACGTTTGTCACCTGGATGGCGGAAAAGCAATCGCCGGTTTTTGTGGTGGCGACGGCGAACGATATCCAGTCCTTGCCGCCAGAACTGTTGCGAAAAGGGCGATTTGACGAAATCTTTTTTGTGGGATTGCCCAGCCAGCCGGAGCGCCGCGAAATTTTTGAGGTGCATTTAAGCCGACTGCGCCCCCACAATCTCAAGACCTACGACCTCGATCGCCTGGCCTATGAAACGCCGGACTTTTCCGGAGCCGAAATTGAACAGTCGATCGTGGAAGCAATGCACATTGGCTTCAGCGAAAACCGCGATTTCACCACCGATGACATCGTGGCCGCCGTTAGCCAAATTGTGCCCCTGGCTCGCACGGCCCGCGAGCAGATCGAAGCGCTTCAGCAATGGGCGGCTGCGGGCAAAGCGCGGTTAGCATCCCGATCGACCACCTTAGGCGGCTTGTCTTCCTTCTCGGGCTAATTCTGGATCGATCGAGCGGTCTGGATGGGCTGAACGTACTGAATTAGCCGAATTGGCTGAATTTTCGCCCTGAACAGAACGGGTTCTAGGGGAAAATACGGGCTGAATCGCAGGATATCCTGGCTAAATATCTGGCTAGATCGGCTGGCTAGATCTCTTGGCGAAATCTCTGGGCTAGATCGGCTGGCTAGATCGGCTGGCTAGATCTCTTGGCGAAGTCTCTGGGCTAGATCGGTTAGCGAAATATTTTGGACAGGTTGGTGGTTGATCCTCATCGGGAGTCGCAAACGATCGTGCGTTGGCTGTGGAAACTATTGCGCGGGCTGGTCAGCCTCATTAGTGGCATCGCGATCGCGATCGCCTTTTTGGCTGCCGGAGGGGTGATTGCCGTTCGCTACATCGTCACCCAAATTGCCACGGCCCCGCCCCGCCCCAGCTTTGCCAACGATCCCAAACCCGGCGCAGCGGTGACCCCGCCCCCACCGCCTAGCAGCGTGGTTGCCCCGGCCCCGTCCTTGCCGCCGCCGCCGCCCTTGCCGCCCGGTGCTTATCGGGCCCGGGTGACCCAACCGATCGGGCTGGTGTTGCGATCAGCTCCCAATCGATCGGGCGCAAGGCTGGGCAGTGTGGACTACAACGATCGGGTCATTGTCTTGGGAGACAGTCCCGATCGGCGTTGGCAGCGGGTGCGCCTGGGCGAAAGCGGCCCCGAGGGCTGGGTTCGCAGCGGCAACACCCGCCGACTGGATTAATGAGCTGAATTAAGGCGCTGAATTAAGGCACTGGATGAACCATCCCGATTCACCAGCCCAATCCACCCAGTTCTGGGCTGAATGAATTGGGCGAATGATGAATTGGGCAAAAACTCAAGCCGATCGTTGGGCGATCGCAATGCCCGGCGCGTAGGCTTCCAACACCCGAGCCGTGAGCGAGCAAGTCACCATCAAATAGTCACAGGCATGGCACTGGGTGCGAATCACGTTGCTCGTGCGAATTCGATGACGCTCTGCACGCGAACCACAGTTGGGGCAGTAAATCGTTTCTACGGTCAGCATTGTGGTCACCATCTGGCAAAAATTTGAGGAACTAAACCGAGGCATCGACGGGCTTGTCTAAACGGCGGATGGGCTGAAGGCGCGATCGCCCCCCCAAGGCAAGGAAGATTTGCGGCGGGAGCACCGAAGCCGGGCGATCGATCCTTCACATCCAGTGATAAAAAAACGCGATTGGAAACGAAAAACAACGAAAAACAACACAGATATGAGCCGAGTCATCCTGTTGACCAAGAAAACTCAAAAAACGACGGAATCCATTTGAGCGCGATATCCATTAGCCCAATTCAATTAGCCCAGTTCAAGCGGTAGAGGGCTGAAAGGGCTGTTCTCGAGCATTTCCGTCGTTTTCGACTCCTCACGACCTCGCAGATAGAACTGTCAATAACTTCAACAAATTCAGTGAATGGCCGGCGGCCAACCGACCACAAACCTCAGCGGAAGAATGCCTTAAAAAGCAATTTCAGAGGCGATGCAACTGGTTTTGAGAGCAGGAGATAAGGGTGATCAAAACCAATCATGGAATCGAGGGGTTAATTCATTCTCGTTATTAGCATTATGGAATAGCCGATCGGGGATCGGGGGAATTTAGCAACAATTCCTTTCAATTTAAAGACATCGGTTCCTCCGAATGACGCGATCCCTAATTGGTTACCTCTGATACCAAGTGAGTCCCACTCAAAACTCAGCCGGCATTTCGGCAAACTCTTCTCTCAAGAGAAGCGGCGGCCTGCAACTGTTCAGACGGAAACTATGACTGACTCGATCGGGTCGTCATGACAAAGGTGAAGCTAAAAATCTGTGATCTGGGTCAATGCAATGTTGGGATCTGATCAAAATTGGGATTGGTGTTCTACTTAATATTGTTTTACCTACTTTTGATGAAACTTCAATTCTGTTTATCTCTGTTAAAAGTTTTGGTTTTCTTAAGCTTTTCTAGGGAATTTCCACCTAAAAGGGCCGTGAAGCATTTTGTGGGTGAGCGATCAGTTTTTAGCAAAAAGTTTGCAATTTGGAATCAGTGAGAGATGGTTAATTTTCCATGCCCGCAGTCGTCACCCACGGTCGTCGTAACAAGGGGCTTAGGGCCTGTCGTCAAATCGCCTGAAACCCGCTGACCTCGTTCTTCAAACCAATTAGTCGTAGGGGCGGGGTCTCCCCGCCCAGTTCCCGTGATCCTTGGGTGTTCCCAGAGGTGGACAGGGTTGTGGCGATCGCCCGGGCTAGGGTTGGGAGATCCAACCCCTACGGTGATGGAAATGACAACAAGCCCTCAGCCCCTTGCCCCACTCCGATTTGCGATCGGGTTGCTGGGTTGTAGTTGGTGGGGTTGAGCGGCTGGAACACCACTGGGTGGGATGTAACTGGTGAATTACATCCCGATCGAGCCGCGCTGAATTTTGTTGCCCCACGGATTGCTCGCGCCTATTCCTGTGGGCGGACCGCCTCCAGAATTTGCGAGAAATAGAACTGGGAGCCAATGAACTCCCGCCGATTAACCTCAAACCCATTGGCCCGCAAAATCCGCACCACATCCCGCACCGGGTGCAAATAGGCGCGCGTGGTTTTGCTGGGGCCGGGGAACAGCTCGCCAATTTTTTTCAACAGCACATAAACCGGACTCTTGGGCGCAAAGCTGAGGATTAGCTTCGACTGGGCAAGGCTGGCCAAATGCCCAATCATTTTTTCAATGTCTTGGTCGGGATAGTGAATCAACACATCCAAACAAATCACGGTGTCGTAGGAACCCTCGATCGCCTCAAGATCCTTCACTTCAAAACTCAGGCGATCGCCCAAGTTCAGCTTGGCCGCGCGCTCCTTGGCCTCACCGATCATCGCCTCGGAAATATCACTACCCGAAACGATCGCCCCTAACTCCGCCAACGGCACACTCAGGGAACCCACGCCGCAACCCGCATCACAGATGGTTTGGCCCGCCAGTTTGCTCCCTTGCTTCAGCCAATAGACCACCGTGTCCACCGTGCGTTGATGCCCTTCGCGGATGTCGCGTTGCACCTTGTTCACGTCGCCGTCGCCATAGATGCGCCGCCAGCGATCGAAACCAGTGGTGTTGAAATAGTCCTTGACGATGGCCTTGTCGTTGCCCTTGTTGCTGGTGGCGCTGCTCATAGGGAATTGCGTAAATCTTGGGTAGAGTGATCTCAAAAGTTGGATGCTAAGGGCCAGGATGGTCGCCAGGGCCTGGCCGTGGGTCGGCGTGGATCGTCACCAGTGGCACGGGTGGTCACCCATGGGCGCTGATGGGCAAGGCAACTATGGCCGAATGGCGACTGCTGTGGATCGCCATCATTGACCGCTGCATTGCGTGACTGCTGCACCGAATTCATTGCCGCAAATGGCCGCAAATGAGCAAAATTTAATGCCGCATTAATTGCCGCAAAATTCATTGCCGCATTTGATTATAGAGAGACCCGCAGCCGCGATCGCCGAAAAAATCCTGGCCACCCCCTAGCCTCGATCTGGCTTCAGCGCGTAGAATCAAGTTTTGTCTTTTGTCGTTTGCTCCCAAAAACGACAGTCGTTACACTCGATTCGGTTGCAACAGCCCCCATGGTTAAGATTCGCCTCAAGCGCCTCGGCAAAAAACGCGAAGTCAGCTATCGCATCGTGGTGATGCAAAGTACCTCGCGCCGCGATGGTCGCGCCCTGGAAGAACTGGGTTTCTATAATCCCCGCACGAACGAAACGCGCTTGGAAGTGCCTCGGATCATCGAGCGTCTGAAGTCTGGTGCTCAACCCACCGACACCGTGCGCAGCATCTTTGAAAAGGCCAACATTTTTGAGCAACTGAAGGCCGCTAACGCCTAGTGGGTTGGAGGTGCAGTTTTCTGGTCTGTCGAGATTCCTCTCCCTTCCCGACTGGCCGGCAGCCTGCCCCTGTTGTTTGGCAAGGCTCGGGCGATCGCCCCACTGAATCGCGTTCATCGCCCCGGTGGCTTTGCCCCTAATCATTTTCGAGTAGCCGGAGTTCCGCTTGACAACTTCGACGAATCCAAGCCCCTCGATCGACTACGAGGGGCTTGTGCAATACCTGATTGAACCGTTGCTGGAAGTGCCCGATGCTTTGCGGATTGACTGCGAGCATACGGGCAACAACGTTTGGCTGCGGGTGGCCTTTGACCCGGCCGATCGGGGACGGGTGTTTGGGCGCAGCGGCAAAACCATCCAATCAATCCGCACGGTTTTGGACTTGGCGGCCCACCATGAAGGTCGCGCGGCCTTTTTGGACGTGTATGGCGGCTACAGCTTGGGCGAGGGCCCCTCAGAGGACGGCAACGGCCGGGGCCGGGGCGATCGCGGGGGTGACCGACGGCGATCGCGACCCGATCGACCCAACCGAGGGCGGTAGCGGTGTCTCCCCTGTCGATCGACCTGGGCAGCAGCACCAGCGCCGTCACCCTGGCGGGCCATCGCGAGGAAACCCTCAAGGCCCTGGCCAAGCACACGGGCACAACCCTGGTGATGCGCGGCCAAGAGTTGGTGATCACTGGGCCCGACAAGGCGATCGCCCTGTGCCAACAAGTCGTCAAGGCCTTAGAAATCTATTGGAGCGCCGGGCAGCGGATTGATGAAGCGGATGTGCTGACGGCGAAACGGGCGATCGAAACCGATCGGCTCGGTGAGCTGGCGGACTTGCACCAGGACTCGATCGCCCGCACCCGACGCGGCGACAACATCCGCGCCAAAACCTTTCGCCAACAGCGCTACATCAAAGCCATCCGCAATCACGACCTGATCTTCTGCACCGGCCCGGCGGGCACGGGCAAAACCTTCCTCGCTGCCCTGATTGCTGTGCAAGCGTTGCTGGCCGGCGAATTTGAGCGCCTGATCCTCACCCGTCCCGCCGTGGAAGCGGGCGAGCGGCTGGGGTTCCTGCCCGGCGACCTGCAACAAAAAATTGATCCGTATCTGCGCCCGCTCTACGACGCGCTATACGAACTGATCGACCCGGAAAAGGTGGCCAACCTGATGGAGCGGGGCATTGTGGAAGTGGCTCCGTTGGCTTATATGCGCGGTCGCACCCTGAACAATGCCTTTGTGATTTTGGATGAGGCCCAAAACACCACGCCGGCCCAAATGAAGATGGTGTTGACGCGGCTGGGGTTTCGATCGCGCATGGTCGTGACTGGCGACATTACCCAAACCGACTTGCCGGAGCACCAAACCTCGGGCATGGCGATCGCCCAACGGATTCTCAAAAATGTTGAAGGGATCGCCTTTTGTGAACTGACCCGCGCCGATGTGGTGCGCCATCCGCTGGTTCAACGGATCGTCACCGCCTACGAACGCCACGAATCCGGGCAGTAGGGCAACTTTCTGCACACCGCAGCCACTTCGCCGCTCACAAGCCTTCCCGATCGCCTGTCTCTCATCAAAATCCGTGATTCGGCATAATTGGCTTAAGTCTCGCCTCTCTCACTCGTGATGCCGAACGAATCTGCTGCGCCTCAGCCGGAACCCAAGCAGGACGAAAAAGCCCAAGAATCGAAGTCGGCCACACCGGAAGCGAAGGGCCGCCCCACCTCAGAACGGCGCTTTGTGCAGCGGCAAATCGTGCAGCCCTTGATTCAGTGGATGCCGCTGGGTGGGAGCGGCTGGCTGTTTGGGGGGTTTTTGCTGAAGCAGGAATGGACACAGGCGGTAGTGACTGCTGGGGTAACACTGGTCACGGCCGTGTGGGGTATCTATAGCAAAAACTTCATTGAGCAACTATCGGAAATCTACGCCGATCGCGCCAAAAAGGATGCCAGCGCATTGGTGGCGTGGCTCGATGCGCTCAATGAAACCCTGAAATGGCAACTGTCCGACTTTGAGGCCCAATATCTGAAGCGGCAAGCCCAAGATTGCCAACAAGATATTCCCGTGGGCTTGGATCGGGGTGAGCGATCAATGCTGTTTCGCCCGGAACTGGAAAAGGTCTTTGTGCCGCTGAATCTCACACCGGTTTACATGGTGACGGGCGATCGCCCCGAGCGATGGTCACAGAACGCAAACGATCGCTCACCGGGTAAAGGCGAAATTTGGGATTTGCTCAAGCGGGTCGATCGCGGCGCGGCGAACCGCCACTTAGCGCTGCGGGCCTTGGGCGGCTCGGGCAAAACTACCTTGCTCAAACATGTGGCCTATGTTTATGGCAAGGGAACCTATCGCCAAAAAGGTGCGCCTAAACTCATCCCATTTTTGTTGTTTCTGAAGGATTGTCGGCGGGAATTAACCAAAGAAAATCCGCCCAACTTGCCAGACTTGCTGACCCATTACCACTTGCCAGGATTGCCCGGCGGCAAAGCACTCAATCCGCCCCCCAGTTGGGCCGCCAATTTGCTGAACCAAGGTACAGCATTGGTGATGTTTGATGGGTTTGATGAAGTGCCAGCAGGCGATCGCCCCGTGGTCAGCCAATGGTTAAGCGACCAAATGCGGCAGTATCCCGATGCGGTGTTCATCATCACCTCGCGTCCCCGGGCCTACACCGAAGATTTTCGCGACAAACCCGAAACCTATGTTGTTGAAGAATTTGAACTCCACCAACAACAACTCTTTATTCATCAGTGGTATCTCAGTCGAGCTTGTCAGGGCGATCGCCCCACCCGCGATCAGCGATTGTTTGCAGAGCGAGATGCCGATCGCCTATGGCAGGCAATCACCGCGCGTCCCGAGGACTTGGGCCGCTTGCCGCGTAATCCGTTGATGCTGAACATGATTTGTCGCTTTCATAGCATCAAGCAAAGTGCCGATCTGCCCAGTCGGAGATCGCAACTCTATCGAGAAATTTGTGAAATTCAGCTTGGTTGGCGACCCCAAGCCCGCAATATTGAGTTGTTGTTGGATTCGATCGATCAGCGGCGCGAAGTGTTGCAGCGAGTGGCGCTGGAGATGATGCTACGGGCCACGGCGGATGCCCGAGAATCGGCTCACAAACAAATTGAAAAAGACGACTTATTGGGCATCATGCAAGCTGCTTTCACTGAGCGTAATTTTGATGTGAATGCAGCGGATTTCTTGGCGCAAATGGTGGATGTTAGCGAGCTGCTGGTGAAGCATGATGAGGTCTATGAATTTGCCCATTTGGGCTTCCAGGAATTCCTAACTGCTTCGGAACTGGTGCGGCGACGCGACGAAAGCTTAATTACTGATCGCCTTGGGTTGGAAACCTGGAAACCGACTCTGTTGCTCTATGTCGAACTGCTGAAGCATCCCCTCAGCTTTATGGAGCTGACGGCGCAACAGGCCCCGCAATTGTTTGCTGAAAGCTGGCCGCTGATCGATCGTCAACGCTTATCTGCTGCGGAGCTGGAAACCTTGGAGCGGTTGAAACCAGCCGCTACCCATGCCCGCTACGCCAAACTAGAAGCCCTGATGATTGCGGGTAACTGGAAAGGGGCCGACGACGAAACCTATCGGCTGATGATCACGACGGTGGGCAAGGAAGAAGGGGATTGGTTCACGAGTGAGGAGCTATTGAACTTTCCCTGCGAGGAGTTGTTGGCCATTGATCGCTTGTGGGTGAAACACAGCCAGGGCCAATTTGGCTTTTCGGTGCAAAAGGAGATCTACGTCGCCTGTGGAGCCAAGCTGGATGGCAAGTATCCGGGTGATAAGATTTGGGAGGACTTTGGCACGCGAGTGAGATGGCGAGAGAATGACGACTGGAAGAGCCGCAACGAACTAAAGATGAATCCCCGTCTCTCACCTAAAGGAGAATTTCCCCGGTATTGGCGGTTTCCCCGGGGGCTTTGGGAGGATGGGTGGTTCTCTTCTCTCGCATCGAGACTTGTGAACTGTAGCAGGCCACAGTCCTAGGGATTTTTTGCGATTTGTAAAGGCGTTAATTATCCATGATTTTCCTGCCTTTCAGCGATCCGTTACCTGGCACCGTTTGAACCTCCTTTGCTGTCTGGTTTGTGACGATCGCTGCCCTACGTTTCGGGATCGGGCGGCTCTGAGTCGAGGCCCCATTGCAGTTGGGTCGTCGCTGGGTCGTAGCAATTGGCCAACACAAATCGTTGTGCAACGTCACGAATTTCATCACTCGGACAGTCCCAGTCCTGCCACAGCGATCGCTGACCGGGGCTGTGCTTGGGGTTAGGCTTGCCTCGGGCCCGCAAGTTCGCCAGCAGCTTGGAACCCCAATGGTTGCGGCTTTCGGGTTTGGCCTTAGGGCGATAGTGTTTACAAAATTTGCGATAGGCAGCAGCACAGAGTTCGAGGGTAGCCCCCAAGCTCAAAAAAGCCGGATGCCACTGGCTAAGGCCGTCATGGCCCAGTCGGTCATAAATGCCGTAGTTGCTGAAGTCATAGAAAAAGCCCGCTTGGATGCCCGCCGCCTTGGGGTTGGCGTGGATGTATCGCAGGGTGTTGAGAGCACGACGGCGATCGGCCACAGGAAATCCGGTGCTGTGGTAGCGCTTTTCCCAAAAGTGGCCGGTACGCTTCAGCAACCGGTTAAAGCACATGGCGGTGTACCAATTCAGCCAGTGCATAATCTTCGGCAAGTCTGTGGGTGCTTTGGGTTCAATCAGGTAATGAATGTGGTTGCTCATGATGCAGAGGGCATAGAGCTTGAAGCCAAAAATGCTCTGACAGCGACGAATCGCATACAGCAACAATTCTCGGCAGGTCGATCGAGTCAGTCGAAATTCTCGGTTGTTGCAACGCATGGTGATGTGATAGCAATACCGGGCTTGTAAATTTCTGAGTGATCGCATCGTCACAGGTCTGTAGGGCAACGGTTCGCGGATACCCATCATTGGGTTTGTGCCCTACGCACCGCTGCCATTGACGCAGAAAAACGACCTCGTGATCCCGAGAGGCGATCGACGGTGCGTGGGAGTCAAACCAGCCAAATCATCACCCCGAAAACGTTCTCCCACACACCCTACCGCCCCCGACAATTAACGGGTTTTTCGTAGGGGCGTACCGCCGTACGCCCTCCGCCAGGGTTGACCGATCGCCACCAATTCCCAATCGGTTTGCGCTTGCAGATCTGGCGTATCGGAGGGCGCATGGCGATGCGCCCCTACGGGAGTTGGTGGGATTTTCGGCGGGTTTTGTGGGCATCATCAACCGGGATTGGCCGGCCAACAGAGCAACACCGCTGAGGCGATCGCATAGTCCCGATCGGGACTGAAACTGACCTGCCAAATCGGTTGATGGGCCGGCGGCAACCGGCAATCGATCGCTACGATCGCCCGGCCAGTCAGGGTTTGTGCCCTACGCACCGCTGCCATTGCCGCAAGAAAACCGACTCGTGATCCCGAGAGGCGATCGACCGGTGCGTGGGAGACAAACCAGCCAAATCATCACCCCGAAAGCGTTCTCCCACTCACCCTACGGTTTGTCGATTTACCGCCACCCATCGCGAAGCAACGACAACCCCCGATCGGTTGGGCCGTGCTCAATCGTCGGTTATCGCTCGTTTGAGCGATCGGCGAGGGGCGATCGCCCCGTGATCGAATGCTTACAATCAAATCAAGCCCCGAGCCTCAAGCGTTTTCCCGGAGACTGTGCCCATGGCCATGACGATCGCGGATTTGCAATCGATCCAGGCTTATATGGTCGATCGCGGCCAAGCCTGTCAGGTGGAATTACGAGACGGAGCAGTGCTTGTCATGGGCCCTTCAGATATCGTTTCTAGCCTGATTGGGGCACGATTCTGCTATTTCCTGCAAGTTTGGATTAATCCGCGTCGGCTCGGAATGGTATTTGACTCTAGCGGTGGCTTTATTTTGCCGAATAGTGACCTGACCGCTCCAGATGTGTCCTATGTTTCTCGGGTCAGAATGCCCCGCAGTGTTCGATATTTTGCGGAGGTTGTGCCCAACTTGGTGGTGGAAATTAAATCCCATAGCGATCGGGTGGTGAAGTTGCGCGAAAAACTCACCATGTATTTAGAGCAGGGCGCTGAGGTGGCCCTGCTGGTGGACCCTGATCGGGAAATCGTGGAACTCTATCGGCCCGATGGTTTCAGCCAAGTTTTGGGCAATGGGGACGTGATGCAATTGCCAGACCTGTTGCCCGGTTGGGAACTCCCGATCGCCGAGCTATGGCCACCGGTTTTTGATGAAGAATCGGATCAATAACCGATCGCCTAGGTTCGAGTTGGGTTGATCGCAACTGAACCCATGCAAGCCCGAGCCGCCGCGATCGCCCCCAGGCCGGCGGCAACGCCGAAGCCACATCGGGGCAAGACGGGATAAGAAGTAGTAGGATTACGGTGTAAATTTGCCCCCTCTGGGCGATCGCCCGCTTCTTGCCCGGCCGGCAAGCCATCACCGATGTTGTTGTCTCGTCCCGTATGAGTTCTGCCCTTACCGAACTGGCGATCGTTGCGGCCTTGACGGTTGCGAACGGGATTTTTTCAATGTCGGAAATGGCGATCGTCTCGTCCCGCAAGACGCGCCTGCAAAACCGAGCGGAACGGGGCGATCGAGCGGCTCGCGCAGCCCTGGCCCTGGCAGAATCGCCCAACCAGTTTTTATCCACCATCCAGATTGGCATCACCCTGATCGGCATCCTCACGGGGACTTTTGGGGGTGCTTCTTTGTCGGCGGAGTTGCGGCCAATCCTGGAAGCCGTGCCACCCCTCGCTCCCATGAGCGGGGCCCTGTCGGTGGTGATCACCGTGGCGGGCATTACTTATCTTTCGTTGGTGGTGGGCGAGCTGGTTCCCAAGCGGCTGGCCCTGGGCAATCCGGAACAGATTGCGGCCAATGTGGCGCTACCGATGCGGTGGCTGTCGCGGATTACGGCTCCGGTGGTCTATTTGTTGAGCCATTCCACGGATCTAATTGTGCGATCGCTCGGAACCACGGTTTCCAGCGAGCCGCAGGTGACGGAAGAAGAAATTAAGCTGCTGTTGCAACAGGGCACGGAAGCGGGCACGGTCGAAGAAGCCGAGCAGGAAATTGTAGAGCGGGTGTTGTCTCTGGGCGATCGCCCCGTCAGCTCCGTGATGACTTCCCGCCGAGAGGTGGTGTGGCTGGATTTGGATGCGCCTTTGCACGAGACGATCGAGCAAATCATCAACAGCCACCACCAACGCTTCCCCGTTTGTCGCGACAGTTTGGATGAGGTCGTTGGGTTCATTCAGGTGAACGACCTGTTGGCCCAAACCCTGATGAATCAGACCCTGAATTTAACGGATTGCCTGCGTCAGCCGTTGATTGTGCCAGAAACCACGGGCACGTTGCGAATTTTGGAGATGTTCCGCGAAACGGGTCTGCATATTGCCTTGGTGGTGGATGAGTACGGCGTGGTGCAAGGGCTGGTGACGATCAACGACATGCTCGAAGCGATCGTGGGCGACCTAACCGATGTGGATGAGGAAGACACGCCCAAGGTGGTGCAGCGGGAGGATGGTTCCTGGCTGGTGGATGGGATGTTGGCGATCGAGCGGATGCGCGATGAATTGGATATGGCTGAACTGCCTGGTGAGCGGGAAGGACGCTACCAAACCGTGGCGGGCTTCGTGATTGCTTCGTTGGGCCACATTCCCAAGGCCACGGACACATTTCACTGGAATGGCTTCCGGTTTGAGGTGGTGGATATGGATGGCAACCGGGTTGATAAAATCCTGGTTTCCAAACCCAGCACGGCTCCCAGCGCTTCAGAGCCGCCCACGGCTCATTAACAGAAGCACGACCTCAGGATCACGCTTAAATCACTTAAATCCCTTGGGGCCGAGGGCGATCGCGCTGGGCAACTGTCACAGTGTCTTGATGGGATGGGCGGTGTTGTCGGGGTCGATCCAGGTGCATTCCAGGTGTATTGGGTTGACCAGTTGGTCAGCGGGTTAATGAACGGATTGATCACGAATCGATCACCCCAACCGTGATCGCCTCCAAGATTTTTTGATGAATTTCGATTCGACCCATTTCCCGATCGACCCATTTCCCGATCGGGCAACTTTCGCAGTTAATTAATGTACTATATTCAAAATATGCTCTGATAGATTTTGGATCAACTATTCAAAACCAAATTTAAGCTGCCCATCAATTGTGGGCAAATTGCAAAATTCAAAACCTTCAACTATATAACAAATTGTGCTTTATCAGGTAAGGGGTGATTACCTGACCCCCTTGTGGAAAACTGCCCGATCGGGGCAAAACCTGTGGAAAACCTGTGGAAAAGTACCCCTATTCTGTGGAAAACCTGTGGAAAAATACCCCTCTTTCTGTGGAAAAAAAAAAGTGTCTGTGGAAAACTTGACTAGGTATAAATACCCTGTGGAAAAACACCCCCCCTTTTTCCACAGGGTTTTCCACAGGGTGTGATCGCTGAAAGGTTTATGGAATAAGGATTTTTTTGAGTTTTCCACATTTCCACAGGGCCCTACTACTACTATCTATTTAAAAAATAAGAAGGAGAAGAAGAAATAGATAGTCCAGCCCAAAAATTTTCTTGGAAACGGCCAAAATTCTTCGGGGAGACGGTCTGTTTCTCTCGAACTCAGGATCCAGTTTTTAGCCTAGTCGATCGAGCCGGAATCGCAACCGACCGGTGAGGCAGTGGCCGCTAGGGGCTGGAGACGACAGGGTTCGAGCTGGGCTGAGTTTGAAACCCAGCGGTTGACGGATCCGAAAACGGCTAAAACCCAGACAGAATCAGGATCTGAGCGTTCAAAGTTCGCTGCGCTTGGGGCCGAGCCGATCGGCAAGCTTGAGGGCGATCGAACCCTTTGAAAACGGCTAAAACCCAAGCCAGGCTTTGATTGTTGCGATCGCGCTTCGACTTTCCAGCGGGCGATCGGGCCGCAAAGTCACGGGTTGCTCCCGATGGCCAAAACGGCGATTTTGGGTTAAACTCAGGGCTGCTCATCGGGGCCAAATTTCCCCCGGCGGCGGTCGCCGTTTTCCACAGAACAGCCCCGAAACCCAAGCCCCAGAAGCCATGAAGCTGCTTTGCGCCCAAAGCGACCTGAGTGCCAACCTGTCCCTGGTCAGCCGTGCCGTCCCGTCACGGCCGACGCACCCGGTTTTGGGCAATGTGCTGCTGACCTGTGATGCGGGCACTCAGCGCGTGAGTTTGACCGCCTTTGACCTCAGCTTGGGCATCCAGACCAGCTTCCCGGCGGAAGTGGAGGATTCTGGGGAAATCACGTTGCCGGCCAAGCTTTTCGCGGACATTGTGGGCAAGCTGCCCACCGGCACGGTGTCGCTGGATGCGAATGAGGACTGCTCAGCGGCGATTTCCGCTCAGTCCAGCCGCTACCAGATTCAGGGCATGAGCGCTGAGGAATTTACAACCCTGCCGGTGGTGGAAACGGGCGAAGCGGTTTACCTGCCGGTGGCGGCGCTGTTGGAGGGGATGCGCGGTTCCCTGTTCGCCGCCAGCAACGACGAAACGAAGCAGATTTTGACCGGGGTTCACCTGTCGGTGGAGACTGATTCCCTGGAGTTTGCGGCGACCGATGGCCACCGGCTAGCGGTGGTGCGAGCGGCAATGGTGGAGGACGAGGAGACGGAAACGGGCACGGTGGAACCCTTTGCGGTGACGGTTCCGGGCCGGACGCTGCGGGAGCTGGAGCGGATTTTGGCGGCGCAGCAGTCGAGCGAACCGGTGGCCCTGTACTGTGATCGGGGGCAGTTGGCCTTGCAGTGGGGAGATTATTACCTCACCAGCCGCACCTTGGAAGGGCAGTACCCGGCTTATAACCAGCTCATTCCCCGTCAGTTCGATCGCCAGGTGACCGTGGAGCGGAAGCTGTTGCTGGGGGCGCTCGATCGAATCTCGGTGATTGCTGACCAAAAGAGCAACCACATCGTCAAGTTCTCGATCGACGCAACGAACCAAAGCCTAGGCATTTCAGCCGATGCGCAAGATGCGGGCAGCGGTCGCGAAACGATCGAATCGGCCCAAATTTCCGGCGAGGACATCGACATCGCCTTCAACGTCAAGTACTTGATGGAATCGCTGAAAAACCTGACCACGACAGAGATTCAGCTTCAAATGAACACGCCCACCAGCCCGGTGGTGATCACGCCCTTGGGTGGCGCAAAGGCAACCCATTTGGTGATGCCGGTGCAGGTGCGGAGCTAGGTTCAGGTTGGCCGCAGGCGTTAATCGCTTGGTGTTGTTGGTGTTAGTTAATCGCTAGTTCAGTTGCCCTTTCTTTTACCCTTGCTTTGAAATTTATCCTTGCTTTGGAATTTCCTAGCGTGGGCTGAATATTGAAGATCATGCCCGTTGCGGTTGCTAGCAGTCCCAGGAAGCCCAGTGAAATGCAACTGACAAGGGATAGCTCAAATTTCCAAAATCAGCGGCTTTGGTGGCAGTTTTTGCCTCAGTTGGGTCAATGGCTGGGGATTGTTGGGGCGATCGCCTGCTGCTGGGCCGCTCCTGTTTGGGCAGAATCAGCCCCGCTGTCAACCCCGATGTCAGCCCCGATGGTAGTGTCGCCGTCCGTGACTGACACCAGCGCTTTGGCGAGTGCTCCGGTCAGCGCCCCGATCGCCATTCCTGCCACGCCTAACCCACAACTGGCACAAGACCTCATCACCAATCCGGGTGATCCGGGGGTTTTTGATCGGTTCTGGGCCGACCTAGCTGGATCGCAAGTGATTTATCTGGGGGAAGTTCACGACCGATCCGCCGATGTGCCGATCAAATTGGAGGTTATCCACAGGACTTTTCAACAGGTGGAAAACTTTTCGCGCCAGGGTCAGCCCGGCCGGTTGGTCATTGCGCTGGAAATGTTTCAACAGCCGTTCCAGTCGCCCTTGGATGATTACTTGGCGGGGCGGATTGACGAAGCCACCCTGCGCGATCGCACGGAATTTGACCAACGCTGGGGATTCGACTGGGAAATTATTGCACCGATTTTGCGGTGGGCGCGCGATCGGGGTGTGGCCGTCGTGGCCTTGAACCTGCCCGTGGAAGTGACTCGCCAAATTGGTCGCCAGGGCTGGGATGCGCTCCCCGCTGAGGCTTGGCAATGGTTGCCCCCGCCCAATGAATTGCAACTGGGGTCTGCGGGTTACCGGGCCTGGCTGCGAGAAATTTATGACGAAATTCATCAACAGCACGGAGCCAGCGCCCAAAGTAGCGCCCAAAGTTCTGCGAGTGCCGATCGCGCGGAACGCTTTAACCGATTTTTGGCCGCTCAGGCCGCTTGGGACGAAACCATGGCGGCGGGCATTGCTCGTTTGCTGCAACGGCCGGGCGATCGGGTGGTGACCATTTTGGGTCGTGGCCACATGGTCTATGGGTGGGGCGTGCCCGATCGCCTGGCACGGCGCAAACCCGATGTGGTGCAGCGATCGATTCTGCTGGGCCCCCTGGAAGCCCCTGAGGTTTACCGCGATGGGCGATCGATCAGTCATTACTGGTGGCCCAGTGACCGATCAACTCCGTAAAACTATTGATTAATCTAAGGATTGATTAGTAATATTATGAGCTAGCGTTATGAGTAAACAAGACCAACTCGTGACGGCAACTTATTAGGCATGGCCAATTTAGTGCCGAATTTCAAATTTAAGGACTAATCCAAAGCCTAATTCAAGGCCTAACTTACTGATCTGATCAATTTGCACTAGAGCTAACTGATCAGTTGGTGCTTGTTGGTGATCAATTTGCCCTTTCAGACTTGTTGTGCCAGCGTCATTGTGCGGTTTCCTCGAATCGCTGTCTCCAGCACAATTCATTTGTATCGGCTGTATTGGCTGTATTGGCTGTATCAGTTCATTTGAATCGGCGCATCTTAACCGAGCCAATTCAGTTAAATTAACTTGCGCCAATGCCCATATTTTGCACATTGCTGCAATGTGCAAAATATGGGCAAAACTAGCTGGTTTTGATCTGGCTCCTCGCGATCGGGAATCAACCAGGAAGTCAGACTTAACAGCGTTGCTCAGGGGTTGTCATCGTTTTGGGGAGAAGTGAGTTGAGCTTTGCTTCAGTTTCGGATGCTCCGACGTTTCAGGAGCGAGTTGCGCATCTGACCGAACAGCTTGAGCGATTTGCTCAAAAAGACCTTGATCCAACGGTTCGTGATGAATTAGCACTCGACATTCTGTGCGATCGAGATACCTTGCAAGCCATCCTCAAGGACTTGGCAAAGCATCAGCAACTGGAAGCCGCCACCGTTTCAGAAATCGACGCGCTCGATCGTCGCCTGGCAACCCTAGACTCAAAATTTCTGGCCATTGCAGCCTTGCCCCGTTGGCGAGATACCTTCGATCCCGGCCCTAACGCCTGGTGGTGGTTTCCCGAAGCCGAAGGCTCCAAACCCCAAATTGCAACCCGACGACGGGAAATTTTCTGGCGGGGGGTGTCCGTTGTGTCCCTCTTGGCCACTGCCAGTGCCGCAAGTACCATCCTGCCGGTTTTTTCGATCGGGGGATTTGGCTTAGGAGAAGCCCTCGCCAGCGCTGGCCAAGTGACCGGGCTGGCCGTATTGGGGCGCGGCGTGCTCACCCCCGAAGGAACCAAGGCCCTAAAACAGTTTTGCGCGAAGTTTTCGATTCCCGGTAAGTGGTATAGCGAGGCGATCGCCGCCTTTTCCATCACCCTTGGGGCTTTATCCATGTGGGCCGCCCAAGATGGTTTGCCCCGGTGGTTTAACTACGCGGCCAATCAACACTATCAACAGGGCGAGCTAGACGAGGCCCGTGTGAATTATCAAAAAACGCTTTCCCTGATGCCCAACAATGATGAAGCCTCATTGGGGTTGGGATTGGTCTATGAATCCCTGGGGCAACTCAAAGAAGCTGGAGATTCCTATCGGCAAGTGGCTGATCAGGGCGACCCGATCGCCCTCAGTCGTCTGGCACGGGTGCAATTTTCTTTGTTGCTGAAAACCAATCGACCGGACAAGTTACTTCGAAATCAACCCACTTCTGAAGTGGAAGCCCTTTTAAAACTGGCGCTACACCGCATTGAAAAGCGAGGTTTATCAACCACGGAATCTGCCAACCAGCGCTATCAAATCTATCGCAACTTAGGATGGCTGCGGTGGTGGCAACGGGATTACACTGGTGCAGAAGTTATTCTCAAACGTGCCATTAAAGAGGATGAATCCTTTCCTGAACAACAGCTAGGAACAGGTCTTTCCCATTGCCTATTGGCACAAATGTATCGTGAAAAGCAACGGGACTCAGAAGCCGAGCAAGAATATTCTATTTGCATTCAAAAATCTCGCCCGGAAACCCTTTCAGAATATGAGTGGTTCTTCCAGGTTGGCCAGGGGCGAGTGGCCACCTGCATTGACACGAGTGCAGTAATGCGCGGCACTACTCGAGAAATCATTCAAAAATTACCCCTTTGCCTGGATGATGCTGCGGAACGGAACAAGTTACAAGCACCAAATGCAGCCCCATCTACGCCGGCTGCTCTCCCTTCTGCTGTGCCGAGTCCTGCCGTGAACACGACGACATCTCCTAGCCCCTAACCTAGTGATGAGATTGAAGAGGAGGAAGGTTCTCGATCGCCCGTTGCACCACTCGATCGACTATCCAAAACTGATTGAGTCAGTTGCACAATTTCCGGAAAAGCAAAGTTTTCCGTTAAGTGGGTCAGGGTTTGGCAGAGGTCGTAATAAGGGCTAGGAATCTGTTGTAAGAGTTGAGTAATGGTTTGATCAGAACAGGTAAGGGCCGCATGGTGTAAAGCGGCAACCCAAGCCTGGGGCATCACCGATAAATCCACGGCGGGTGACTGGTTGATCGCGCCTAGGGAGCTAACGGAGCGATCGGGCGCATCGGTTCTGAGTTCTGCATAACGGTATTTTAAGGGCAAATATTTCGCCATCATCTGAAAGGGTTCATCGAGGGCAAAAGGCTTGCTCATATAGTCATTACAACCGGCCGTGATCGCCAATGAAGGATCATCGGCAGACCCCTGGGCTGTGATGGCAATGATGGTGGTTAAGGAAAAAGGTGCTTGATGCTCACTCTCCCAACGCCGTTGCTCAAGCGTGCGAATTTTTCGCGTTGTGGCATAGCCGTCCAATTCTGGCATTCGCAAATCCATCCAAATCAGATGGGGCTGCCAATCTTGCCATTGGGCGATCGCTTCCAGACCGTTTCTTGCTTCACGAATCTGCAAACCCAAACAGGATAATAGCCGCACCAAAAGCTGGCGATTTTCCGTTTGATCATCCACCACCAGAATTCGATAGTCCGTGCGATCGCTCGCTAATCCCACAATTTGGGGAATCGGTGTATTGGTTTGAGCCATCGGCTGATGGGTCACCAAAACGGGGATATAAAAGCGAAACAGGCTGCCTTTGCCCAGTTGACTTTCAACGGTAATTTCTCCACCCATTAACTCCACCAGTTGGCGACTAATGGCTAAGCCCAAGCCAGTTCCACTATGGGTATCTTGGTGATCCGTTGCCTGGACAAAATCATCAAAAATGGTTTCCAAATGTTCAGGGGCAATGCCAATTCCACTATCTTGAACCTCAAACAGTAAGGTGGTTTGGGTGGTTGTGGAGGGCGATCGCGCCGTTGGTGAGCCATTCGCTGCAGCCGAATTAGCAATAGGTGTTGTCTCTGAGGAAATTGCCTCAAAATCAGGAATATTTGGGGGTGAAATTTCCGTAACAGAGGGTAACTGGGCTGGGCTGCTGTTGTGGGAACTCAGCCGCACTCGAATAAAGCCCGTTTGTGTAAATTTAAGGGCATTGCTAATCAAATTAATTAAAACTTGCTCTAGCTTTCGGCCATCAACCAGAGCATGGGTGGGCAATAGTTCGGCCAGTTGTAAATCCAGTTGCAGCCCCTTGTGTTGGGCTTGCAACAAAAATAGATCGGCTACGCTTTGCATCAAGTCTCGCAGGTTAATGATCTGAGGCGCGAGGGTTAATTTACCGGCTTCAATTTTGGACAAATCTAAAATTTCGTTGATGAGTTTTAAAAGATGTTCACCACTGCGATAAATTCGCTGCAAGTCGTCCCGCTGGGTGGGCAATAAAACTGCTTCTCGCTGCAAGATGTTGGTAAATCCAAGAATAATATTGAGAGGGGTTCGGAGTTCATGACTCATTTTGGCCAGGAAGGTACTTTTCGCGCGGTTAGCCACTTCTGCGGCCTCTTTGGCTTGATGTAACTCCCGTTCCACTTGTTTTCGATCGCTGATGTCGCTAAGGATGCCAATGAGGCAATCTTGACCTTCCAAATAACTAATGGTGGCTGAGAGCAGAACCGTTTTAATTTCGCCAGATTTGGTGCGAAATTCTGTTTCAAATTCGCGAACCCAACCTTGCTCCTTCAGAATTTTTCGAAACTCCGTTAAGTCATGGGGATCTTTCCAGAGCTTTATTTCAGTGCAACTTTTGCCAACTATTTCTATGTGAGAATAGCCCAAAATTCTTGTGAAATTATCATTAATATTGAGGCAATAACCATCATTAATTTGGGCAATCCAGGCGGCTTCTGGGCCGGCTTGAAAGATGGTGGCAAATTTTAATTCTGATTGGCGCAGGGCCAGTTCCATCCGTTTCTGATCGGTGATGTTGGTGATGGTGCCCACCAGTTTCACCACTTGACCCTGTTGATCAAAAATCGGTTCACCTCGACTGATCAGATAGATGGTTGACCCGTCGCGGCGTTGGATGCCATGTTCGATCGTGTAGGGAATTCCTTGCTCGATCGCCTCCGTGACCGTGGCCACAAATCGCGGGCGATCGGCCTCGGGGAGCAAATCAAAAAGGTCAGGGCGGCTTGGTTCCTGGGCATCGGGTTCCAATCCCAAAATGCGAAACTGTTCTGCTGACCAAGTGCTTGTGCCCGTCGCCACATCAAATTCCCAACTTCCCACCTGAGCAATCCGTTGGGCTTCCGTGAGGGCAGCCGTTTTCTGCGCCACCTGTTGCTCCAGGTCACGGGCATAGGTGTGGCGGAGTTGGTCGGCCGCTTGCAAAGCTCCCACCATTTGCTGAAAGGCTTGGGTTAAGCGATTCACCTCCGCAACGCATGTTTTGGGCAGGGGGTTGGCATGTTGTCCGGCGGCGATCGCCCGGGTTGCCTCTGTCAGGTTTCGCAGCGATCGGCTCAAGCGTTTGGCCGTCCAAGTGCCCGTTCCCAAGGATCCCGCCAAGGCCAACAAGCAAAGCCAAAAATTTTGGCGATGATTAGCCTCAATCTCGCCAATGAAATCTGCTTCTGGAACCGCAGTGACCACGAGCCAATTCAACCCATAGGCATCTTGGTAGGGAGTGATCTTCGTAAACAACGTGCCATTTTGAAAGGTTAATCGCCACCGTTGTTCCGTTTGAATGGTTTGCCAATGGGGATTTTTTTGTTGAAGTTGCTGGGCAATGGCTCTGGTTTCTGAATTACGACTTTGGGCCAGCGATAATCTTGTGGGATAGGGTTGGTTGGGTTGCTGGATGTAGGGCAATTCCAGGGTTGAGGTAGCCACCAAATGGCCCGATCGATCCACAATAAACGCCTGACCTCGGGGCGAAATCTGTAACTGATTGAGGAAGGTATTCAACCCCGACAATAAAACTGTGCGGCTTAAAACGCCCCGAAAATTGCGATCGCCATCATAAATTGGCAACAATGCATCAATGCCCAGCATTGGAATCACACGATGGGTGTAAACCGGTGACCAAGTGGGCTGGCGACTACTTTGGGCCCTTTGAAACCAGGCCGTTTGCCGCACATCATCGGTGATTTGATAGGCGGGTTCCAAGGGTTGTCCTTGGTCGTTGACACGCGAATAGAGACGCTGGCTAGGAAGGTTGGGGCTGGCTTCCGCCAGGAACTGTGTACCCACGGGATAGGATTTGCCCGTCAACTGCTCAATTTGTTGGCGCAATTCCAGGTTGACCGATCGCACATAACCCACCAGTAATCCCCGATCGTTGGCAAACATGGCCACCACCAGACCGGGATCCGTGGCCATCTGTTGCCACAGGTACTCGCGCCAAGGAGTGGGGTCATCCAACGGCAGCTTGCCCCCTTGGATTGCTCGGCCGTTGGCTGCCAGGGCCTGTTGTTGCTTACTGAGCAGACTATCCACATGGTCGTGAACCCGATGATCCACAGCATCCAGCAGGCGATTGGCTAAATTTTCTACGGAGGTTTGGCCGCTGCGGTAGGACAAATAGCCCACCAATCCCACCGCCCCCACCACCTGCACCACAAAGGGAACCGTCAGCACCCAAAACAGACTAATGGTCGGGGATCGATCGGGCTGATTGGGGCCATACCGCAGCAGCGCAATCCGTTGCCAGAGGCCTTGGATCCGACGGGGAAGCCGCATTTTTCGCCAGCGTTGCTGTTGAAGATTCATAGGCTCATGCGGGACTGACGGGGCGATTCAGGCGCGTTCAGGGGCCCTTGTCCTAGCGGTTTGGGAAATGATTGAGGGAATTGAGGAAGCGGTTTGGGCCGGGAATGGTCGGTTTGATTGGGGGCATGGACGGGTAGTGGCATCCCAGTCGCTCAACGGTGGATGACCTGACTGCAATTGTGCGATCGACCGGTTTGCAATCTTCGACTGCGATCACAATCAGGGCGCGATCGAACTTTGATCGCGCCGTTGCCTAACCAATCGCTTACAACTGGTATTAACACTATCAGCGACTGATGATCTGTAACGCTATCTACCTACTAATCGAGTAGATCCACTGAAGCGTTAAAAATATCACAGCGTTCGTTGCCCGATCGCTTGAACTCATATTGATAATTCTATTGATATCAACTTATGGAACTGAGATTTTATAAGTTTTGTAAGTGTGCTGAGCCAGGAAAAAATTGCCCTTGGTGATTCAAATTCAGTACCAGCCAAATTTATTCAGCTAATGACTAAAAGATAGCTTCAAGTGACTGTACTGTTTCAGTAGAAGAATTTTAGCTTACTGGAAATAGTAGCAAGTGATCCTAACTGTATCAACTCAAGTATTGCATGATGGATGATAATGTGATTTTTTGATTGCAATAAAGAATCAGTGATCTGGAATTTAAATTAAACTCCAATTCATCTTGCAAATCAAGATAAAAAATCGCCCTGAATAAAGCTAACTTATTTTCTAATCTTTTCCATCTACATTAGTTAGGTAGGAAGTATCGAAAAATATCGAAAAAATTAAAAAAAGCACTCAATCACATCGCAAATTTAAGTAAATTCAGTGACCTCAATTAGGGAACCCAAAGCAATTCTGATTTCCCAAGGGTTATGGCTGTAGCTTGGCCTTAGAACTAACGCTTGGAAACCTGGGCCATCAAGGCGACTGGTTTGGATGCAAGGGTCTTGGGTGCAAGCGCAACAGTGTTGATACAGTGTTGATTAGGAATTTTTGATCAGAAATTGACGAGGATCATCAGCTAGGATCGACGCAACTTTCAGGCCGTTTGGATAACTCCCATGTCTGCGACAGCATCGTTTATTCGCCAAAGCCAACTGCTAGGCCGCTTGGTGCTCGATCGCGCCACTACGGAAACCCTGGGCCATGTGGCGGCCCTGTGGGTTGACCCGCGAGCAGCCCGGGTGTTGGGGATTGTGATTCGATCGGGGCCGTTGCCGCTGAATTTGTCCTTGAAGTTGCCGCTGGGTGGCCCGTTGCGAGCCTGTGCTTGGGGTCAGGTGGTGGCGATCGGGGCGGATAGCGTGTTGGTGGATATGGGGCCCCAAGGGGAGAGCCTGCAACAGCCGGAGGGAGCCTTTGACCTCGTGGGTCACGAGGTTTGGACGGACGGAGGCAATCGAATTGGCACGGTGGCGGATCTGGAGTTGGATCCAGCCGTGGGCCGGGTCGATCGCTACCTCTTCCGGCGTGAAGGTGTGGCGGATGTGGCCTATAGCTTGCCGGCCGGAGCGGCCATCAGCGGCGGGCCCAGGCGACTGTTGGTGGTGACCCAGGCGGCCGAAGCGGCCGAGGCGGTTCCTTTGACGGCCGCTTGGGATCAGGCTTTGGATTCGGTGCAAACGTCGGTGCAAACCACCCTGCGCCAAGTGCAGGAAAAGACGAAGCCGATCGCCGAAACGGCCCGCAGTCGGTTTGCGGATTTGGCCCGGGAAGCCCGCGATCGGGCCAAGTCTTTGGCGGACACGGCCCGCACCCGCGCCACGGAGCTGACAGAAACCATGCGCGATCGCGCCGATCGCCTGACCCAGGAAAGTCAGTCACCCCAGCGCGATCGCCCCGCTGGAAATTTGCCCGCCGCCCCAGAGAATGCTGCGACGGATGATGATGATGATCCGATCGACCTGTGGGATGAAGATTCCCCCGCGATCGACACGCCCGCAAGCCCGATCGACACCGATTCTCACCAGCCACCTCAGCCGCCTAAAGCCTAGGAAGCGCCTCAAGGCTGAATCATGCGTCTTCGCCATTGGCCGACCGTGCTGAATCCTGAGCAGAAGGGCGATCGGGCGGTTGCACTGGCAACAAGTTCTGTGCTTTCAGATAGCCCAATAGCCAATTAACCGCCGTTGCTCGTCGGGTTTTGCGGGGCACTAATTCCCCCACCTTGTAGCCCTTGAAGCCCAAATATTCCTTCAGCAATTGCTTATTCTCGGCGGGAATCGATCGAGTCAGCTTCACCGTGGCTGGGCGGCTTTCAATAAAGTTCGGTGGTTCTGGATAATCCTCTTGCCAGTCAGCCGGAGCCAACCAAGCTTGGGTGCTTGGATCCCATTGGTAACCCAACCCATGCCACAGCAGTTGATTCACCCGGTCATCCTCTAGTCGATCGTCTAAAATGTCCCACAGCAGCTCGATCGTGAGACTGGGCAAGCGATCGGGGAATCCATCCGGTAATGCCACCGCTGAAAGTTCTGTGCAGTTTGGCTCCTGGCAACTACTCATGACAAACCTCTGTTTAAAACCGCAATTAATTCATAAATTCTATAAACTTATAACATCAGATATTACATCAAATATTACATCAAAAAATAGTATCAAACTGCAATAAAATCCAATCGAGAATATTTAATCAATCAAATTAAATCAAATTAAATCAAATTAAATTTATTCGATCCCGATATTCAATGTTGTGATTGTTTGACTCGATCGATACCCAATTTTCTCTAAACTTCCTATCTTGGCTGTCCTATTGCACTCACCCTGGAATGATTCAGCACTGGTTTAGTCCGCACTTGATCGCAACATCATTTCTTGCGCCAGCAGCTTGAACCAAAACCTAAGCATCGGGATGCAGGAAAAACGCAACTCTTGATCGTTCAATTTGGGAGACCGATTGCATGTTTTTTCTTCATCCACTCTTTAATTTAAGTAATCATCAATCAATCTTTGCTGAATCTTTAAAAATCCCCCTTGATTCCGCCAAATCTTAAAGCTAAGTTAGATTCTATAAGGGGTCATAAAAGCGACGCGGAATGCTACGCGGTCGAACTTTGCTCTCAATACCCATCCTCCTGTGGAAGATATGAAATCTTGGTTTGCCCCCAGTGTTGCACTTGCAACCATTTCGCTGAGTTCCATCGCGGCTCCCGCACTTGCCCTCAGCATCAGCTACTCCGATGCCTACGTGCCAAGCGCCAGTACGGTTACAACCCTGAATGCGATTGATGGCTTTACGGGTGGCCTCACGGACGCAGAAGCCCGAAATGGCCTTTACGGTCTCACAGATATCAACCAAGTCTTATCGATTCAGAAATTCGATCCTAGCCTCGGAACCCTGAAATCGGCCAAGTTGACCTTTGATACGGGGCTTTGGCAAAAGGCCTACTATGAGCACTTTGGCATCGCAGCCCCATCTGGTGCGCCCGTAGCCTTCGATTTTTCGGCTAACTTGAGCCTGAAATCGAGCGGTGGTTCGTCGATTTTTGACATTCCCCTCACGGGTGCCCATGATTTCACAGTGCCTTCGTTTGATGGGGGCTTTGACTTTGCTGGCACTTCGGGCCAGAAGTTTTCCACTTCTTTGAACGGTCAATATCAACAAGCCAAAACCATCACTGATGCCGCAGCTTTGGCTGGCTTCATCGGTGCTGGTTCGATCGACTACACCTTCTCCGCTTCGGCTCTGTTCAGTGTCTTTGGCCCGGGTAACTTGAATGCCGGTGTGCTGACCCTGGCTAAAGGTGCGCTGCGGGTTGATTACGAATATGAAAAAGAATCCACTTCAGTGCCAGAACCTACCGCGCTGTTGGGTCTTGGTTTGGTGGCTGGTGGGGCAATGGTTCAGCGTCGTCTGCGGGCTGCTGCACCCCGGAACTAGGTTGCAAGGCCTGTCAATGGCAGCTCGGAACTAGATCGCCAGTCGATCGAACCCTAGCCAATTTAGGGATGAGGCTGGGGGACTGAAAAGATAGCCCGAGCTGCCCTTGACTGCGATCCTGTGGACTGCACAACTGAATTGCACAAGTTGGTACTGTTGAGATTGGGTTTGGCGATTGCTGAACCCAATCTTTTTTTGCATGATGTTGATCGCTTAAACCGTTGCACCCACCAAAGCCGCAGGTCGATCACCCAAGGATTCCACTTTCCAGCGATCGAGTTCATCCAGGGCGCGATCGCGGTATTGGCCGTAGCGTTCCTGTTTGTTGCGGATCTTGGTCGGCAGCTCCGGCAGGATGCCAAAGTTCGGCGGCATCGGCTGGAAATGCTTCGGTGAGGCGGAACTGATGAACTCGAACAGTGCGCCGCTCATGGTCACGGGGGGCAGGGCGATCGGCTCCAGGCCGCGGGCAATCCGGGCTGCGTTGGTTCCAGCCAGCCAGCCGCCGGCCGTGGCCGCCGTGTAGCCCTCCGTGCCGATCAGTTGGCCCGCCGCCAGCAGGGTGGCGCGGCCCTTAAACTGCAAAGTGGCGCTCAACAATTCTGGCGCGTTGATGAAGGTGTTGCGGTGCATCACGCCCATCCGCACAAATTCGGCATTTTCCAAGCCGGGAATCATCCGAAACACGCGCTGTTGCTCGCCCCAGCGCAGGTTGGTTTGGAAGCCGACCATGTTCCACAGTTGCCCCGCCTTGTCCTCTTGGCGCAGTTGCACCACGGCGTAGGGGCGTTTGTCGCGGTTGGCGGGGTCGCGCCCGTCGCCCAGCCGGGAATCGAACAGGCCCACGGGTTTCAGGGGGCCGTAGCGCATGGTGTCTTCACCGCGCTGGGCGAGTTCTTCGATCGGCAGGCAGCCTTCAAAGAATTTGGCACTTTCGCGATCGAAATCCTTCAGGGGCGCTTGTTCCGCCGCACAGAGGGCTTGATAGAACTGCAAATATTGCTCCCGGTTCATGGGGCAATTCAAATAGGCCGCCTCGCCCTTGTCGTAGCGGGAAGCCATGAAGGCCACGTCGCGATCGATCGACTCGCCCACCACGATCGGGCTAGCCGCATCGAAAAAGCTCATGTAGTCCCGGCCGGTGAACTGTCGCAGATCCTCGGTCAAGTCCGGGCTGGTCAGGGGCCCCGTGGCCAACACCACCACGCCATCGGTGGGAATTTGCCGCACTTCCTCGCGCCGGAAGTCCACCAGCGGATGTTGCGCCAGAGTTTCGGTCAGGTCGCGGCTAAACTCGGCGCGATCGACTGCCAACGCACCCCCGGCCGGCACGGCATGGTGATCGGCCTTGCCAATCACGATCGACCCGAGCCGCCGCAATTCCTCGTGCAGCAAGCCGGCCGCGCGATCGGCGGACATCGCCCCAAAGGAGTTGCTACAAACCAATTCCGCCAAATGTTCCGTGTGGTGGGCGGGGCTGAGACGCTCGGGCCGCATTTCATAGAACACCACCGGCACGCCCGATCGCGCCACCTGCCAGGCCGCTTCAGTGCCGGCCAGCCCACCGCCAATCACATACACCGGCTGTAAATTCGACATGGCTTACCTCAGCGATCGCCCAAACTTGCAGGAACCAAGATGAATAGCTTATAGCAATTTGATTAGGGCGATCGGCGTTTGCGAAATTCAACTGTCTGAATCATATACAACAAGCTAGTTTTACTGAAAAAGCTATGTATCACTCGATTCAGTATCCGCAGTCAGCTATTCAGTAAAATTTGGCTATAACTATTGCTTGATATAGCCTGCAATTTTTTCTAAAGAACTACTTGGCAGATTCTTTTGTGGAATCCTCCAAAATCTTGGCTGCACTAAGAAACGGCTCTCCTTCGAAATTTAAATGCTCTAGCTTTTTCAAAAGTAATTTCTTGAGATCTAAATTGTTATATTCAATAAGGACAGATCGCAAATCATAACCATCCATCAAAATGATGGACTTACCACAATTTTGCTTGAGCAGAGGACATACATGTCCTGACCATCCGTGGATCGATAGAAATAGTCCTAGGGTCTGCTTACCGGAACGGTCAACTTTGCCATAAAGGCTATCGAGCTGCCTTATATCTGTTAGCTTTTCAGTCCATTTGCATTCGACCAGATAGAACCAGCCGTTAAGCTCGAATGCACCATCTATCTGCTCCCCTCCCTCATTCCTAACAAAGCCTTTTCTAGTTGAGATTTGATAGAGGTCGAAAACACGCTTTAGTAAATTCTCAAGTAATCGTCCTCGCTGCTGCCTATCTTCAGTAGACTGTAATCCTGCTAATGTATCAAATTCTGATAGAAGCTGAGACTGAGATAAAAAGAATTTCTCCGAGCTAGGAGAACTTTGATGAGATTCTTTTGATTTATCTGCTTTTAACCTGTTGACAATTTTCTGACATTCCCTGAACAAGCTTTCTTCTTCAATAGTAGGAACTTGCTTGGCTATTAGTTTTTTTGCCTTCCAATATTCCAAAAGACTCTCTATTAGTGTTCCTACGGTAGAGTTAGACTCTGTTTTCCAAAAATACCTTAATCGATTTGCTTTTGAGCCGCTAAGGTGATCATATTTCTCATCATATATATCTATTTTTAATGCATCTAAAATAAAATCTTTAAAGCTTCTGTTTGAAAAATCTAATACATAGCCACTACTCATACCGAGCAATGCTTCCAGTATCTTCTTTTCGGTGCTTGTTAAATCTGACATTTGAGTCCTACCTAATTACTTATCTTCATGCATTTAAAGCTCTCTAGATGACTTCTTATATCCAGAGATTTACTTTCTTGATGCTGTCTTAAACTGTACTACACTTGACACTTTTGCGAATGGGCGATCGCTCGCTACCTTCAACAGTGCTGATTTCAACCCTGTGCCAGTATCGCTGGTCGCGAGCAACTGCCCAGACTGATAGAAACCGAATAGTTAGCTAGCCCAACCGTAGCTGCGGAGATGTTTGCCACAGTAGCCGATCGCCACTTTTTCGGTTTCAAAGTCCAGCTCAAAATAAATTTGCAAGTTGTGGACTGCGTTGTTTTTGCCCAAGGTGAGATGTTTAAACATCCGCTGTTTGCGGCCCCCATGCCGAAAGTCCCGATCGCTCCCGTATCGAGAACCGGTGACTTGGTGTTCCGTGGGCTTAAAGTCCAAACCATAGGCGCGGAAACCCTCCCGCCAACCGCCCATCGATCGCCCTTCCCGTTTCGCTAGCAGGGAGGCGCGGCCAATTTCCGCGATCGCCCGTAAAGCTTGATAAACCTCGCTGGGGCGACCAAACTGGGACTCAGCCGCAGCCGATCGGGCAGAATCCCAAATTTCCAACACATCCCCAAATTGCTGTTCCGCTGTTTCCACCGCCGCCAACACCGTTTCAAAGGCCCCTGCACTGACTAACTCGTCCGTTTCCGAGTCGTTCTCTCCCGTCTCGGTCGGTTTGGGTTGATATTGCAACAGGCTGGCCAAGTTGCTTTGGCTTGTGTTTAGCTCCGCTTCCAATTCCGCCACGTAATCCCGTAAATGGGATAGCTCCCCTTGGAGAGCGGCTTGCTCATCCCAGGTTTGTTCCACATCGGTGCGAATGGCTTCCAGGTCAGTCCGCTCCTTTTGCAGCAGCCGATCGCGCTCTTGGAGTTGGGTTTTCAGCGCCTCGATCGTCCGTTGGTGGTTGGTGGCCTGCTCTTCCAGGGTTTCCAGTTGCAGTTGTAGCGCTCGCTGGCTGGTTTCCAGGGTTTGGCGTTCGTGGCTTTCGTGATCCAAATCTCGCTGCAACCGCTCCAACCGTTGTTGATAGCGCCAGCGATCAAGCACCCGCATGGACACCACCCCGATCGTCAGTCCCCCCAAGGCTTGGGCCGCATTTTGCCACAGGGCCCCTTGGCCCCAGGCGGAGTCTGTCACCTCCACGCTGGCCAGCCCCAGGGTGGATCCGTGGCTAACCAAACTACCCACGCCCACCACCGTGCAAAATGCCACCACGCTCAACCCCAAGAGCGCCAATAACCGCATTCGATCGCCTGTTTCCATACCCGAATTAAGACCGCCGACCTGTGTGAGAAGCTTCCTCGATTGTAGACGCGCCACTCTGGATTGTGTGGCCCCTACCCGTCATGATTTCCAAAGCGAGGGATTATCAATCCCTATTATTTTGAGAGTTTAAACCAATGTTAAAAGTTGATTGTGAAAGCAACGGTTTAAAACGAAGGTTTTAAGCCAAGGTTTAAAGCCAATTCTAAGGTTGCCCTCTGTTTGTGATTGAGGGACAGTTAATCGGCATTCATGCTTGATTTGATCTTGATTTGATCTTGATTGTGCTTTAATTCGCTTGAATTTGACCTTGGTTTGACCGTGCTGCAACTTAGGCTTGGTTTGGATTGAGCTTTGGTTGAGTTTGGATTCAGTTTCGATTGCACTTAAATTGAACTTGATTTGAGCTTGAATTAAAAAACCGGGAGAACCCGCGCAGGATTCCCCCGAATCTGCATTCATTCATCCTTCTAGGTCAGCAATTGCACTGAAACGGGAGTGCAACATCATCGCTCAAGATCAAAGTTCAAAGCTAAAGCGAAAAACCGCAGTACAACGCTTTCAACCATGGGCCAGTTACCCTAGCCGATCGACAGCTTCACAACCTTGTTCTTTTCTTCTTCCACCTTGGGCAACCGCAGTTCCAAAATGCCATTTTGGTAGTTGGCAGTGGCTTGGGCATTTTGCACGCGGGTAGGCAACGGAATCACTCGTTGAAACTTGCCGTAACGAAATTCGGTGCGGAAAGCGCTGTTTTCTTGGACGGTTTTTTCGAAGCGTCGCTCACCAGCGATCGAAACCGACTCCGCTGTCACTTCCACATCAACGGTTTTCGGATCAATGCCCGGTAGTTCCAGTCTCAACAATAGCGCATCAGCGGTTTCTTCCAATTCCGCAGCCGGTGCGTGGTGCAATTCCGGATCGATCGCCAAAGGAGTCATCAGTGCGCCATCCAAGAGTCGATCAAAACGACGACGGAGCGACTCAATTTCTCGATAGGGTTCCCAACGAATCAAAGTCATTTTAGCCACCTCGCGAACTCCTGAAATCAACAATTTGGGAGAAGGGTTTGCTTGAGTTTCAATCTCAAGAATCGAGTTCAATCTTGCTCGAATTGGTTCAATTTTGCGTGGAGCGTTTTGCTCTGCACAATCTCAAGATAACTTGCTCAAACAGAAGCTTGATTCGGTTTGCACGACCCATTTAAGGGCAGTTCCCACACCTGAATTTTTAGAAGCCAATGGCTGAGGCATTGTGTTGAAAGCCAAAATACTGACCAAACTGCTGACCAAACTGCCTAATCGCTTTTGCTGCTGACTGCTGAGGCTTAATCGAAGAAATAAAAATGCTAAAAAGGCGCAGTGATATTGCAATCAAATTAAGACAGTTGCAAGGATGAAAACCGTACTTAAGCGGGCTTGAAAACCGATAATTCGTCCGATGACAGCCGGAAATTCAGCGGGGGCCGAACCGGGTGCTTAACTGGGTATGGGAGCTGTTGTGGGGATGGATGACAGGATGGATTTTGGGATGAATTGGGGGATGAATTGCGGGGCTGGCTGCTCGATCGAGCTTGTCCTGGTGGCGCTCCCAACCACGGACAGCGATTGGCGGTGGCTGGCGGGTGGGATGGGGCTGTTGGTGTTGTATTTGCTGGCTTCGGCGGCAACGGAAATGGGAACCCGCCGCCCGATCACGTGGCGATCGCCCAAGCACCCATCAAGGGACGCGGCCCCATCAGCGGGCGATCGGGAATCGTCTGTGCCTCCCCAGCCCTAGGAAAACCTTTTAAGATCGAGCAGTTGCGGCCCAGGGATCACACCCCCAAATCGGAACCGATCGCATTGAAATTGCATTGAAATTGGATTGCGCCTTGCTTTGAGATTGATCGAACCCCGATCAAATTGCCCATGAATGTTCAGGAACTCCTCGCCATGTTTTTTGGTTTAAAGCAAAAGTCCACGATGCCCACCGCCAAAGAAGCGTTACCGGGGCGATCGACCAAAATGCCCATCAAGAATCAGCATTTTGTGAATGGCAACCCGATCGAGGGGCCCTTCCCGGCCGGTCTGGAAACGGCCCTGTTTGGGTTGGGTTGTTTTTGGGGAGCCGAGCGCAAGTTTTGGCAAACCCCCGGCGTATTTTCCACGGCCGTGGGCTATGCGGCCGGGCACACGCCCAACCCCACTTACCACGAAGTTTGCACGGGCCTGACGGGCCACAACGAAGTGGTGCTGGTGGTCTATGACCCGCAACAGGTGAGCTACGAGCAACTGTTGAAGGTCTTTTGGGAAAGCCACAACCCCACCCAAGGGATGCGCCAGGGCAACGATGTGGGAACCCAATATCGATCGGGCATCTATACCTACAACGAAGCCCAAAAGGCGGCGGCGATCGGCTCCAAGGAACAGTACCAAGGGGCCCTGACCCAAGCGGGCCATGGAGACATCACCACGGAAATTCTGGATGCGCCGGAGTTTTACTACGCGGAAGACTATCACCAGCAATATTTGGCTAAAAATCCCGGCGGCTATTGTGGCCTGGGCGGCACGGGGGTGAGCTGTCCCGTGGGCTTGGCGGTTTAGGGTTTGTTGCTGTGTCTGTTTCGGCCGCGGGTTGTCTTGGGGTTGCCCTGGGGGCCCGGCGGCCGATCGTTCCTTTGTTGGCCCCGGTGGGCCCCTTGCCATGAGCGCGATCGCGATCGATCTTCAGCCGGACTTGGCCTTGGACGATGCCACCTTTGCCCGCATCTGTCGCCAAAATCCCCACTGCAAATTTGAACGAACCGCCGCAGGAGAATTAGTGATCGTGGCCCTCACGGGAGGCAGAACGGGACAGCGCAACTCACGCCTCACGGCGCGGTTGGTGTTGTGGAATGAAGAGACGGGCTTGGGCGAGGTGTTTGACTCTTCCACGGGGTTTAAACTGCCGAACGGAGCCATTCGATCGCCCGATGTTGCTTGGGTCAGTCGCGATCGCTGGTTAGCCCTCAGCGCCAAGGAACAGGATAGCTATCCGCCCCTTTGTCCTGATTTTGTGGTGGAGCTAAAGTCGCCCAGTGATGACTTGGGCCAAGTGCAAGCGAAGATGCAGGAATATCTCAACAATGGGTTGCGTTTGGGGTGGTTGCTGGATCCGGCGGAGGCGATCGCCCAGATCTACCGACCCGATCGCCCGGTGGAAACCCTGAAATCCCCCACCACCTTGAGCGGTGATAGTTGCCTACCAGGTTTTTCACTCTCGTTGTCCGGCATTTTGGATTCCTGATTCCTAGATTTTGAATTCCTAGGAGGTTGATTGGGGAGCGGCCTGAGGGGCTGGTGATCGTTGGCCAAACATGGCCGTGATTGCCGCGTCGAGGGTGGGTTGCATCACAATTCGATCGCCATGGGCCACCACCAGCCGAATCAGGGTCGGCAGGCCGCCCGCATCGGCCGCGAGATACAGCGGCTCCACATAGAGAATGGACCGCCCGATCGGGATGGCGACCAAGTTCCCTTGAATCACCTTGGAACCCTGGCGATTCCAAAGGCTAATTTGGCGTGCAATGTCCGGATCCTGATTAATGCGGGCTTCCACCTGCTCAATCCCAAACACCAGCCGATCCTTGGGGAATTGATAGAGCAAGAGTCGGCCGTAGCGATCGCCATCGGAGCGGGCCGCCAACCAGCCAATCAGGTTGCTGCGCCTGGCGGGGCTGAAGGGCAACAACTGCACAAACTCCGGTTGGCTGGTGCCGGGCAGTTGCATCAGGGCAAAGTAGGGCTGAATCGGTTGGGGCTGGTTGCCGTAAATTTCGTTGGGAATTTGCCACAAATCCTCCCGGTTATAGAACTCCTGGGGATTGCTCATGTGATAGGTCAGCAGCTTTTCCGATTGCACGGCAAACAGATCGATCGGGTAGCGGAAGTGCGATCGAATGGCCGGCGGGCATTGGTCGATCGGGTGAAAGAGTTCCGGGAACACCGCTTGCCAACTGCGAATCAGTGGATCATCCCCATCGGCCACATAAAACCGCACCGTGCCGTTATAGGCATCAATCACCGCTTTTACGGAATTGCGAATGTAATTAAAACCGGCGCGGCTGGGTTCGGAATAGGGATAACGGCGGCTGGTGGTGTAGCCATCCACAATCCAAAACAGGTGGCTGCGGCGATCGAACCCATCGGAATCCGCCGCCGATTGCAGGTTCACGGCCACGGCGTAGGGATCGCGATCGAACTGCAAGAAGGGGGCGATCGTCCGCACCCGTTCCCGCACATTCCGCCGCCAGAGCAAGCGCGTGTCCGGCGTGAGGTTATTGGTCAGCAGTAATTGCCAATCGCGCAGATAGGCCGCCAACAGCCACCGCTTCCACCAGTGATCGCCCAGTAGCACCCCGCCTTGACCGTCGTAGTGGTTATAGGCGTTGTCATTGCCTCGGGGATAGTCCAACTCTTGGGCTGCGGTCGGAGCCAGGATGTAGGTATTGGTCAGCTCACCAAAGTAGATCCGGGGCCGATCGAGGGGAATGCCCTGGCTCACCTGTTCATTGGCGGCCCGCAGGATGCCACCGCCCGTGTCATCAGTGCCGGAACCAATGTCCCGAACCCAATAGAGCGGTAGGCCACCGGCTCCCACTTGGTTGGCGGGACTGAGGGTGAAGCCATAGCCGTGGGTGTAGACCAAATGGCGGTTCAGCCAAGTTTGGGCTGGGGCTGACAGGGCGGTGGTGTCCAACTCCCGCATGGAGAGGATGGTGGGATGGAGGGTCGATCGGGCCGTTACGGCCTTGGTTGGATTGGGTCGATCGGGCAATTGGTACCGATCGAGGTCTGCATTGGCAAAGCGGTAATAGGAGCGAATTTGTTGTAACTGCCGATTGGTATCTAGCAGCGGATTCGTATCCCAAAGTCGCACACTGTCAAGGGTCGGCCCATAGGTTTGCAGATCCGTCGCGCTGAGGGTGGCTTGGGGGTCAAAGGATTCCGCTTGCACCCGATCGAGGCCAAATGCCGATCGGGTAAAGGCAATGTTGCGCTCAATGTAGGGCCGTTCCCGTTCCAGCTCGTTGGGTTCCACAATTGCCCCCTGCACCGCCTCGGGCAACAGAAAACCCAGACTGATGCCCCCGATCGCGTAGCACAACAGCCCGATTGCCACCAATCGGGGCGGCAAATCCGGCCGGCGATCGCCCGTGGGTTGTGCCACCCGGCCATCCAGCCAGCGCCGAGGTTGCAACCCCGTCAAGGCATAGCCCAGCAGCCAAACCCCACTGCCCAAGGACACCAACCCCAAGCCGATGTTGGCTGGCAACTGCACGCGAATATCCGCAAAACCGGCTCCATAGGCAGCGCCTCGGGTGGAATTGAGCAAATCAAAACAGGCAATCCCGGCGCTGATGCCCGCTGCCAACAACACCGATCCCAGTAGGCCGCAGCCATGCCGCCATTCCCCCACCGTGAAGCCAGGAAATCGCCCCCGAGCCAAGGATTTCTGACTGAGCAGGTAATATAGCCCCACCAACAGGGCTGACCAAAGCAACAGCCCGATCGCCCAAAATTCCAACAGTTCCACCAGGGGCAAGCCAAACACAAACCAACCCACATCCAACCCAAACACCGGATCCACCTGCTGAAATCGGCTGGGGTGGGCGGCCAGCAAAATCGTCGCCCAATGTTGGGAGCCAATCCAGGCAAAGTTCAACGCGGCGATCGCCCCCAAGGCCCGCAAGCCCCACCCCGGCGCGATCGCCCCCAGGGCCCAAAGAAATCCCGGCAGCGCCAACCACCACCATTGCCCCGATCGCAACGGCTCCAGTAGTTCCCACAACAGCAGCGGTTGCAAGCGAGGAACCGCCGTGGGTAAGGCTTCTCGCCCCGCCGCCCAGCCAATTTGCCCGTAATGCACCACCAGCAGGGCCAACCCCAGGGCCAACAATCCCGACACCAGCAGCAGCGGCAGCAAATCTAGCCGGCCGCCCACCAGCCGTTCCCCGCGCGGTTCGATCGCCCGAGGCATCACCCACCAGGGTCGATCGGGATCAGGGCCCAGGGCCACCGACTCCCGGCGGTTGAGCTGTTCCGCCAGCCACAGATTGCCCCACAGCACCGCCAACGACCCGATCGCCCCCACCCCAAACAGAGCCGCCTGCACCGCCAGCCGCATCCACCAAAGGGAGCCATAGCCCAACTGGCCAAACCAAAGGCCATCCCCCAGCCAGCGCACCGCCAGCCCGATCGCCAGCACAAAACCCAACCCTCCCAGGGCCCACCGCCAGGGTTGCTGCCTGGGTCGATCGGGGGCCGCTATGGGGGGCGTTGAATTGACAGCCAAGGGCGATCGCGTCCGGGTCATCGAAAGTCTCCAGCCTCAATGAACGTTGTCTAGCGGAATGTTGGAAAAAAAACAACTGTTCCGCGCCGCCGCCCCTGGGCAACAGCCACCATCAGGCCGACGATTGAGGCGATTTAAAGGCCTGACGCACTTTAGGCCGAAACAGGTAGAACAAAATCAAAAGGGCAATCGCCAATTGAAACCCTAACTGCGACAGGGTTGAGGCCGGAACTGAAGCCGCTCCTAGGGCGATCGAACTCACGAGCGACTGTCCCAAACTTAAAACCTGCAAAATCTGCCAAATTAACGTCAAAATCCAAGCCCATTGCTTCAACTTCCAGAGGCCATATCCCAGCAATCCCCCCACAAGCGAGAGCAACACCCCAATTCCCCCAAACACCAAAATCAACGTCGGAACCATCCCCAGCATCATTGCCTGGGCTTGTGGATCTGAATTGGAACCGGCGGTTTGGAGTTGCAGTTTGAGGCTCTCGATCGTGCTATCCACTAAAAATTGCCGCCATTGGGGAATCACCAACACGGACAAACTGAGCAAGAACCCAAAACCACTATAGAAAAACTGCAAGCCCGCCAGAATGGTCACACCTAAGGGGCGCTTGATCATAATCTTTGGATTGGTTGCCAGATTACGCCTCGGTTATAGCAACGAAATTCCGAAATGTTCTGGGTCAAATCGTGCTATTTCTGCAAGGGATTTCTCGGGAATTTCTGTGGAGTTGTCCCGGCCCATGAAAACGAACGTTTCGCCCCTGAACCCGATTTGGCTGTTTCTAATTGCCTTTGCCACGGTGGTGGCGGCCTATGGCGGCAAGATGAAACCCCTGACGGAGGCTTCCTTCAAAGGGGCGGGCAGCGCGGTGGAACTGGCGATCGGGCTGGTGGGTTCCATGGCCCTGTGGTTGGGGATTATGCGGGTGGCGGAGGAAGCTGGGTTGATGCAGGCGATCGCCCGGGCAATTCGGCCCGTGATGGTGCGGCTGTTTCCCACCGTGCCGCCGGAGCATCCCGCCATGTCCGCCATGATCATGAACTTGGCGGCCAACGCGCTGGGCTTGGGCAACGCGGCCACGCCCTTGGGCCTGAAGGCGATGAAGGAACTCGATCGCCTGAATCCCAACCCCGGCACGGCCACCAACGCCATGTGTTTGTTTTTGGCGATTAACACGGCATCGGTGACGCTGATTCCGTTGGAGGTGATCGCCGTGCGGGCCAGCGCGGGCACGACCCAACCGGCCTCGATCGTCCTCACCACCTTGATTGCCACGGCGATCGGGACAACGGCCGCGGTGCTTGCCGCCAAGTTTGCGGCCCGTCGATCGCCCGATCCAGCTCCGGTGACTGAGCCAACCGAGCCGATCTCGAACTCGACTGATGATTCAGAGGCAATCGAACCGGCCGTGGACACCGCCCCGCCGCCCGTGTTGCATCCCCCCAGCCGCGTCGGTCAACTGGTCTTTGGTGGGTTGGTGTTGGCCTTCCTCGGGGCGATCGTTCAAAAGGTAATCCGCCACGGGTTCGGCTTCGTGTTCAGCATTGATGGCTTCACCACCATTTCCAACTGGGTGCTGCCGATGTTTATCAGCGGCTTCTTGATCTATGGCTACTTCCGAGGCGTGCGGGTCTATGAAGCCCTGACCGAGGGTGCAAAGGAAGGCTTTGAAATTGCTGTGCGGGTGATTCCGTTTATGGTGGCGATTTTCGTGGCGATCGGGATGTTCCGAGCCAGCGGCGCGTTGGAACTGCTGACCAACCTGCTCACTCCCGTCACCGCCTTGATTGGGATGCCCGCCGAAGCGCTGCCCATGGCCCTGATTCGGCCGCTGTCCGGGAGCGGCGCGTTTGGGTTTATGTCGGAAATTGTGAAAGCCAACCCCAACAGCTTCCTGGCGGATTTGGTTTCCACCATGCAGGGCGCATCGGACACCACGTTCTATACGCTGGCGGTCTATTTCGGCAGTGTGGCGATTATTCGGACGCGCTATGCCTTGCCGGTGGGTCTGTTTGCTGATGCGGTCAGTGCGATCGCCTCGGTGTTGGTTTGTCGGTTGCTGCTGCCAGGCACGGCTTGATGACTGCGTGGGTCTACCGTTGGGGTCGGGCGTACGGCGTACGTTTTTGCCGCGTGGGTCTACCGTTGGGGTCGGGCGTACGGCGGTACGCCCCTACGATCGATCGCTTAGGGGTCGGTGCTCGTCTGGGCCGCTATCTTTAAAAACAGACCACACAACTACCCCGCAAGGACAAGTCAAGAAGCTCATGGCCAAAGCAATTTGGAACGGAACCGTGATTGCTGAGAGCGATCGCACCGAAGTCGTGGAAGGAAACCACTATTTCCCGCCCGACACGATTAAGGCGGACTATTTCCAACCCAGCAACACCCACACCACCTGTGGCTGGAAAGGTGTGGCCAGCTACTACACAATCGCCGTGGATGGCCAAACCAACCCCGATGCCGCCTGGTACTATCCCGAACCCAAGGATGCTGCCAAGAAAATCGCCGGTTATGTGGCCTTCTGGCGCGGCGTGAAGGTGGAAGCGTAATGATCTGGGGGCGATCGCGCGATCGCCCCCACCGCGAAACGGTCGATCGCGTGCATAATCCACAAATAAATCAACGCCCGCGCCGGATATGTCCCCCGAAATTGCCGCCACGATCGAAATTTTGTCCGCCGACGAGTTGCGCCGCACCGTCAACCGGCTTGCGTCCGAAGTGGTTGAGCGATCGGGCGACCTCTCCAAAGTCGTCCTCGTGGGCATCTACACCCGGGGCGTACCCCTGGCCAAACTGCTGGCCCGCCAAATTGAAATGCTCGAAGGCGTAACCGTTCCCGTCGGCGCGCTTGACATCACCTTCTATCGCGACGACCTCGACAAAATCGGCCCCCGCACCCCCGAACGCAGCGATATTCCCGTCGATCTCACGGGCAAAATCACCGTTTTGGTGGATGACGTAATCTTCACTGGCCGCACCATTCGCGGAGCCTTAAACGCCACCTTGGATTACGGCCGGCCCGAGTCGATTCGGTTGCTGTCCTTGGTCGATCGGGGTCATCGCCAACTGCCCATTCACCCGGACTACACCGGCAAAGTGTTGCCCACCGCCAAGGACGAAAAGGTGAAGGTCTATCTCCAAGAATTCGACGGCCGCGATGCGGTCGAACTCAGCCGCGCCCCTGTTAGTTAAAAGGCTGCTTATGCCCCAATTCGCGATTATTCCAAGCTGAATGCTTGCTAGAGATTATCAGATATGGTTGCTACAGGAGTCCAAACCAATCTATTTGATTTGTTAGTGGTCAATCACCAGCAAGCCATCACAACAACCTTCAAATTTGTTGATCTGTTTGCAGGGATTGGTGGGTTTCGGATTCCGTTAGAACAATTAGGTGGTTGCTGTGTAGCCTATGCGGAAATTGATCGCGATGCGATCGCCACCTATGAACAAAATTTTTTGAGTAATGCTTCTGATCACGAACCCAATTTGGGTGATGTTTCTGCGGTTGGTCAGCTACCCAACGATCTCGATCTGGTGGTGGGTGGTGTTCCCTGTCAGGCCTGGTCGATCGCAGGCAAAACCTTGGGATTTGATGATCCGCGCGGTCGCCTGTGGTTTGATGTTTGTCGGCTAGTGCGTCAGGCGCAACCCAAAGCATTTTTATTTGAAAACGTCAAAGGACTAACGGAACCTCGCCATCGAAATAGCCTAGATTTTATTGTTCACCAGCTCCACGACAGCGGCTATTACGTCTACTGGACTGTTTTAAGTAGCTATGATTTTGGATTGCCGCAAGATCGCGATCGCCTCTTTTTAGTCGGTCTACGTAATGATCTGGAACGTGCGGGGCAATTTCAGTTTCCTGCCGCCAGCGATCGCCCCCGCAAACTCTATGAAGTTTTAGATGATTTGCCCGCTTGTTCGGAACCCAAATTAAAGTTTTCACCGCGATCGCTCTTTGGCGATAAGATTCCCGCATCCCGTGGGCGATTCCAGAAAATTGACGAACTCAATGATTTTTTCCTGTTCAGTGATGTGCGCGATGGCCACAGCACCATTCACTCTTGGGATTTGATTCCAACGAGCGATCGGGAAAAATTCATCTGCATGACCCTGCTGAGAAATCGTCGTAAAAAGAAATATGGCCCCAAGGATGGTAATCCCCTTTCCTTAGAAGATTTTCAGGGTTTGATTCCAGATTTAGATCAGACTGAAATTACGGTATTGGTACAGAAAGAAATTCTGCGAGAAGTCACAGCCGATCGCTTTGACTTTGAAAACTCCAAAATCTCAACTGGCATTCAGGGGGTATCACGAATTTTCTTGCCTACCGCTGAAGCGATCGGGACGCTAACAGCCAGCGGAACCCGTGACTTTGTGGCAACAGCGGCCCTCAGCGGCTGTGAACCGAATACCTATAAGCAACAATTTTTGGAAGAGATTTATTACCCCGGCCAGTTTCGATCGCTCACGGCTCAGGACTACGCGAAGCTACAGGGATTCCCAGAAAACTTTATTCTGCATCCCAATAGCAGCATCGCCAAGAAACAATTTGGCAATGCGGTTTCTGTGCCGGTAATCGCTGCGATCGCGCAATCCATCTTGCAATGTCTCTGATCTTGCTTTTTGCGCTGACCGAAAACTAGCAACACTGGAATGATTATGGAAAATTCGCTACTCAAAGCTGCGATTCAACAGGAAATCCAACAAATGATGGATCGTGTTTTGGATAATGCGATCGTCAAAAACCCATTCATTGTTGAAGAACATCGATCCGCAAAACCACTCTACGCTGCTCTTGTGCCAGATGAAATCTTTAAAGGATCACACTTTGAGCGACGATTTGTTACACCATTTGGCAAGGTTTGGGAACGACTGGCTCTAATTGTTGCACAGCAGGCTTTTGGGAACGTCAGTTTACAGCAATCTATTCAAGGTCTCATTCCCAAAGGGCGATTAGCTAGGATTTCTGAAACCTTGAATGCTTTAGATCATAAGCATCCTGCTAAAGTGCGCCAAAAGCCAAATTGGCAGCAAGAGCTTAACTATATTCTGAAAGGAAAAGGGGAATTAATTCCAGTTTCAGTGACCTGTGATTTCTGGGCTAGATCCAAGGATGGTAGTGAAATTATGGCTGCCGAGCTGAAAGCTCCCTTGCCCAATAGTGATCAAACTAAAGTTAGTAAAGAAAAGCTATTTAAGCTCTATGCGATGGAACCCTGCCCAGTCACTCGTGCCTATTTCGCACTGCCCTATAATCCCTATGGTCAAAAACAAAATTATGCCTGGTCATTTCCACAACGGTGGTTTGACATGCAAAATGATCCCATTGTTTTAATTGGTGATGAATTTTGGAATTTATTAGGTGGTGCAGGAACTTACCAAGCACTAATTGAAGCAGTTAACGAGGTGGGCAGTGAATATAAAGCTAAAATCTATCGAGAATTTTTAGATATTGATGCTTCTGAGTCTCTAACAAATTTTCAACTATAAATTTCAAAATTCATCAATTGATAAATATTGATGAATTGAATTGCTCTTTGGAAAAGGATAATCGTGGTTTTGAGAATGGCTGCTACTTAGGCTATAGGACGCTGATTAATGCTTACTCTATAGATTTGCGCGTGAGTCGATTTTGTTGAATTTTGTTGATCGAATTTCACCATTTTGCTTTTTAGGGTTGGTTTTTAACTGGGATGGATTCTAGGAACTGCTTGACAATGCAAGGTATCATTTTTGACTTTTTGAGAGAATTAAAAATAAAATAAAGATGTGACCCTTGGTTAAGAGAATCACGTGCTATGCTCGTTTTACGTCAAATTTAGAGGAAAAGCAATAGCTATCATGGCTTAGTCACAAATCGCTGTCAGAGTATCTAAAAGCATTTCTAGCTTGGTTAAGACAGTAAACTGTGGCGGCTTGTGTTGATCTTGCACAACTTTCCGGTGAGGTCAATTGATCGACAGCCTATCGTGGTGGTCTGGGATCGCCTGGGTTTTTGGTCGGGGTACTTTAGCTGTTAGGAGATGCTGTTTGCGACTGTGATCCCGATCGCTCCCTTAGGCTGAGAACAAATCGATAGAACCAGTGGGGAGATGGTCTGGCGCAGGCTTGGCCAGGCCCGAGCCAATACTTGCGCTGAATAATGGGCTTTTGCTGTGTTTTGGGGGAGTTTCAAGGCTAATTGAGGACAGGTTTAGCTGCTTTGGCCTACGTTAGTCTGATTTGCTTGGTTTTTCTCGCTCAAAAGCAAGTTCTGTCATGTCCATTCCGTTTCCTATGCTGACGGTTTCTGAACTGAGGGCGGCTATTATCCGCCAACCATTGGTGGTTGATGCGGCAGCAACGGTCTGGGATGTGGTTTCCCTGATGAGTGGGCTGCCGGCGGCCCAGGCGGATTCACAGAAGGCGGCGATCGGGTCTCGCCCCAGTTGCGTGCTGGTGAGGGTGGACGATCGGGTGGTGGGCATTTTGACGGAGCGAGATTTGGTGCGCTTGAGTGCGCAGCAGTGCCCGCTCGATCGCCCGGTGACCGCCGTGATGACGCGGGAACTGGTGACGCTGCGGGAGAGTGAGTTTACGGATTTGTTTTCCACCATTCATCTGTTGACGAAACATCGAATTCGGCACTTGCCGGTGGTGGATGAGGCTGATCGCCTGTTGGGGCTAATTACCCAGGAAAGTTTGCGCCAGTTGGCCCGCCCGATCGACCTGTTGCGGTTGCGCCAAGTCCAGGAAGTGATGAGCCGATCGGTCGTGGTGGCCAGCTCTCACGCCTCTCTGTTGGAATTGGCGCAATTAATGAGTGAGAACCAGGTGAGTTGCGTGGTGTTGGTGGATCCGGCCCAAGCAGCGATCGGGGCGATCGATGATTCAGCGGCGAAATCAGAGAGCGATCTTGAGAACGATCTTAAGGGTGATCTTGAGGGCGATCTTGCCGCTGCGCCATCTCTACAGCCGATGGGTGGGCCGCCCGTGGGCCTGGTGACGGAGCGAGACATGGTGCAATTTCAGGCCCTGGGGTTGCCTTTGGAGCAAACCAGTGCCCATTTGGTGATGAGCAGCCCGGTGTTTAGTGTCAGTCCCCACACCAGTCTGTGGGAGGCGCAACAGTTGATGGCCGATCGCTGGATTCGGCGATTGGTGATCACCAATGACCAGGGGCAATTGCTGGGCATCCTCAGCCAAACGCGCCTGCTACAGGCCTTGAATCCGCTGGAAATCTACAACTTGGCGACGGTGCTGGAAACCCAGGTGTCGCAGTTGGAGCAAGAACGATTGGCGCTGCTGGAAAGCCGAGCGCAGGAACTGGAGCGAGAGGTGGCCGAGCGCACCGCCCAACTGCGGCAACAGGCGGAACGGGAAGCGCTGTTGCGGGAGGTGGCCACGCAAATTCACAATGCCCTGGATTTGCACACCATTTTGGAAACGACGGTGCAGCAAGTGCAACGGTTGCTGAACTGTGCGCGGGTGGTTGTTTATCAATTTGAGGACGATTGCAGCGGCGCAACGATCGCGGAGGCTCTGGCGGATCCGAGCGATCGCGATCAATCTCTGTTAGGGCGACGGGTTCAAGATGCCTGTTTGGGGTCGGCTTTTTTGGATCCCTTTCGGCGGGGCCAAGTGCGGGTGCTGGAGGATGTCACCACTGCGCCGTTATCGGACTGCCATCGAGATTTGCTGCTCAGTCTCCAGATGCGGGCCCAATTGATTTTGCCCTTGCTGGTGGGCGATCGCCTGTGGGGGTTGATGGTGGCCAGTGAGCACGATCGCCCGCGACTTTGGCAGGCGGTGGAAATTGACTTGCTGCAAGCCCTGGGGGTGCAGGTGGGCATTGCCCTCAAGCAGGCCACATCCCATGCTGCCTTGGCCTCGGAGTTGGAAGAGCGTCGCCGGGCCGAGGCCGCTTTGCGGGAAGCGGAAGCACACCAACGGGCCCTAGTCAGTGCGCTGCCGGATTTGTTAGTGCGGCTGAATGCTGAAGGGATTTTTCTGGAATTTGTCGCCAACCCTGAGTTCGATCGGGTTGGCGATTTAAGTAGTTGGGTCGGCAAGCATGTGTCGGAATTGCTGCCGCCGGTGGCCGCCCAGAAGCGGATGAAAGCCATTCAGCGGGCCCTGGCCACCAAAACCGTGCAGTTTTATGAGCAAAATCTGTCCACCCATGAGGTGTTGCGGATTGAGGAAGTGCGGGTGGTTCCCTACCGCGATGACGAGGTGTTGGTTTTGGTGCGCAACATCAGCGATCGCAAACAGGTGGAATGGCAACTGCGGGATTTGAATCAGTCTTTGGAACGAAAGGTGGCCAAGCGAACCACCACGCTGCAAATTCGCGAAGCCCAGATTCGGGCGATGGTGGCGGCCATTCCCGATCGCCTGCTGCGGGTGACCCCTCGGGGCCAATGTTTGGACTACAGCACCCTCACCCAGGCGCAACACCCCTGGGGCCGTTCCCGCGCCGAGACGACTGGCAGTCCGTTGGAGGCAGCGGAAACCCCAACCCTCTCCCAGTTGGCCGATTGGGTGGCGGCTGATCAGTTGGAGGCGGTCTTAGAGGCGGTGAACCGGGCGATCGAAACCGGCCAACTGCAAGTCATTGAACAGCGGCGGATCCTGGGCGATCGGGTTCTGGATGAGGAATTGCGGATTGTGGGCAGTGATGCGGATGCGGCCCTGGTGATGGTGCGGGATGTGACGGAGCGCAAGGCCGCCGAAGCCCAACTTCAGGAACGGGAAGCTCGCTATCGTGGCCTGATGGCGGGGGCAAGTGATGCGATCGTGGTGGCCAACCTCCAAGGGAAAATCCTGGAAGTGAATCGCAAGGCGGAGGAACTGTTTGGCTATGACCGCGCCCAACTGATCCAGATGCACCAATCCCAGTTGCACCCGATCGATTGCCAGGAGGAGATGGTGCAAGCCTTCCAAACGGTGATTACGGATGGTTCCTGTCAGCTCACCAATGGCCAAATTCAGCGGGCCGATGGACAAGCGATTCCGGTGGAAATTACCGGCTCGATCGTGCAAGTGGGCCAAACTCAACTGGTGCAAGGCATCTTTCGGGATATTCGCGATCGCAAAAATGCCGAACGCCAATTGGCCGGCCTGTCCCAACGGCTCACCCTTGCCCTGGAATCCGGCGCGATCGGCTGTTGGCAATGGAATATTCGAGCCAACACCCTGGTTTGGGATGAGCGGATGTACAGCCTGTATGGGGTTGCGCCCGTGGAACCTGGCCAAAATCAGCGCTTGCCCTACGACATTTGGGCCAGTTCCGTCCATCCGGACGATCGACCGGCCACCGAACAGTTACTCCATGCCGCCACACGCGGTGAAGCCCGTTACGACACCGAGTTTCGGGTCATGCTTGCCGATGGCACAGTCCGCCACATCAAGGCCTATGGCGAGCTGCTTTGTGATGCCCAAGGCCAGCCCCAAAGCATGATCGGCGTGAACTATGACATCAGCGATCGCAAACAGGCCGAAGCGGCCCTGCGGCAAAGCGAAGAGAAATTCCGCCGTGTATTTGACTCCAACGTGGTGGGAACCATCTTCACCAACTTTGAGGGGCTGATTGTTGATGCCAACGATTGCTTCTTGGAAATGCTGGGCTACGATCGCCTGGACCTGCAAGCCGGGCGCTTAAACTGGGCCGAACTCACACCGTCCGAATATCGAGCGCAAGACATCGCGGCCATTGAACACCTGCGGCAACACGAGGCGATCGCCCCTTGGGAAAAGGCCTACGTGCATCGGAATGGCCATTGGGTGTGGGTGCTGATTGGCGTGGCTATGATTGCGCCCGAAACCGGTAGCTGCGTTTGCGTGGTGGTGGACATCAGCGATCGCAAACGCTCCGAAGAAGCTCTGCGCGAGAGCGAAGAAAAATTCCGCCAATTGGCCGAAGCCGTTGATTCGGTATTTTGGATTTTGGATCTCAATCGCACCAATCGAATCTATGTCAGCCCCGCCTACGAGCGGATTTGGGGCAAACCCAGCGAAGAACTCTACATCACCCCCGACAGTTGGGCCACCAGCATTCACCCCCTGGATCACGATCGGGTCTTAACCGCCCTTCCCAAACAGTTAGCGGGCGAATTTGACGAAGAATATCGGATCCTGCGGCCCGATGGGGAACAGCGTTGGATTCGCGATCGGGCGTTTCCCATTTGCAACACCCAAGGAGAGGTGTATCGCCTTGCCGGCATTGCCGAAGACATTACCCCCCTCAAGCAAGCAGAACTGGAGCGAGAACGGCTGCTTCAGGAATTGACCGCCTTTAAGTTGGCACTCGATGCCTCCGCGATTGTGGTGATTACCGATGCCCAAGGGGTCATGACCTATGTCAACGATCGATTTATCGCGGTTTCCGGCTACAGTCGCGAGGAATTGATTGGGAAAACCCATCGACTGGTGAAGTCTGGCCACCATCCCGCCTCCTTCTTTAAGGACTTGTGGGACACCATTTTGGCGGGGCAAATTTGGCGCGGGGAAATTTGCAACCGCACGAAAGATGGTCGGCTCTATTGGGTGGACAGCACGATCGTGCCGTTTCTCGATCGCGCAGGGAAACCGATTCGGTTTTTAGCCGTTCGTTTTGACATCACCCCGCGCAAACGAGCAGAAATTGACCTCAAAAATAGCAACTTCCTGCTTTCCACCATCAGCCAAGCCCAAACGGAATTTATTACGGCTGCCAATCGACTAACAATCTTTGAAGGCCTTCTGAATGGCTTATTAGAACTGACCGAAAGTGAATATGGCTTCATTGGAGAAGCGCTATTTCGAGGCGATGGCAGTGCCGTGATCGAAGAAGGCTTTCTCAAAATTAAAGGCGTTCCCTTCCTGCAATCCCACAGCGTCACCAACATTGCTTGGGATGCAAATACGCAAAAGTTCTATGAAGATAACTATGAAACGGGAATGCAATTTACCAACATGAACACGCTCTTTGGCGCTGTGATCATGACCGGTAAACCCGTGATTGCCAACAGTCCCAGCACCGACCCCCGCAGTGGCGGCACACCACCCGGCCACCCCCCCTTGCAGGCATTTTTAGGCATTCCATTCTATCAAGGTAATCAATTGGTGGGGATGATTGGAATTGCCAACCGACCCGGCGGTTATGAGTCGAGCATGGTGGGTTATCTAGAGCCATTTTTGGTCACCTGTAGCACCCTGATTGAGGGCTATCGGGTCGATCGCCAGCGCCGCCAAGCCGAAGAACAACTACAGCGCACCAATGATGAATTAATTCGGGCTACTCGCCTGAAAGATGAATTTTTGGCCAACATGAGCCATGAATTACGCACGCCCTTGAATGCCATTTTGGGCATGACCGAAGGGCTACAGGAGCAGGTTTTTGGCCCCATTAATGATAGTCAGCTCAAAGCCTTGGGGACGATCGAACGTACCGGCTCCCATTTGCTCTCCCTGATTAATGACATTTTGGATGTGGCCAAAATTGAATCGGGGCAATTGGAGTTGGATCAAGCACCCACGGCGATTGTGCCCCTTTGCCAGTCCAGTTTGACCTTCATTAAGCAACAGGCCCTGAAGAAACATATTCAGGTAGATACTCAAATTCCCAGTCAGTTGCCCCACGCATTGTTAGATGAACGGCGAATGCGGCAAGTGCTGATTAATTTGCTGAATAATGCCGTGAAGTTCACGCCGGAGAATGGGCATGTGACGCTGTTGGTTTCCCTGGAAAATTACGCCGTTCAAGAATCGCAGTCGTCTCAATCTTGGCTGCGGTTTTCCGTCATTGATACGGGAATTGGGATTGCAGCGGATCAGTTAGATCGGCTGTTTCGTCCCTTTGTGCAAATTGATAGTGCGCTTAATCGCCAATACGAAGGAACGGGTCTGGGGTTGGCTTTGGTGAAGCGAATTGTGGAACTTCACGGTGGTCGGGTGGGGGTCACGAGCAAGGTGGGAAGTGGCAGTTGCTTCACGGTCGATTTGCCCTATCACCCTGGTCGAACGATCGCGGAGGCTGGCGATGATCAATCATCGGCCAATTTGGATTCATCGCTGGTAATTGAATCAACGGATGGGGGCCGATCGCCCTGCATTTTGTTGGCGGAAGACCAAGAGGCCAACATCAACACGATCGTGAGTTATTTAACGGCCAAAGGATATCGGATGATTCTGGCCAGAAATGGTGCAGAGGCGATCGCCCAAGTGCAACAATCACAACCCGATTTGGTGTTGATGGATGTGCAAATGCCGGGAATGGACGGCCTGGAGGCGATGCAATTACTGCGGCAAGATGCGCAATACGCTAACTTGCCGATCGTGGCCCTCACGGCGCTGGCCATGGAGGGCGATCGCGATCGCTGCTTGGCGGCCGGAGCCAATGAATATTTAACGAAACCGGTGCGCCTGCGTCAGTTGGTGACCACGATTCAAAACCTGCTGCCCCAGTTTCCGAGCTAGGTGGCTTCGTCCCGGCCAAGGCTGGCTGCCTAGCGCACCACCGCCTGCTGGCGATCGAGCTGAATCAAGGTTTGGTTACCCCGCATCAACCGATAGGAAGCGGTCCAAGTGCCTGGCATCAGGGGCGATCGCCGAGTGCCTTTGCCCACGTAGGTAATCCACTGCTTGTGATCTTGGTCGATCGGCCGTTGATAGTCCGTGACGATCGAACCATCGGGGGCCAAGAGCTTGAAATGTTCCACATCTCCCTTTTGCACCCCAAAGGCATGAACCCAAAAGGTAAGCGCCTCCGCCTGGCCGGGAATTTGGTTGCTTTGGAACTCGCCGCGCCACAGCTCATCCTCCACCGGTTGCTTGGGGGCAAAGCCGCTGCGAATTAGCCCCGTGGCCACATAGTTGCGCGCCCCGTCATTCCAAACCGTGTTGGTGTTGTTGCCCGTCGCGCAGCCCGCAATCCGATCGCCCCCCAACAGCGGATCCACCTCCTTGCCATCCTTGCGCACCGTCACATGCACATGGGGAAAGGTGGTCATGCCCGATAGACCCACCAGACCCAGGGGATTGCCAGCCTGCACCCGATCGCCAATTTTGACCCGCACGCTGCCCTGTTTCATGTGGCAATACTGGGTTTGCCAGCCGTTGCCATGGTCTAGCATTACGCCGTTGCCGCACTCAATGCCCGCCACGGTCGATCGCGCTTCCGGGGAAGTGAGCCGTCGATCGGGCACACCATCCCGCATGGCCGACACCGTGCCCGCCGCCGTGGCCACCACCGGCACAGCCGTTTGCGGAGTCCAGAAGGGAATTGCAAAATCTGTGCCGTTGTGACCGTCATAGGTCAAGTGCCGACACATGGAATCCCGCTCGCCCGTGCTGGGGTCGTGGTCGGGATAGAGCATCACAAAGCAATCTTTGCCCAGTTGGCAATCGATCGGGCGGCGCAACAGGGCGGTGGCCGTTCTCTGGGCCAAGTGACCATCGATCGAGCGCTCCGGAGCCGGAATGCTGGTGACACCGCCGGCCGGCGCGAGCGTGGACGAGTCGGCCGCTTGGGCCAAAGCGGGGGAATCTGAAGGGGCCGATTGCCCGATCGGGCCCTTCAGACCCACCCAAGTCAACCCCGCGCCGATCAAGATCAAGGAGCCGATCCTTAGGGGCCATGGAAACATGTCACTCACCGTTATTGTTCAGAAAAACCAGAGTCGATCGCCAAAAAGCTGCCCTGCCCTAACCTTCCGAGGATGCTGTGGTCATCAGGAGACTGCTCCGTAGACCCGACAGACCCGACAAAATAGACCCGACCAAGACTGAGATGGCGATTCCCCAGGCTTAGACCCCCCATGGCCCATTTTGGTTGCAACTTTTCGGCCGGTTGCTTGTTCAGTTTGTCCTGCTTCTGCGTTGTGAATCCTAAGCCTTGTGCCAAACGGGCGATCGCGCAAGGTGACCGCCTAACCCCCATCCCAAACCGGTTCGTTTTTGGGTTTGAGACCTCAGGCGGTTCCGTGATCATCCCATCCTATTCAGGATTAGTCATGATTTGTGAGCTTCTAGCAAGTCCCGAAATGCGTCATTCGGGTTTGCAATAATCCCCCGTGGGCACGGCCCGCTCGATTGTGTAGGCCGCACCGGGCACAAGGATAAATTCGCTGGCTCCCACTTCGCTGTTGGGGTTGCCCCAATCGTAGGTGTAGCCCAAGCCGGTGAAGGGTTGCAGATTGGTGCGAATGCTGCGGTAATACAGCCCCTTGAAGAAGGTTTGATAGTTGGCAATGCCCGATCGGGGGGTGATGCCCGCCACCTTCGGCAAGTCCGCCGCCAGGGATTGGGGAAAATCCGCCTGGCACTGGCGATCGCTCACTTCCGGATCCGCACAGGGGCGAAACAAATCCCGCGCATCCACCCACATTTCCACAAACACGTCATAGTTCCAGGCCGGATCCAAGCCCAAATATTGCTGGAGCCGCAGTTTCAGATCCGCTTCGGTAGCGTTGGGATTCTGTTGGCGATATTGCCGACAAAGCTGTTGCACCTGGGGAGCCGCCGTGACCCAAATCAGTTGGTTTTCGTTGCTAGAACTGTTGGTGGCGGGTTTGATGAAGCGATCGAACGAGCTTTGACTCTTCCAGGTCACCATCAACAATCGCTGGCGATCGGGATGCCAAACCAAATTCGGATTATCCGGCGTGAGGGGAATCAGCTCCGAAACCTGCTCGGCGGGTTCTGCCACCGCCGCATCCCGAATTGCCTCGTTGTAGCGCTCCTTGGGGGATGGGTTCGCCTGCACCGCATTGGGGCCGATCGACAACGTGCAAACCAAACCCAGCGCTGCCCCAAGGAGGCGTTGGGAAATTTGAGAGATTGAAACAGTCGAAAACATGGCTGTAAGGGGGTCTTCAACCTTGGTCAATCGCCATCCTAACCAGACTTCTTTGGATTGAGGGCTGGGGGCCAAAGCATTGAATCAATCGTTGAATGCAGAGCAATCGCCCGATCGCCCCAATTTCTGAGGATTTTGCGAATTCTATAGATTTGTTAGTTTGATTAGATTTGTTGCAATTTACCTTGACTCTCGTTCACCAGAATTGACAAAAACCTTAGAACATTCGTGGTAACAAAAGGTTTAACCCCCTTGTTCAAGATTGGGCAGTGAGTAGCTTAGTCATTTGCTTAATCATTCGCTGCCATGAATTTTGGACATTGGGCATGGTTTGGCCCCGCTGTTCTGCGTTTGGAGCGACGTGGCTATTTTTAGGAAATTTGTGGATGACTACGCCTACCTGCCGCCTCAATTTAGAAACTGGCTCCGTTGCTTTTGGTTATGCACCCGCCGCGGCCCGGCAATTACAAACGGAATTGAAGGGGTTGATCGATCGAATCAAGGCTGCCACCCAGGTGACTCCCGGCGATCGCCCCACGCCCCAAGCCAATTTGGACTATCAACATGCGGGAGAGGTGTTTTTAGAGGTGTTTTGTAACCCCAATATTTGGCCATCGCCCTTTGCGGCGAAGGTGCTGTTGACCGTGCGGGATGATCGCATTCGGCTCAGTTTGGAAACGGCGCTCGATCGCCTGATGTCTGACCTGAATGATTACCTAGAGCAGGTTTAAGGTTGGTTGTCATTGCTTAACCCTCATCGTTGTAACAAGGGGCTTAAGCCCCTTGTTACAACGATCTGGCAACGGTGGAATCAAGGTTTCAGGCGATTTGGTGATCGGTCTTAGGGCGCGTTCACCTGTTCGACTGGCTTTTCGACTGGCGGTGGAAAAGGTTGCTGCACAAATTCCATCAGAATGTCCGTGCAGCGGGCGATCGCCTTGAGGTGGGCAATCTCGTAACCGTGGGTGTTTTGGGTGGGGAAGCCCAAGCAGGCGGCCCGGGGCACATGGCCAAATTTCATGGCGATCGAACCATCGCTGCCAAATCCGCTGATCACGGCGTATTGAATGGGTAAGTGCAATCGCTCGGCCGCCGCCTGTAGCGCCCGGTTCAGGTCTTCGTCATACAGCCCATAGGCATCCTGGGACAGCAACACCGGCACGGGCCCCGGGGCGATCGGGTATTCCGGGGCGATCGGGGCAATTTCCAACGCAATCAGGGCCGCCAGCTTCTGTTGTTGCGCAAAGTACATGGCCCCTAAGGCTCCCACCTCTTCCTTGGCGGAAGCAACCAGATATAGATCCATGGCCGGCGGCTCCTCCTGGGCCAATAGCCGTTCTGCCAAATCCAGCAAAATTGCCACGGAAGCTTTGTTATCTAAACGTGAATTCGGGATAAGGGGAGCGAAGGAAAGACGGGGCTGGTTAAGCTGAGGCATTAACCAAAACAACACTCAGCCCAACCCCGCCATGCTCAGTCTAGAAGCTCTGTTCTGCAAAATCGATGA